>CAYTZS010000019.1:20425-41395 GCA_964442355.1 uncultured Saprospiraceae bacterium | reverse complement strand
TACTGTCAAAGAACTTTGTTGTCCTAATTTTCAGGGGTGCGTAATGTCAGTTAAGAAGATGGATTTAAGCTGATTTCAAAAAACTAAATTACCTTTGGTACACACCGACCGACTTGCCGTAATGTCTGGGGAGAAGACATAAGTTTCGAAAAACTTCACAACATCTATCGAGAAACTATCTTTGCACACCTGCAAAAAACAGGTTGTATTTTTGTTTCGAAAAGCACTGAAAATCAATTTTTTATAAACCATTGAAGTCTTTATACAAAATTGAAACAAGGCTTTTTTTGAACCGTAACTGTCAGGTTAGCAGCAATGGCTACGCCCCAAGCCGCTGAAAAAAAAACGACATGCAATTTACGCTTCGCCATCAGGCAACAACTTCACCGGCTGCATTCATCGTACCCGTTGCCCAACAAACGGATTTGGACGCCGTATTCTCGCTGGTTTCCGAAAAAGCAGGTGTGCCCTCCGACCTGATAAAAGCTGATTTCAAGGCCAGTGCCAGGGAAGTACATACTTTGTACTTCACAGAAAACGGACAAAGCAAGCGAATCTTCCTGCTTGGCCTCGGCGAATCGCCCCGCACCATTGATGTCCTGAACGCTTTTCGTTCGTTGGTGCATAAGCGCAAAGCTAACCTGCCGACAAACCTCAGCGTTAGTTTTTTGCATAAAAATGCCCCCAGCGACCCTGCCCCTTGGGTGGAGGCTAGCATAAATGGCCTGCTGCTTGGTTTGTACGACATCGGGCTTTACAAGACCGACAAAAAACCAGAAGATACCGTCAGCCCTGACAAATTCAACGTGGAGGTCTTGGTGGACGCCACACAGCTGGAAGCTGCAACCGTAGCCCTCCAACGTGGGCAATCTTTCGCAAAAACCCACGCCGAAATCTTCGACCTGATGAATGCCCCTGCCAACAAGAAAACGCCCCAAGTGCTGGCCGATTGGGCCTTGGCTTCGGGCAAGCAGCACGGCTACAAAGTCGAGGTGTTCGACGAGCAACAAATTCACGAACTGGGCCTCCATGCCCTAATTGCCGTGAATCGTGGCAGTGAGCGCCCGCCTACCTTCATTGTGATGGAGTACAAGCCGAAGAACGGCGAGGCACTCCGCAAAATCGGCCTAGTAGGCAAAGGCGTCACCTTCGACACGGGCGGGCTTTCCATCAAGCCCTCCACCAACATGCATTACATGAAGTCGGACATGGGCGGCGCAGCAGCCGTGTTTGGCACCCTCGAAATGGCCGCCAAGCTCCAACTTCCGATACACATCGTGGGCATCGTTCCAGCTACAGAAAACTCCGTGGACGCACTCTCCACTAAGCCCGGCGACGTCATCGGCTCTTACCAAGGCAAGACCATCGAAGTGATTGACACCGATGCCGAAGGCAGGCTCATCCTCGCCGATGGCCTTACTTACGCTGTCCGCAACTTCGCCCCGGATGTGCTGATTGACCTCGCCACACTCACCGGCTCCTGCATCCGCACACTTGGCACCTACGCTGGCGGGTTATTTGCCAACAACGATGCACTCGCCGACGAACTTCTGCAATCCTGCGAACGCACCGGCGAACGCCTCTGGCGGTTGCCCCTCTGGGACGACTACAAAAAGGAGCTGAAATCGGACGTGGCCGACCTCAAGAACTTCAGCGGCAACCCCACCGCAGGGGCTATCTCTGCCGCCAAGTTTCTCGAAGCTTTCATTGAAAAGCACCCGGCCTGGGCACACATGGACATCGCCGGGGTCGCAGTTGCCGATACGGAGTTTGCTTCGCAAAAAAGCGCGACAGGCTTTGGCATCCGTCTGCTGATTGACTACATGCAGGGGCTTGTCAGCAAAGCAAGTGCGTGATTTTTCTTACCACCGTTTTTCTTTGTAAAAAAGCTGAAATGGCTTTCCTTCGCCTGTGACCAATTGTATTGAACTTGGAGTTTTGAAGCCTTGGCCCAATTTCCAATTCCTCGTTCCATCCAAACAGCTTATGGAAAAACTCATCACCGCCCACAACCTGACCTTCGAGCCGTACCTCGACGAAGCCGACATAGCCTCGAGGGTCGAAGCACTCGGCAGCCAGCTTCGGCAGCAGTACGAAGGCAAGCGACCGCTTTTCCTCTGCGTGCTCAACGGTGCATTCATATTCGCAGCAGACCTCATTCGGGCCGCTGCCATCGAGTGCGAGGTAGCTTTCGTGCGGTTGGCTTCTTACGAAGGCACGGCCTCCACGGGCACGGTCTCCACAGTGTTGGGGCTCGACCTAGAAGTAAAAGACCGACACATCATCGTCGTGGAGGACATCGTGGACTCTGGCCGAACACTCTACCACTTTCTCGCAGAGCTTCAAACACGGCAACCTGCGTCGCTGTCGCTAGCTGTATTGCTCTTCAAACCGGAGGCGCTGCTGCTTCCCGTCAAAATTGACTACCTCGGCTTCGAAATTCCCAACAAATTCGTGGTCGGCTACGGGCTGGACTACAATGGACTCTGCCGCAATTTGCCCAGTATTTATCAACTAAAAACGCAATGAACAAGCATCAATTGGAACAACTTTGCCAACAAACCTGTCTGCTCGTCGAGTCGGTCGCCGACTTCATTCGGGGCGAGGTAGGCAAGGTTACTGGTGAAAAAATCGAGGTAAAAAGCCTCAACAGCCTCGTCAGTTACGTGGACAAGACCGCCGAGCGAATGCTGGTGTCTGGCTTGAGCGACCTGCTGCCCGGCTCCACTTTTTTGACGGAGGAGGAGACGGTGGAGCAAGCCGCTGGGGAGTTTCAGTGGATTATTGACCCACTGGACGGCACCACCAATTTCCTGCACCAACTACCCTGTTTTGCCGTGAGCGTGGCGCTTCGCCAGCACGAAGAAATCGTTTTGGGCATTGTTTACGAAGTGAACCGACACGAATGCTTCAGCGCCTGGAAGGGTGGCGGCGCTTGGCTGAACGGACTGCGCATCCATGCCTCGGCCACTCCCAACCTCGCCAATTCACTGGTGGCCACGGGCTTCCCGTACCGTGATTTTGACACCATGCACCGCTACATCGCCATTTTGCAAGATTTGATGAAAAGCACGAGGGGCCTCCGCCGCTACGGAGCCGCAGCGGTTGACCTCGCCTACGTGGCCTGTGGCCGCTTCGATTCGTTTTTCGAGTATGGGCTTGCTGCTTGGGATGTGGCAGCGGGCGTATTGCTGGTGCAGGAAGCTGGTGGTAGGGTCAGCGATTTTGACGGGGGTGATGATTATGTTTTCGGGGGCAGGCTATTGGCTACTGCGCCGGGAGTTTTTGAGGAAATGCTGGGGTTGATAAAGCGTCATTGAGAACTACGCCGGCTTCTTCGCCAACCGACCCCACCCCCACCGCATCAAGAGCAGCAGGGCCACGAAAATCAGCACGCCCTGCCAGAGCGGCAAGTAGGAAATGACGATGAGATGCGTCTTGTCCAGCACCCAAAAAAAGGCGAAAGCCGCCGCAATCATCATAAAAAGTCCCGTGATTTTGTCGAAGCCCGGCACCTCGTCCAAGCTCACGTTGCGGCGAATGAGCAGCAAGGTGCCAAACATTGAGACAATGGGCAGCACCTGCGTATAAATGTCCGTCTGAAAAATGCTGCGGCGCTCAAAAATGAAGACGTACAAGCTCAGAAAAACCGCAAATATTCCTGGCACGCACACCAAGTAAATCAACGCAGAATACAAGTATTTCCAAGGGTCCATGCCACCCTCGCCCTTGCCGAAGATGCCCGCCAAAAATGCCGTGAACGGGATCAGCAGGAAGTAGGAAAGTATCCAAAAAGGGTTGGCGACGATGAAGCTGAAAAATTCCTGAAGCGTCATTTGCAGTGATTTTAGTAACCAGACAATAGACATTAGAAGCCACGCAAACAATTGACTATCAATTTCTTATCTAAAGTCTATTGTCTAATTTCTAATATCTATCCACTTACCTGGCGAAATAAAGCAAAAAAGGCAACCCGCCGAGTGCAGGTTGCCCTTTTTATTTTGGACTGGATAGTACCTCCAGTGCATTTTCCTGTCAAAGGTCGAGCAACAGCGACACTGGCTCTTCGAGCAGTTTTTTCACTTTCACCAAGAAGGTCACGCTGGTGCTGCCGTCAATCACCCGGTGGTCGTAGCTGAGGGCCAGGTACATCATCGGGCGGATTTCCACTTGACCGTTTACGGCCACTGGGCGCTGCTGGATGGCGTGCATACCGAGAATGGCACTTTGCGGCTCATTCAAAATCGGTGTGCTTACCAGCGAACCGAACACACCGCCGTTGGTGATGGTGAACGTGCCACCGCTCATCTCTTCCAACGACAGCTCCCCATTGCGGGCCTTGTCAGCCAACTCCTTGATTTTCTGCTCAATCTGCGCAAAATTCAGCGACTCGACATTGTGTACTGGCGGCACCACGAGGCCGTTCGGGGTACTGATGGCGATGGAAATGTCCACGTAGTTGTGGTAGATGATGTCCTCGCCGTCAATCATAGCATTCACGTCAGGCATTTCGAGCAGTACCTTGGCACAAGCCTTTGCGAACAGCGACATGAAGCCGAGTTTGATACCATATTTTTTCACAAACGCATCTTGGTGCTTTTCCCGAAGGGCCATGATTTCGGTCAGGTCCACCTCGTTGAAGGTAGTGAGCATGGCCGTGTTGTTTTTGGCGCTCACGAGGCGCTTCGCAATGGTGCGGCGCATCCGGCTCAGCTTCTTGCGGTCTTCGGTGCGGCTACCCGATGGCGCAGGCACAGCAGCAATTGGCGCAGCAGGTTTTGGTGCTGGCGCAACGGGAGCGGCGGCAGGTGGCGTTGCAACAGCCTTCTGGGCATCCTCCTTGGTGATGCGGCCATCACGGCCCGAACCCTGTACGGCACTGGCAGGTATGTCGTTTTCCTTCAAAATCTTCGAAGCGGCGGGCGATGGGTGCCCCTCGGCATAAGTGGACTTGCTTTCCGCAGGGGCGGCGGCAGGTGCTGGGACAGCCGATTTGGCCTCCGCTGGCGGTGCAGCGGCAGGTGCAGGTGCGCCTTGCGAAACCGATGTGTCAATGGTAGCCACAAGCGCCCCGATGGACAGGTCGTCTCCTTCCTTTGCGACATATTTGAGCTTGCCAGCAGCCTCAGCTGGGAATTCGAGGGTCGCTTTGTCCGATTCGAACTCACAGATAGCCTCGTCCAACGCTACCATGTCGCCATCGGCTTTCAGCCACTTGGAAAGCGTGACTTCTGTTATGGATTCCCCAATGACGGGGACTTTCATTTCAACGATTGCCATGTATTGGTATTTTTTGAAGCGCAAATATCAATACTCTTGGCACTTTTTGCCACTGATTTGAACAGGTTAAAAAAAATAAGTTCGCACTACCGCAGCACAATTTGCTGGTGATGCAAGAAAATCAACATATCCAACGATAAAGCATTTTCAAAAGAATAGCTTCTGAGAGTTGATTGATTTCAATATGATTCCATCCAAAGTGACAAAAGTCAAATTCCACTCCCTGCTTTGTCCCGTAACTTTAGGGAATATTTTTTCAAAAAAGTATTTCATGAAAAAAACATTGACACTCCTGCTGCTGGCCATCACGGCGAGCCTTTTTGCCCAACACCAGATGACGGACGACGACCTCGAAAACGTCGCCTGCAAAGAAGCAGATGCACATGCCCACTTCTTCCACCCCGCACCCGCTGCCAATCCGCTGACGGAAAACTACGACCTGAAATACTACCGCTTTGAGTGGTACATCGATCCGGCTGTGTATTTTATTGACGGTAAAGCGACGGTCTATTTCGAGACGCTGGAAGACGATTTCTCGGAAATCAATTTCGATTTCTCCACCCAAATGGCCGTCAACGACATCAACTACCACGGCCAGAGCCTCAACTCCACGGCCACGGGCGACTACCTCCTCACGGTACAACTGCCCACCCCGCTACCAGCTGGCACCCTCGACAGCCTGACGATTACCTACGCAGGTGCGCCGCCATCCAGCGGATTTGGCTCATTCATCCAGAGCGAGCACAACGGCGTGCCGTCGCTTTGGACGCTCTCCGAACCCTACGGTGCCCAAGATTGGTGGCCCTGCAAAAACGGCCTCGACGACAAGATTGACAGCATTGACGTCATCGTCACCACGCCAGCAGCCTACCGAGCTGCAAGCAACGGCCTGCTGGTGCAGGAGACCGCCACCGGACCGGACAAGGTTTATTACTGGCGGCACCGCTACCCGATTGCTCCGTACCTCGTGGCCATCGCCGTCACGAATTTTGCGCAATACACTGACAATGTGCCACTTAGCAATGGCACAAACCTTCCCATGCTCAACTACGTCTATCCCGAAAACCTCGCCAGCGCGCAGACGGGCACTGCCAGCCTCGTGCAGGTCTTGCAGTTTTATGATAGCCTGTTCGTGACCTACCCGTTTCACGAAGAAAAATACGGGCATGCCCAATTTGGCTGGGGCGGCGGCATGGAACACCAGACCATGAGCTTCGTGACGAGCTACGGCTGGGGGCTGCTCACGCACGAGCTGGCGCACCAGTGGTTCGGCGACATGGTGACCTGCGGCAGCTGGGAGGACATCTGGCTCAACGAGGGCTTCGCCACTTACCTCGAAGGTTTGTCGAGGGAGCGCTTTCCCTCACAGGTGGTCACGCAGTGGTACGATTGGAAACTCAGCAAAGTGCAAAGCATCACCTCACAGCCCAGCGGCTCGGTGCGGGTGGACGACACCACGAGCGTCAACCGAATTTTCAGCAGTCGCCTCAGCTACAACAAGGGCTCGTACCTGCTGCACATGCTGCGCTGGAAGCTCGGCGACGATGATTTTTTCGGGGGGCTTCGCAATTACCTGAACGACCGCCAGTTCGACTACGCCCACACATCCAGCCTGCAGTCGCAGCTTGAGGCAGCCGCTGGGCAAGATTTGGACGAGTACTTCGAGGACTGGTACGTGGGGCAGGGCTTTCCCAGCTACCAAGTCGTTTGGGAGCAAAGCAGTCAAGGCGACGTGTACCTCCAGCTCAACCAAACCACCTCGCACCCCTCGGTTGACTTTTTTGAAATGCCCGTGCCCCTGCTACTGAAAGGCGCTGGCGTGGACTCGCTCGTGCGGCTGGAGCACACGCAGAATGGCGAGCTTTTCAGCATGAACATCCCATTCGAGGTCACCTCCGTGCAGTTCGACCCCGACCTTTGGCTGATTTCTGCCAACAACACGGTGCAGCAGGGCGAGTTGACCGGAACAAGGGAAGCATTTGCCAACGGAACCCTCTTCGTTTACCCCAATCCAGCGCAGGATTTTGTGCAGGTTTTCTATGAAAACGACAAAGCGAAAAACGAAATTAGCTGGCTCATTGTCAATGGTTTGGGACAAAAAATCAAGTCGGGCTCACTGGAGCGTGATGGTTCTTCGATTAATGTTTCCGATTTGCAGGCTGGGCTTTATCGGCTCGTGCTGCTGGGCATTGATGGCAACACTGCGGTGCGCAGTTTTGTGAAAAAATAGACCCTTTCTTTCTCAAGCCCGGCAGTGGTTCGCCCTGCCGGGCTGTTTTTTTGTGGCTAATTTAGCTGTGGCTGTTGCCGATTGTACTTGTTCCGGTAGTCCACTGGCGTGAGGCCCGTGATTTTCTTGAAAACATCCCGAAACGCCTTCGTGTCCGAGTAGCCCACGTCGAACATAACCTCGTTGATGTTCTTGCGGCTGGCCTCGAAGCTGCGCTTGGCTGCCTCGATTTTCACACGCTGCACGTACTCCACGACCGTGTTGTTGGTGGCTGCCTTGAAGCGCCGCTCGAAGCTGCGCCTGCCGATGGCGAATTTCTCCGCCAAATCATCCACCGATATTTTTTCCTGAAAATGATACTCAATAAATTCCTGCGCCTGCCTGATTTCGGCGTCGCTGTGCATTTTTTGCCCTTTGAACATAGCAAACGGCGATTGGCTCTGCCGGTCAAAATCGAGCACAAAGAATTTGGCAGCGAGGATGGCCATGTCCCGGCTCGTGTATTTTTCGACGAGGTGAAGCAGTAGGTTCCAGTACGAGTTGGCACCGCCACTGGAATAAACGCCATTGTTTTCGCAGATGATTTTCTGTTCCATCAGGTTCACGGCGGGGAATCGGCGACGGAACTCGCCCGCAAACAGCCAATGCGTCGAGCAGGGTTTGCCATCGAGCAGTCCAGTGGCAGCCAGCAGGAAGGCACCTATGCAGAGGCTCGCCACTTCTGCCCCATTTTCGTACTGCGCCTGCACCCACGGGAAAAACGGGCGGTTGACTTCGATGGCAGCACCGAGGTCGCCGCTTACCGCTGGGATGATGATGAGGTCGGGCTTGTTGGCCATCGGCAAGGTGGCGTCGGTGTGGATGCTGAAGGCCCCACCTGCCACCCGCACTTCGGGCGTCATGCCTACCAGTTGTATGGAAAAACCGGGTGGTTTGCCCTCGTTTTTTAAAAATTCGTTGACCGCCGAGAACATGTAGCGAGGGTCGGCGACCGCCTCAACAACGGCGGTTTCGGGCACGAGGATGGCGATGTTTTTCATGTGAGATGGTGTTGGCGGGGTTTTGTCGCAAATGCCCCGCTGGTTTGTCGCAAATGTAACACATTTTGTTTTAAAAACCACACCATCTTTGCATCGAAATTATTCACCAATTTTCCGAAGGCCAAACCATTCAAGTGGAGCGGTACCCGGCACAAAAGAAACGCCATCGCATGAACGCAGCAAAACCCAACAGCATTGATGAATACATCGCTGGTTTCCCGGAGGAGGTTCAACGAGTTTTGGCGCAGGTCAGGACGACCATCAGAGCAGCTGCACCGGATGCGCAAGAAACCATTGCCTACGCTATGCCAGCTTTCAAGCTGAACGGCCCGCTGGTCTATTTTGCTGGCTACAAAAACCATATCGGCTTCTATGCCACACCGACGGGACACGAGGCGTTTGCGGCAGAACTTTCAGTTTTCAAACAAGGGAAAGGTTCGGTGCAATTTCCGCTCGACCAGCCCATGCCGCTGGATTTGATAACCCGCATCGTGAAGTTCAGGGTGCAAGAGAACCTTGAGAAAGCAAAAAAATAAACAAACAAATAGTTTTCGCTTGAGAAGGGTCGCACCTTCGAAGCTCCTGTTTAAAACAATTCATTTCACCACTAAAATTAATGGACATGACATTCCTAAATGTTTACCTCAACTTCAACGGCACCTGCGAAGCCGCTTTCAACCACTACAAATCCATTTTTGGCGGCGAGTTCAGCATGTTCTCCCGATTTGGCGACATGCCTTCCTCCGAGGCACCCATGCCCGAGGAAGAGGCCAAAAAAATTCTGCATGTTTCGCTTCCTGTTGGTTCGGCAGGCTGCGTATTGATGGGCAGCGACTGACCGCCCGCTTTCACGACCGGGGTACAGGGCAACCTTTTCAACATCTCCATCACCGCAGAAAGCAAAGTGGAAGCCGACCGCTTTTTCGAGGGCCTTTCTGCTGGCGGCAACGTCAGTATGCCCATTGCTGATACGTTTTGGGGTGCCTACTTCGGGATGTGTACCGACCCCTTCGGCGTACAGTGGATGGTGAACTACGACTATCCCAAGCCTTGATTAAAACCTCGGCCAAAGCATAAAATCATTAACTTTTGTTCATCAACTAAAATCACCTGACATGGCAAGCGTAAGCACTTACCTCAACTTCTCCCGCAACACGGAGGAAGCATTCAACTTTTACAAATCAGTTTTCCAAAGCGAATTTGTGGGCGAAATCTCCCGGTTCAGCAGCGTACCTCCACAAGACGGCGCACCCCCGATGCCCGAGGAAGACAAAAACCTCGTGATGCACGTAGCCCTGCCCATCCTCGGCGGCGCACATGTACTCATGGGCACGGATGCCCCAGAAAGCATGGGCTTCAAATTGGTTTTTGGAAACAACGCCTACATCAACCTCGAACCGGACACAAGGGCAGAGACCAAGCGCTTGTTCGATGCCCTTTCGGCAGGCGGCAAAGTGGAAATGGAGCTACAGGACATGTTTTGGGGTGACTACTTCGGGAGTTGCACCGACAAGTTCGGCGTGCAGTGGATGTTCAACTGTGCGGAAAAGGCTTGAGTAAAATTTCAGGACAGAAAAACCACCTGAACGATGAATATCTTTAGCCTAACCTTTCTCAGAAAACCAAAAAACATCACCTTTCACAAAAAAAGCATCATGCAAAAAATCACCCCTTTCCTTTGGTTCGATGGCCAAGCCGAAGCCGCCGCCAATTTCTACGTATCCGTTTTCAAAAACTCCAAAGTAGTGGATGTTTTCCACAACGACGGAAAAGCCCTGACGGTCGGCTTCCAGCTCAACGGTCAACAGTTCACCGCCCTGAACGGCGGGCCAATGTTCAAGTTCAACCCTTCCGTTTCCTTTTATGTAACCTGCGAAACAATGGAGGAGACCGATGAAGTTTGGCAAAAACTCTCCGACGGCGGCTCCGTCTTGATGGCGTTGGACAAGTACCCCTGGAGCGAAAAATATGGCTGGGTGCAAGACCGCTTCGGGCTTACATGGCAAATCTCATTTGGCAGACTGGAAGAAGTAGGCCATCAAAAGTTCACGCCATCTCTGCTTTTCACGGGGGCGCATTTTGGCCAAGCTGAGGCAGCACTTGGGCTGTACACATCCGTCTTCGATGATTCGTCCGTAACTGGCATCCTGCGATATGGCGCAGGTGCTGAGGGGCCGGAAGGCACGGTGATGCACGCCCAGTTCACCCTCCACGGCGAGACTTTCATGGCCATGGACGACCCCATGCAGCAGCAAGAGTACACCTTCAACGAAGCCATTTCCTTTGTGGTCAATTGCGAAGACCAAGCCGAGGTAGACTATTTCTGGGAAAAACTCACGGCTGATGGCGGTGCTGAAAGCATGTGCGGTTGGCTGAGGGACAAGTACGGTTTGTCATGGCAAATCGTGCCAAGGGAGCTTCCCAAACTGCTCATGGACCCCGACCCAGCAAGGGCACAACGGGCGATGGGCGCATTGATGCAGATGCAGAAAATTGAGCTTGAAAAACTCCGGCAAGCCGCCAATGACGAGAGCAAAACGGTCATCACGGTGCAAGCCACGGTTCATGTCCCAATTTCAAAAGTATGGCAGTTGTGGACGCAACCCGAGCACATCACCCAATGGAACAACGCCTCCGACGACTGGCACACGCCCCGTGCCGAGAACGATCTTCGGGTAGGTGGCAAGTTCAGCTCCCGCATGGAAGCCAAGGACGGCAGCTTTGGCTTTGATTTTAGCGGCGTATATGACCAAGTGCTTGAAAACCAGCGCATTGACTACACGATGGGGGATGGCAGGAAGGTGCAAATCCATTTTTCGGAAGTGGATGGCGGTACTTTCGTCATGGAAACATTCGAGGCTGAGAACACGCACTCCGTCGAGATGCAACGGGGTGGCTGGCAGGCAATTTTGGATAATTTTAAAAAATATGCGGAGCGCATCGGTTAAAAGGCGAAGGTTGGCAGGGCTTTATGCTTTGCCGACCTTATTCGCTGTTTTAAACAACCAATAAATGCCTTTAAAATCATGGCAAAATCAGCAAAACCTGACGATTCATTATTGGTAGCTGAGTATATGCAAAAACTTGAGCACCCCTTAAAAGCAGAAATAGAGGCATTGCGGACAGTCATTAAATCTGCAAATCCCGCCATCTCAGAGCGCATCAAATGGAATGCGCCCAGCTATTATGCAAAGGAGGATTTCTTGACATTTAACCACCGCATGACGGATAAAGTACACCTCATATTTCATCATGCAAAAATCGCAGAAATACATTCACCCATATTGGAAGGAGACTATAAAGATAGGCGCATGGTTTATTTTGAAAATATGGAAGATATCCTGACCAAACAAGTAGAATTTACAGGCATTATTAATAATTTAATCGAATTGATGCAAGTGCCTCAATAATAGATATAGCCGAGAAAACATGATACACATCAACTCAGCAACACATTACTGCCTGAGTTGATTGTTGCAAAGTTTTCAACCTACCAACCCATCCACTAGCTTCCTGTCGTTTGCCAGCCTGGGCACTTTGTTTTGCCCACCGAGCCTTCCCTGCGATTTCATGTATTGGCGAAAGGCGTCACGGGGCAGTGGAACGATTTTAAGCGGACGCAAGATGTTCCCTTTGATAAGGTCTTCGTAGTAAATGTTCTGCCGCACCATCTCGGCGTCGAGTAGTTGGGCGAAGTGCTCCAAGTCGTTGGGCTGTTGGTCGAACTCCACAAACCACTCGTGGTAGGGAAGCCCGCCCTCAGGTGGAGCCACTTGCGGGGCCACCGTGAACTCCACGATGCCCACCCCTGTGGCCTTCGAGGCAGCCAACATAGCAGCGTCCACTTCCTTGCCAATGACGTGCTCGCCGAAGGCCGAAATAAAGTGCTTCACCCGACCAGTAACGATGAGCCGGTACGGGTTCAGTGAAACGAACTCCACCGTGTCGCCGATGCTGTACCCCCAAAGCCCGGCGTTGTTGTTGATGATGAGGGCGTAGTTGACCCCAATTTCCACATTGCGCAGCGAAAGGCGGGTAGGGTTTTCGTTGAACACCTCCTCCACTGGCACAAACTCGAAGAAGATGCCAGATGCAGCATTGAGCAGCAGCCCCGGCTCGGTTTGGCTGTCCTGAAAGGCGATGAAGCCTTCGCTGGCCGGGTAGGTTTCCACTGAGTCGAGCCGATTGCCGACGAGCGATTCCAGCCCCGCACGATAAGGCTCGAAATTCACGCCACCGTACACGAAGACCTTGAAATTTGGGAAAATATCTTTGATGAACTGTTTACCACTGCGCTCCAGCAGCCGCTCGTAGTACATCTGCACCCAAGGCGGAATGCCGCTGATGAGGCGCATGTCCTGCCCCAAGGTTTCGTTCACGATGGCTTCCAGCTTTTGCTCCCAATCCTCAATGCAGTTGGTCGGGTAACTTGGCAGTTGGTTGGTGCGCAGCCAAGCCGGTACTTCGTGGTTGACGATGCCAGAGAGCCGCCCGGCAGGTATGCCGCCCACGGTATCGAGTTCCGGGCTGCCGGAGAGGAAAATCACCTTGCCATCAACGAAGTCGAAATTGCCCGTGCGGGCAGCGTAGTTGAACAACGCATTGCGGGCCGTGCCGAAGTGGTTGGGCATGGAGTCCCGTGTGAGGGGTATGTATTTTACACCGGAGGTGGTACCGCTGGTCTTGGCGAAGTACTTGGGCAGGCCGGGCCAGAGCACGTCCCGCTCGCCTAGTTTGATGCGCTCAATCCACGGGCGCAATGCCTCGTAGTCCCGCAGTGGCACCTGTGCTCGAAAGGCGTCGTAACTCCCGATTTTGTCAAAACCATGTTCCCGCCCAAAGGCTGTTCGGCTCCCCTTTTTTACCAATTTTTGGAAAACAAGCTCCTGCGCAGCAGGGGCATCGGCGCTCCACCGTTCGATGTTTCGGGCTATCTGGCGGGCGACGGGCTTGAGAAGGCGACTCTTGAATCGCATTTGTCACGTTTGATGGGTTTAAGGAGTTTGATGGATTTGATGGGTTTGATGGGCATCCTCACAACCCAACCCCATCGAACAATTCAAACTCATCAAACACAAAGCTATTTCTCATAAGGGCACTTCAAGTCTCCAAAGTAGTAGAAAATACCGATGCCGAAATAGACATAGGTATCGTTGTTCCTGCTGTTGCCACGCTGGCGCCCAAGCTCGCCGATGGGCGCTTCGAGGTTGTTGCGGGTGAAAAAGTCGGGGTCTTTCTGGAACAGCTCGTAGGAACGGTCAATGAAGGGCACGGCTTCCTCGCCACGAAGGTCGGCCACATCGTCGGGGTCGGGGTAGGCACTGCTCACGTCGTCGAGGTAGTCGCTGAACAGGCGGCGAGCGCTCATGTCAATGTTGATGCTCCACTCGTAGCTGAGGTCAATCCTGAAGCCTGCGCCATAGACCCAGCCACCTGCCACGGTGTAGTATTCCTCGCCCTTGAACTGGCCCTCCGTGCCCAATGGACGCAGCTCCACCCAATCACCGTTCATTTCGGCCTTGGGGTTGAAGTAGCTGACACCAAGCCCTGCGAAGAGGTAAGGGGTCCAGTTGTTGTCCTTGCTGCCGTGGAAATAAGGCAGGAAGTTGAACTCCAATTGCGCCCCGGCATCGGCCACTACGGAGCGGAAGTGGAGGTTGCGGGCCTTCTCGTAGAGGTTGGGCGAGTCGGAGTCGTAGGCTTCTACCCTGCCGAGGTTGCCGCTGAGTTTTCCACTGACTCGCTCGTTGAAGTTGTAGCGAAGGCCGAAACCTACGGCAGGGCCAAGGCGGTTGAGGCGCATGTTGGTGTTCAGGTCGCCGAAGTAGTTGACGGCGGCCACCCACACGCCTGCTTCTACACCCTCTTGGGCCTTGATAGTGGCGAGGGTACATATTGCGAAGCAAAAAATGGCTATTGATTTCTTAATCACGGTGGTAATGTTTTTGGATATGTGGGCTTACTTTTTGTTTTGAGCGGGCAAAGTTAGCACTTAACGCAAATCTCAACAAGGCTGTTGTTCGTTGACATTTTTCATGGGGATTTTAGGAGCTCAGGCAGCGTGATAGGTTTTTCACAGAAAAACCTAGTGCAACAACTCCCGCAGCCGCTCCCAACTCTGCACACACCCCTCCGACACAATGGCCCGGCGGATATCGGCTCGCTCTCGTTTGGTGATGTAAAAACTGATGGGCGAATCCTTCAGCTCCTCGCTGGGCAGGTAGGTAAGGCGCACGATTTCAAGCTGGTCGTGGCCGAGGAGGTCGAAAAGGAAGCCGAGGCTGTTGTCGTGCTCGTAGTCCTGAAGGCTCATCACTTTGAAGGCAATTTCGAGGGGGTTCAGCACCGTCTCCAACGTGCCCCGGTTTTTGTCCGATTCGATTTCCTGCTGCCGCTCGAACGAGCGCACCACCACGACCACCACGCCACTCGTGTTTTCTCGAATCCAATCCTTGAAGACATGGATGAAACGGGTGGCCGATTTCAGGCCAAAATTGTCACGGAACCCGGCATCCAGCACCTCGATGGGCGGGTCGCTTGGCAACGTGACGTTGGGCAAGATGTAGGGGTAGGTGGCGTTCATGCGCAGCGCCGTCAGAAAGCGCAGGCTGTCGGCGTTTTGCGCAGCGAAAAGTTGGCAAAAATCGGCAGCATCCACCTGCACGGCGCCGGGCTGGCGCACCCCAGCAGGCTCCACCATCATGTAGCGCACCGGCTGCGACGAGATGACCATGCGCCGCCCGTCGTTGACGATGCTCGGCGTCACGAACACCATTGGGATGAGCGCCCGCTGCTCCGGCTGCGAGTAGTCTCCGATATTCTTGTCGAGGCGAAAGCGGGTATTTTCGTTTAGTGTTTTTTCAAAAATATAGCCCCTGTCCTTTTTGTAGCGCTGGCCGCCCTGCTCGAAGCTGGCCCAGGGAAGGAACACGTCGTTGGTGACGATGGCGAACGAAACCGGGTTGAGCAGGTCCCTTGAAATATCGGCCACGTGCTGCCCGTCGTACAGGTCTATCGGCTCGCCCTGCTGTTTGCGCAGCGCCAATTCCCGATAGTACGAAGTGCCCATCATGCCGCCCGATGCGCCGGACATCAGCACCGTATGCTCCAAGAACTGGCCTTGGGTCAGGCTGTCGGCGTGTTGGAGCACCTCCATCGCCCAAGTGGCCGCCTTTAGGCCGCCGCCGCTCACGCAGAAAAAGACCATTTTGGGTTTCTCGCCGTTCGGCCCAGCGGCTTTGCGCTTCCATTTTTCCAGAATCTCGATAGTGGCCGCCATGTCTGCCTCGACAGCTTGCGGCGAGCAGGCGGCTTGCAGGCTGTCGGGGTGGTAGGGACTTGGGGGCACGGTGTAGTTCAGCCCGTAAGCCTTGTTTTTGTGATGAAATAAGTCGAAGCGGGTGGCGTAATTGAGCAGCAACAGGATGGCTACCAACCCCGTGATGCGCCACGAGCCGAGCCAAAACGACACCGCTCCGGTCAGGGCTATGACCGTGCTGCTAAGCAGGAAAATACTTGTGGCCGTTGGCAAACGGAAGGCTGGATGGTCCATCAGGGCACCGAGTAACACGAGCAGTACCAGCGTGAGCAGTTGTACCATGAGGGCATTGAGGTGGTTTTGGTGAAAAACCTTTGCCAAAATAGCTGGGTCGTAATGCGCCACATTGCGCACGAGACGGGGGCGCAGCGTGGTGGTCAGGTAGGTGTCCACCCGCCATTGGTTGCGGTTCAGGCGGATGTCCTCGACGACGCTCGAACGGCGCTTCGACAGCTTTCTCCGCCGCTTTTTTGTTTCAAAACTGGTGATATCCTTGTTGGTGAAATGGAAATACATGGCCACAGCAAACACCAGCGTTGCGAAGCCTGTGAGGAAGCCGATGCTGTCCCAGAGCACCTCGGCGAGGGGTCGGAGTTCGTGCCAGATACCGAAACTGATTTGGCAAGCGAGGAGCAACACCGCAAAGGCCAGCGGCACCAACATATTGTTCAGCACGAACTTGGCGAAGGGGCTGCCAAGCGACGCCAAAAACGAAAAGCGGTAGGCGTTGAGCAGGTAGGTGGTCAGGTTCCAGCTCATCACCAGTGCCCCGAACCCGACGCCCACGTAGAAAAAGCTCATGAAACCGACTTCGCCCAAGTACTCCGGCGATAGGAACAAGTAACGCAGCCCAAAGCCGCCCCCAAATTTGCCCGTGACCATCAGCGCCAGCAGCAGCCACACGCCCACGAGCAACAGGTTGCTGCGCAAATGCAGCACCAGTAGCTGAAAGGGAAAGGAGTAGAGGACGTCGGTCAGTTTCTTGCGCATGGGCTGCGGCTTGTTCGAAGGGTTTGATTTGTTAGAGGTGTTCGATTTGTCGCCCGCAAAAACGTGCTTGCAAAGTACATCGTAAAAAGTACAAAGGCAAGTTGCTTGATTTGTCTGGCAGGGACTGCCAACTTAGGACTGACTGCCCACCGCAAACTGTCTAACTGCAAACTCAAATCCTTACCTTTGCCCCCGCTTTGGCTAGTGGCTGGTCATCCCTGATTCAGCAGCACCTGACTGCCAACCGCAAACTGTCTAACTGCAAACTCAAATGAAGTACCTCATCGCCGGCCTCGGAAACATGGGCGCCGACTACGACAATACCCGCCACAACGTCGGCTTCGAAGTGGTGGATGTGCTGGCCAAGGAGTTCGATGTGAAGTTCAAGAACGATACCCTTGGCGACTTGGCGGAGTTCCGCCACAAGGGCCGCACCTTCATCTTGCTGAAGCCCAGCACTTACATGAACCTGAGCGGCAAAGCCGTGCGCTACTGGCTCCAGAAGCACAACATTCCGAAGGAAAACTTGCTTGTGGTGCTAGATGACTTGAACCTTCCCTTCGGTAAAATGCGGTTGCGGGGCAATGGCTCCGATGGCGGGCACAACGGCCTGAAAAGCATTGACCAACTGAACGGTGGCAACAACTACGCCCGGCTCCGCATCGGCATCGGCGACGAATTCCACAAAGGACAGCAGGTGGACTACGTGCTGGGCGAGTGGGACAAAAAGGAGCAGGAAGCCTTGCCCGACATACTGCGGCGGGCTGCTGATGGCGTCAAGGCCTTCGGTACTATTGGGCTGGCGCTGGCCATGAACCAAGTAAATGGGGGTTGAAAAATTACTTCGCAATTTTTCAACCCCCAAAATTCTTTTTTGAGTTGTCGCCCCCTTGGGCGATAACTCAAAAAATTCAAATCAAATCTGCTTGATGTTTAAAACACCACTCGAAGAATTCATGAACGAAAACCCCGCAGGACGTAAAAAGCGCATCGCCCTCGACATGGACGAGGTCATCGCCGATGTGACGCCCAAGTTCCTCGACCTTTATGAGCGGGACTTCGGTGAGCGGCCACCGAAGGAGGTTTGGTGGGGCAAAAAGATTTACCAACTGCCCAATGCCGCCCATATCCGGGGCTACCTGCATGAACCCGGTTTCTTCGCCGACCTGCCCGTGATGGAAGGCAGCCAGGAAGTGGTGAAATGGCTCACCGAGCATTACGATGTCTATGCCGTGACCGCCGCCACCGAGTTCCGCAACTCGCTGATAGACAAACTCGACTGGCTCGACCAGCATTTCCCTTTCATCGGCTGGCAGCGGCTCGTGCTTTGTGGCGACAAGCGCATCATACAAGCCGATTACATGATCGACGACCACGCCTGGAACCTCAAAGGCTTCGCTGGGAAAGGGCTGCTGTTCACCGCCTCGCACAACGTGGACGAGCAGGGCTACACGAGGGTGGACACTTGGGAGGAGGTACGGATATTTTTTGAGGCAGAGCTGGGGTTAAAATAGGATTAAAACATTGAAACAGCCTTGATTTAGCTTAGGTGCTAATTTAAATTTGAGCAGTCCTTAACTAAATTGCTAATCATGAAATCGTTCCCTTTATTTCCGCAATTCGCCTGCCTTATCGCCCTATCGCTTCTTCTTTCTTCCTGCGAGATAGAAACCCAAAAAGACAAGTATGAGGAGCAGGTACTTGGCATTTGGGAGTTTCAGGAAGTCAAAAAACTGAAGCTTTTCAACAACGAAGGTATCACGGACGAATACGAGGAGACCCTGCTGGAATTCATGCCCGATGGTACGCTCAACCTCCTCGACAAAAACTCCCTTACTGTGTTGACTACCGGCACATGGGATATGGACGATAGAACCTATTCCGACGGTGAAAGCACAAATTCCTATGTCACCCTCGAAACCCGTTTTGACGATAGCTTCAACGATGTGGACTATTCATTCGATGAGGCTACCATCAACAGGTTGAAGAACGGAGAGTTGTGCTTCAGGGAAACCAAATTCAGCAACAACAAAAGCGTTGAACTGAAGCGGCATTGAGGCCGCTAAACACGATGAAAAACCAGCCCAGCTTTCCGCTTTCACAAGCGAAATTCCTCACCTCCTCCGTCATCGCTACGGGGGTGGATTATATGCTGTACCTGCTGCTCGATTGGCTCTGGTTTGACCCCGTCCTAGCGCATACCATCTCGTACCCCATCGCCGTGCTGGTTAATTTCTACCTGCAAAAACGCTTCATCTTCGACCTCAAGCGCAAGGCTCACCATGCCTTTGCCATCTCCATGCTGTTCTCCGTCATCGGCTGGGTACTGGGCGTGGGCATGATGTGGCTGCTGGTGAAACTGCCCGTGCTGTGCGACTGGCCCATCCTCGCCAAAATCATCGTGACCGGGGTGCTGTTTTTTTTCAATTTTTACACGAAAAGGTTTGCTTTCGAGGGTAATTTTTTTGAGGGAAAAAAATCGTAATGTTGCTTTTGGACACAGAGCGCACGGAGAGGGACACTGAGATAATCTCTCTATGACACTCTGTGAAAATCTCTGCGCACTCTGTGTCCAAAAATAAACGCATCATGAAAATCACCCTTACCGACATCCCATCCTTCGAAATCACTCGTGGCTTCAATGCCCGCATGTTCCACACCGAAGGCATGACCATCGCCTACGTGGATGTGGAGGCTGGTGCCGAACTGCCCGAACATGCTCACTTCCACGAGCAAGTCTCCAACATGCTGGAGGGCGAGTTCGAATTCATACTAGGTGGTGAAAAAATGACGCTGCACTCTGGCGACTGTCTCGTCATCCCTACCAACGTGCCGCATTCCGGGCGTGCAATTACCCGTTGCCGCATCCTCGACGTGTTCACGCCTGTGCGGGAAGATTTTCGGCAAGGAAACGTGGCTTATGCCAAAAAATAGAACTTTACGTTCTCATCATTCCTGAAGGGAACTCAAACTCTCACATTCTTAAAAAATGTACACAAAAGAAGAACAACGCCGCCTTTTCGACCTGTCCAAGCGACTGCTGCAAGCGCCCGACCCTGCCAACCCACTCGATGCCTCCGCCATGGCTACCGAACTGCGGGAGGCCATCATCTACCACGAATGGCGCTACTACGCCCAGAACGACCCCGTCGTGAGCGATTACGAGTACGACATGCTCTATAAAAAACTCGAGGGCATCGAGGCGAAATTCCCCGAACTGGTCACACCCGAATCGCCGACGCAACGGGTGAGCAGCGACCTGACCGAAGACTTTGCCCTCGTGGAGCACCTCACGCCCATGCTCTCCCTCGACAACAGCTACGACGCAGCCGACCTCGCCAGCTTCGACGAGCGCATCAAGAACTACCTCGGCCTGCCCGCCGACCTCGAAATCGAGTACTGCGTAGAGCCGAAATTCGACGGCGGAACCATCGCCCTCGTGTACGAAAACGACCAACTGGTGCGGGCCGCCACCCGTGGCAACGGTGCGCTCGGCGATGAAATCACGCCCAATATCCGCACCCTGCGCTCCGTGCCGCTGCGGGCGGAGTTCTCCAAGTTCGGCATCGCAAAGGCGGAACTGCGGGGCGAGGCCCTCATCCGCAAGGATGTTTTTACAAAAATGAACGAGCAGCGGGCCGCCGACGGCGACACCCTCTTCGCCAATCCCCGCAACGCCGCTACGGGCGGCCTACGCACCAAAGACCCCTCGGAGACGGCCAGCCGTCGCATCGAGGCGTTCATTTACCAAGTCGGCTTCGCCGTGGATGCCAATGGCAACAGCGTTTTGAGCAATTTCAAAACCCATGATAGTTTGATTGAGCTGCTGGGCGGCATTGGTTTCAAAATACCGCAACACGCACACCCCATCCCTTCGGGGGGGGCAGGGGGGGGGCTGGGGGAAAGGAAGGTCTGCCCAAACATCGCCGACGTAGCCACCTTTTGCAACGATTGGCAGAACAAACGCGAACAGTACGCCTACGAAATCGACGGCATGGTGGTGAAGGCCAATAGCCTCGAACTCCAGCAGCGGGCGGGCAGCACGGCGCACCACCCACGCTGGGCCATTGCCTACAAGTTCAAGGCGAAACAGGCGACCACCAAGCTGCTCA
>CAYTZS010000019.1:8626-20415 GCA_964442355.1 uncultured Saprospiraceae bacterium | reverse complement strand
AGCATCACGCCCGTTGCGAAGCTGGAACCCGTGGCGCTGGCGGGCGTGACCGTTTCATCGGTCAGTTTGCACAACGAAGATTTTATCCGAAACAAAGACCTGCGCCTCGGCGACACCGTGCTGGTGGAGCGGGCGGGCGACGTGATTCCCTACATCGTGAAGCCGATGGAAGAGCTGCGGGACGGCTCGGAGCGGGAGATTGTTTTCCCAACGAACTGCCCGGTCTGCAAGAGCGAACTGGTGCGAGCCGAGGACGAGGCCGCCTGGCGCTGCGAGAACCCCGATTGCGAAGCGCAACTCTTGCAGCGCATGATTCACCACGTCTCAAAGAATGCGATGGACATTGACGGCTTCGGCGAGAGCCAAATCGAGCGCTTCTACCGCCTCGGCTGGCTGCACAACATCGCCGACATCTACCGCCTTGATTACGACACCATTGCGAAGCTGGAAGGCTTTGGGGAGAAATCGGCGAAGAACCTGCAAATGGCTATTGACAAGGCTAAAAAGAACCCCATCCATCGCCTGCTGCACAGCTTGACCATCCACCACCTCGGCATCAAGGCGGGCAAAATACTGGCCGCCGAAATTGAAAACGTGATGGACTTGGCGGGCTGGGACGAAGAGCGTTTCCGTCAAATCAAGGACATCGGGCCAGTGCTCACGCACAACGTCATTCGGTTTTTCCAGAATGAAAAGAACGTGGCCATCCTTCGGGAGATGGAGGCACTCGGCGTCAATTTCACCCAAATAGAAGAAGACCGCCCGAAAGCCGTTAGCGCCGACGCCCCGCTTTCTGGAAAGACGATTTTGTTTACTGGAACTTTGCTAAAAATGGGCCGCAAGGAAGCCCAAGCCAAGGCCGAAGCCGCCGGGGCGAAGAACATCAGTGCCGTGAGCGGCAACCTCGATTACCTCGTGGTGGGCGAAGATGCTGGCAGCAAGCTGAAGAAGGCGACGGCGCTCGGCACGGTGACGATTTTGACAGAAGACGAGTTTTTGGAATTGGTGGGCTAAGGTGCTTACCTTTGCGCCCTGTTTCTTGCGAGGAGGATGGGACACGGATTGAACGGATTAGACTGATTTACACAGATTTTTCTTTTGACATAAGAGATTGCCGAAGGCAATCAAAAATCCATTTTAATCCGTTGCATCCGTTCAATCCGTGTCCCATTCTCCTCGCGGCCATTGCCTAATCAAATCACAACCATTTATGCAAGAAGTATTCATCGTTTCCGCCATGCGCACGCCGATAGGCAGCTTTGGCGGTGTATTGTCCGGCATCACATCGCCTGCGCTGGGTGCTGCCGCCATCAAGGGCGCACTCGCTGCTGCTGGTGTCACTGCCGAGCAAGTCGAGGAAGTCATCATGGGCAATGTCGTGTCCGCCAACCTCGGCCAAGCACCTGCCCGGCAGGCCGCCCGTGCCGCTGGCATCCCCGACAACGTGCCCTGCACCACCGTCAACAAGGTCTGCGCCTCTGGCATGAAGTCCATCATGTTCGCTTCGCAAAGCATCATGCTCGGCCACAACGACGTGGTGGTGGCGGGCGGCATGGAGAGCATGTCGCAGGCGCCCTACTACGTGCCAAACGCCCGCTGGGGCTACAAGTACGGCGACGGCGCTTTCATCGACGGCCTGGCCAAAGACGGCCTCCTTGACGTGTACGAGCAGTGCGCCATGGGCATCTTCGCCGACCGCACCGCCGAGCGTTACTTCATCAGCCGGGAGGAACAGGATGCCTTCGCCATCGACAGCTACAAGCGGGCCGCCGCTGCTACCGAGGGCGGTTTCTTCAAATCGGAAATCGTGCCCGTGGCCATCCCACAGAAGAAGGGCGACCCTGTGCTCATCGGCGAGGACGAGGAGTACAAAAAGGTCATGTTCGACAAGATACCAGGCCTGCGCCCTGCCTTCACGCCCAACGGCACGGTGACGGCTGCCAACGCCTCCACCATCAACGACGGCGCTTCGGCGCTGGTGCTGGTTTCTGGCAAAAAACTAAAGGAACTTGGCCTCAAGCCGCTCGCCCGCATCGCCTCCTTCGCCGATGCCGAGCAAGACCCGGCTTGGTTCACCACCACTCCCACTGTGGCCGCTCCGCTGGCGCTGAAGCGGGCAGGCTTGACGAAGAACGACATTGATTTTTACGAAGTAAACGAGGCGTTCAGCGTGGTGACGCTGGCCTTTGAAAAGCTCATGGAAATCAGCCACGACCAGACCAACGTGTACGGTGGGGCGGTGTCTCTTGGCCACCCGCTGGGGGCCTCCGGTGCCCGCATCGTCACGACGCTGAACAACGTGCTGCAACAACGCAACGGGCGCTATGGCTTGGCGGCGATTTGCAATGGCGGGGGTGGGGCATCAGCGTTGATTTTGGAGCGGGTGTGAGCAGCCAAGTGACTGGTCGCCCGCAGCAGTATTCTTCCAGAATTTCACAACTCGGTCGAACAACTTGCTCCGTTGCGTTGTCTTTAAGGCTAGTTTTAAATCATAGATGAAATTGCATTTGTCAAATATGGCTTGTTGTTGTTGTCCCTCTGCACTGTGCGGGGAGGCGCTGCGATGTTGCTGCATTTGAGCATAATTCGTTGATTGTCAGCAAGAAAGCCTTTCCGCAGCAGTGGGGAGGCTTTTTTGTTTCAAACCATTTTAATCATCCACATTTTAAAAAAAATCGAATCATGGCAACTATCCGACTGGGCGACACCGCCCCTGATTTCACCGCAGAAACCACCATGGGCACCATCCATTTCCACGAATGGCTGGGCGATGGCTGGGGCTTGTTGTTCTCCCACCCCGCCGATTTCACGCCCGTTTGCACCACCGAGTTGGGCCGCACGGCTGCACTCAAGGGCGAGTTTGAAAAGCGCAACGTGAAGGCCATCGCCCTGAGCGTTGACCCGCTGGACTCCCACTTCGAATGGCTGAAGGACATCGAAGAGACGCAGCACGTGACGATGAACTTCCCTATCATCGCCGACCCCGACCGCAAGGTGGCCGAGCTGTACGACATGATTCACCCGAACGCCTCCGAGAAGTTTACCGTGCGCACCGTCTTCGTCATCGGGCCTGACAAAAAAGTAAAAATGACGCTGACCTACCCAGCCAGCACGGGCCGCAACTTCCTCGAAATCCTGCGGGTAATTGACAGCCTCCAGCTCACTGCCAACTACAGCGTGGCAACCCCCGCCGAGTGGCAGCACGGCCAAGACGTGGTGATTGCCCCAGCCATCAAGGACGAGGACATCCCCGCCAAATTCCCGAAAGGGCACAACCGTATCAAGCCCTACCTGCGTACGACGCCGCAGCCAAATCTTTGATTTTCATGCATAAAAAAAGACCCGCAACATGACGTTGCGGGTCCTTTCGTAAAACTCGGTGTTAGTATTTTCAGTTGCGCCGAGGGCCATTACCCTGCCGCTCTTCACGCCGCTTCTTGATTTCTTCGAGCAATGCTCGTTTAAACTCCGTGTCAATGCGCTGGAGCATAGCCACCTTGCGCACAGGCAGCACTTCCATGAAGCGACGCACATAGTCCCGCCGGAGCTTCACGAGCTGCTCTTCCATCTCGATATGCTGCATAATGGCAGCTTCCACATCCTTGTCTGACATGAGTTCGAGCTTTTGGCCTTCTAGGTCGAACTTGTCCTTGAGGGCGTCCCGTTCATTTTCAAACTGGTTGAACAGTGGCCAGAAGGCTTTCGACTCATCGGGTGAAAGCTGGAGCCGCTCGGTAAAAAAGGCAATCTTGAACGCCTCCATTTTTTCCTGTGCCCGCTGGCCCGGCTGCGCCAAGGCAGCTGACACGACAGCAAGCATCAACACGATTGCTAAACTTAATTTTTTCATTGCTTTAAATTTTTGTGGCCACCAAACAAGCTGGTGAACCGGGTTTTAGAACGATGTCTGTGGTTAGAGCAATTCCTCCAAATCTTCTACGTCAATTTCGTCAATCACCTCGTCAATATAATCTTCCATCTCTTCCAGTTCGGGTTTTGGCGCTGAGGTCTTTGGCGCAGTGGCTTTCGGTTTTTCCGGCACTTCGGGCAATGTGTGGACGCTGGCCTCCTGCACCAAGTCACCATCAAAATCCCGAATATTATCATCAAGGTAGGCCAGCAGCTCCTCGTCGGGAATGTCCGCTAGGCGCACTGTGGCAACGGACTGCAGAGCCTCCGCACCGCTTTCCCTAAAAAACAACACACCGGCCACCACCAACACCAGCACAGAAGCCAGTGCCAAAGCGAAACGGGGTTGGAACAAGCCCATGACGAATCGCTCCAGTTGCTCCAGCCAACTTGGTCCACTCGGCACAGGGGCAGGGGCTGGTTGCCCCACCTGCCGCATGACCTCGTCGGGCAAATGCTTGAAGTAGTGCTTCGGCACCTGAAAGTCCCTGCTCGGCTGTTCCTTCATTTTTTTGAGGAAAGGCGAGTCGTTCAACTCGTTCCTCAGTTCGTCGCTATTTTTCATTGCACTCATTTCAACTTCATTGTCATTCCCGTTGGGAACCTAATCGTGGCTCCCGACATGTGCTTCAATCTTCTTCACGGCATGGTGAAATGACGCCTTCAGCGCTCCCTCGGATGTGCCGAGCAGTTCTGACATGTCGGCGTAGTTCATCTCGTCGAAGTAGCGAAGGTTGAACACCAGCCGCTGCTTCTCCGGCAGCGTTTCGATGGCGGCCATGAGCTTGAGCTGTGCCTCGTCGCCATCGAAGTGGTCGTCTGCCCGAAGGCGGTTGGCCAGCGGGCTTTCGCCAGCATCGAGCGGGGTGGCGAGGTTTTGTTTTCTTTTGTTCAAAAACGTGATAGCCTCGTTCGTGGCAATCCGGTACAGCCAAGTGTAGAGCTTCGATTTGCCCTCAAATGTGTGGCTGCTCCGAAAGACCTTGATGAAGCAGTTCTGAAGCACATCGTTGGCGTCCTCGTGGTCGTACACCAAGCGGCGGATTTGCCAGTAAAGCCGCTCCTGATACTGCTCCATCAGCAGCCGGAAACCTCGTTCGGCTTGACTGCCACCTTCACGCAGCAGCGACAATATCCTTTCATCCACGATTTCGCTGTTTGGCATCATCAATCGTTGCGTGAGGTTTGGTGAATAGACTTGGCTGGAAAGGCAAAGTTTAAAAAGGGCTGGGGATTTTTTTAATTGCCGCTTACCTTCACCTCAAAATCAATTCAACCGTGACCAACTTTATCAAAAGCATCCTTCCGCTGCTGCTGCTTTGCGCCAGCGCCACCGCATTTTCACAAAAGAAAAACGCTGCCTACGAGTACCATATCCATCGGGCAACGGCGGCCATCAATGTCGATGGCGACGCCAGCGACCCCGCTTGGCAGCAGGCCGAGCTGGCCACCGACTTTTTCCAGATACTGCCGATGGACACGGGACGGGCCGAGGTGCGCACCGAGGTGCGTATGCTCTACGACGACCAAAACGTTTACCTGCTGGCCATCAACTACGACCTCGCCGAGGGGCCTTGGATGGTGGAGTCGCTGCGGCGGGACTGGAACTTCGTGAAGAACGACAACTTCATCTTCTTCCTCGACCCCTTCGACGACCAGACGAACGGCTTCACCTTCGGGGCCAACGCAGAAGGCGCACCCTGGGACGGCATCATGTTCGAGGGCGGGAAAGTGGACCTCAGTTGGGAGAGCCGCTGGCAGTCGGCGGTGCAGGCAAGCGACAAACAATGGGTTTTCGAGATGGCCGTGCCGTTCAAGACGCTGCGCTACAAGCAGGGCATCACCCGCTGGGGCATCAATTTCAGCCGCAACGATTTGAAGACCACCGAAAAATCAGCTTGGGCACCCGTGCCCCGGCAGTTCCCCAGTGCATCGCTCGCCTACACGGGGGTGCTCGTCTGGGACGAAGCGCCGCCCGCCCTCGGCGCCAATATTTCCGTCATACCCTACGCACTCGGCGGCACCAGCAAGGATTTTGACAAAAAACAAGATGCCAATTACCGCAAGGAAATCGGCGTGGACGCCAAAGTATCGCTCACCTCCTCGCTCAACCTCGACCTGACGGTGAACCCCGACTTCTCGCAGGTGGAGGTGGACGTGCAGCAGACCAACCTCGACCGCTTCGAGCTTTTCTTCCCGGAGCGGCGGCAGTTTTTTCTGGAAAACGCCGACATCTTCGGCAACTTCGGCTATTCGAGCATTCGTCCTTTTTTCTCCAGGCGCATCGGGTTGCGAGCCCCCATCAAGTACGGGGCGAGGTTGAGCGGAAAGCCCAACAAAAACTGGCGCATCGGGGCAATGAACATGCAGACTGACGAGGATGGCGCTGGTACGCCGGAGCAAAACTTTGGCGTCATTTCAGTGCAACGGAGGGTGGCAGCCCGCTCCTTCGTGTCGGGCATTTTCGTCAACAAGCACACCTTCGACTACGGCTCCGTGACCGACACGGTGGCCATCCGGGAGTACAACCGCAACCTCGGCTTTGAGTACAATTTGGCTTCACAAAACAACCTCTGGACCGGCAAGGCGCTCTACCTCAAATCGTTCAGTCCCCACCTCAGCGGCGAGGACGACATCAAGGCGGGCAACCTCGCCTACACGGCCAAGCATTGGAACTTCAACGTGCAATTCGAGAACGTCGGGCAAAACTTCCGGGCGGAAACAGGCTACGTGCCGCGCACGGGCATCGGCAGCTTCCAGCCAAGGGGCGGGTTCAACCACTTGTTGGCCACGGGCGGGCGACTGTTTTTCCCAAAATCAAAATGGCTGCTCAGCCACGGCCCCAACGTGAAGGTGGAGCATTATTTCAACGAAAAAATGGAGCAGACGGAAAACGAGCCCGTGCTGTTCTACAAGTTCACCCTGCTCAACCGCACCGAGTTCACCTTCTGGACGGCGCACAACTTCCTGCGCCTCGCCAACTCCTTCGACCCCGTGAACCCCGTGAACCCGACCGACACGTTGGCCACTGGCACGGAGCACGACTGGAACAGCTTCGGTGCCGACATCCTCTCGAAACCGCAGAGCCGCTTCACATGGTCGTTCAGCGGTCGCTACGGTGGCTATTTTGCCGACGGCACCCGCCTGCGCCTCGGCGGTGAGTTGGGTTACCGCTTCCAACCCTACGTAGCCGTCAATTTGGGGGCACAACTCAACCGCATCGAGTTCCAGTCGGACAGCCGTTTGCCGGAGGCGCTCAAAAACAGCAGCCACGACATTTGGCTCATCGGGCCCCGCATTGACGTGACCTTGACCAACAAGCTCTACCTCACCAACTTCCTGCAATACAACAGCCAGACAGACAACGTGAACCTGAACTTGCGACTGCAATGGCGCTACAGCCCCGCCTCCGACCTGTTCATCGTGTACACCGACAATTACTACTCGGATTTCAGTGCCGTGCGGAACCGGGCGCTGGTCCTGAAGCTGACGTATTGGTGGAATGTATGACGCTAAAGGGCGGATAGTGCATTTTCGAACCGCTCTTCGCCAATGCCCCAAACCTGACTGAACGGCACGCCGAGCGCCGCCAATTCCCTTCGGTAAATGTCCAGCAGCACATCCCGGTCGTTGGGGTTCTCTCGTTGTGGGTCAAAAGTCCAGGGCAGGTCGGGCAGGCAGAGCAGGTACTGGTCGGGCAGGCGTTGTTGAAGCAGCGTCAGCAGGTCCGGATGGTAATGGCCGAAGCGAACTTCCGACCAGATTTTCAGCACTTCCAAACTTGTGTCGAGGAAAAGCAGACCGTTGGCTTGGGCAGCCAGTTCGTCTTCCAGCGCTGCTTGGCCCTTGGCGATTTCCAGCAAATCATCGAAGGTGTAGGGTCGGCCCAAGTCAACCAAGTACTGCCTTGCAAACTCCGGCACCCACACCGTACCGAAGTGGTCGGCAAGCTGCGCTGCGAGGGTCGTTTTACCGGAAGATTCCGGGCCTGTGAGCACGATTTTTTTCATATGAAAATTGGTGGCGAAATAGAACGACACCTACTATTTTTTGGCAAACAATCTAGGCATTTTTCACCCAAAACAATTGCCGCCATGATTGGTTATTTGAGCTAAAATCTTTGTGCATTGATGCATTTGTGTGTTTGCGAAGCCCCCTGCAAGCACTCAAGTACCTAAATACACAAACACGCAAACACCGTTTTTCTTGCACGACATTGCGCCATACCACCGCTGGCGGGACGACTACGACTCGGCCCATGACAAAAAATCGCCGTTCTACGGGCGAACCTACGACGAGTTTTTCTACACCTTGAAGGTGTACAACCATTTCATCCACCCGCAATGGGACGAGTTCGGTTCGCAGACGCTCTACATGAAAATCCTTTTCGCCGATTACGAAGAGGGTTTTGCCATCTTCGAGCTGATTGGCGAATGGAACGACTGCCTGTACAACGACATCATGTTCCTGAAGCGGGACGTAGTGGACGAGCTCATCAAGCACGGCATCCACAAGTTCGTCATCATCGCCGAAAACGTGCTGAATTTCCATGCTTCCGACGACTGCTACTACGAGGAATGGTACGAAGATGTGAAGGACGAAGACGGCTGGATATGCGTACTCAACCTATTTCCACATGTGGAAGAGGAGATGAACGACGCCCGTTTGGGGTACTACATGAACTTCGGCAAGCGTTTGAGCGAGGTCAATTGGCGGGCGCTCAAACCGAAGGGCCTCGTGCAAAAAGTCGAGGACCTGATGATGGTGAAGCGTCGCTTGCATTGACCCCGACAAACACGCAAATACAGAAACACTGAAACACTAGTTACCTTTGCAGCTATGAAATCGAAAAACTATCTAATCCTCTTGGCAGTGCTGTCCGTGCTGCTCATTTTTGCCGCCTGCGGCAATGACCCGAAACCCACCGAGGCCACCGAAACAACTACCATTGGCGGTACGCCGCAAATCCAGGATATTTCCAAAAAAATCAACGAGACTCCGACCAATGCCAGCCTGTATGCTACCCGTGGGGCACTTTGGTACGAAAACGAGAACTTCGACGAGGGCATCGCCGACTTGGAAAAGGCCATTCAACTCGACTCCATGAAGCCGGAGTACTACCACGTACTAGCCGATATGTACATGGACTACTACAAGTCGAGGCAGGGCCTATCCGTGATGGAAAAGGCGGGGCTACTCTTCCCAGACCGGGTGCCCACGCTGCTGAAGCTGGCCGAGTTTCAGCTCATCGTGAAGCAGCACACGCCGGCACTTGCCACGCTCCAGCGCATACAGATGCGGGAGCCTTTGAACCCTGAGATGTTCTTCATGTTCGGCAACGTCTTCTCGGACATGGGCAAGACCGACCAAGCCATTACCGCCTACCAAAGTGCTGTGGAAAACGACCCCGGCTTGGTGGATGCATGGGTAAAACTGGCCAACCTGCTCGCCGAAAAGGGTTCGCCGCAAGCCGAAAAATACTTCGACAATGCCATCAAGGCAGACACGGGCAGTGTGGCGGCACTCCACGCCAAGGCATATTATCTTTCCAATAAAAAGAACGACCTGAAAGGTGCTATCCAGCTTTACAAGAAAATCAACACCATTGACCCGCAGTACGCCGAGGGCTACTACAATGTCGGGCTGATTTACCTCGACATGGACTCGGTGCAACAGGCATACAAGAGCTTCGACCTTACCGTGAAGATTGCCCCTGAGTTTGCGGAAGCCTACTACCACCGCGGCCTAGCCGCCGAGATGAAAGGCGACAAGGCGCAAGCCCTTTCCGATTATGAAAATGTGTTGCGGATTAGCCCCGATTTTGAAGGGGCGAAGGCAGGTGTGCAACGGGTGAAGTAGTTTAGTTCATAGCCTTTCCCCGCACGCCTTCCAACAGCCTCCTTGCTCCTTGTAAGGTCCGTACCCCGTCCCTCGCCATCACGAGGCTGCGTGGCGTCTTCTTGACGGTAATCTGCATCTTCTCCCCTTCGGTGGAAATGTACTGGAACACCTGTTGGAACATCTTGCTATCATAAAACGGCGACTGCGGGTTCTCCACGAAATAACAGCGCAGCTTGCTGTCTTTTAAAATGACCCGCTCGAAGCCCAACTCTCTCGCAATCCAGCGGAGGCGAAGGCCCTCGAAAAGCTCCTGCACGGGTTCGGGCACGGGGCCAAAGCGGTCACACAAGTTCTCGCTGAAGGTATTCAGCTCGGCCTCCGATTGTATGTCGTCAATGGCCGTGTACAGCAACAGGCGCTCGCTGGTGCTGCTCACGTAGTCGCTGGGGATGTGCATTTCCACGTCCGTGTCCACGTTCACGTCTCGCACGTAAGCCTGTTTTTTCTCCAAATCCTCTTTGAAAACATCCTTGAAATCGGTTTCCTTCAACTCCTGCACGGCCTCTTCGAGGATGCGCTGGAAGGTCTCATAGCCGATATCGGCGATGAAGCCGCTCTGTTCTGAGCCGAGCAAGTTGCCCGCCCCCCGGATGTCGAGGTCACGCATGGCGATTTCAAAACCAGAGCCGAGGTCGTTGTGCTCCTCAATGGTCTTGAGGCGCTTGCGGGCATCGTGCGTGAGCACGGACATCGGCGGCGCAAACAGGTAGCAGTAAGCCTTCTTGTTCGAGCGGCCGATGCGGCCCCGCAACTGGTGCAGGTCGCTGAGGCCAAACTCGTTGGCGGCGTTGATGATCATCGTATTGGCGTTCGGGATGTCGAGGCCCGTTTCGATGATGTTCGTGCAGACGAGCACGTCGTATTTTTTATCAATGAAATCCAGCAAGGTGCTTTCCAAATGATCGGATTCCATCTGCCCATGTGCCGTGGCCACGTCCACATCGGGGCAGAGGCGCTTGATGAGGGCGGCCATGTCGGCCAGCGTTTTCACCCGGTTGTGCACGAAGAACACCTGCCCGCCCCGGTGTATTTCCTTGTAAATGGCATCCTTGATGAGCGTCTCGTGCAGCACCCTGATTTCGGTGTGGATGGGCTGACGATTGGGCGGCGGGGTGCGGATGATGCTCAGGTCACGGGCAGCCATCAGCGAGAATTGGAGGGTGCGGGGAATGGGCGTGGCCGTTAGGGTCAGCGTATCCACGTTCACCTTGAGGTTGCGCAGCTTTTCCTTGGCCGTCACACCAAATTTTTGCTCTTCGTCAATGACCAACAGGCCGAGGTCCTTGAACTTCAAATCGGCACTGAGCAGGGCGTGTGTGCCGATGAGGATGTCCACCTTGCCCAGCTTCGTATTTTCAAAAATTTCCTTTTTCTCCTTCGCCGATTTGAAGCGGTTGACGTACTCGATGTTGAGTTTGAATTGCGCCAAGCGGTCGCTGAACGTCTTGTAATGCTGCAAGGCGAGGATGGTCGTCGGCACGAGGATGGCCACCTGTTTGCCATCGGTCACAGCCTTGAACGCCGCCCGGATGGCCACTTCCGTTTTGCCAAAACCCACGTCGCCACAGATGAGGCGGTCCATTGGGTAGGGCTTTTCCATGTCTTCTTTTACATCAATCGTCGCCTTCTCCTGGTCGGGCGTGTCTTCGTAAATGAACGAGGCTTCGAGTTCGGCTTGGAGGTAATTATCGGGCGGAAAGGCATGGCCGGGCGAAGCTTTGCGGAGCGCATACAGTTTGATAAGCTCCTTCGCAATGTCCTTGACCTTTTTCTTGGCCTTGCTTTTCATCGTCTGCCAAGTGTCCGAGCCTAGCTTGTTGAGCACGGGCGGCGTGCCGTCCTTTCCCGTGTACTTCGATATTTTATGCAACGAGTTGATGCCCACGTAGAGCACGTCGTTGTTTTTGTAAAAAATGCGCACCGACTCCTGCGTATGGCCGTTGACCGTGATTTTCTCCAGGCCCGAATATTTGCCCACC
>CAYTZS010000019.1:7870-8616 GCA_964442355.1 uncultured Saprospiraceae bacterium | reverse complement strand
AGCCGGTAGTGGTGGTGCCGCTGGAAAATCTGGTGGTCGGTGTAAAAAGCGATTTTCAGGTCGAGGTCAATAAAGCCTTCGTGAATCGCCTTAATGACTGGCTCGAATTTCACGCTCCCCACCGCCTCGGCCATGTCCTCGAAAATGGCGTGGAACCGCTCGATTTGCTTGGGGTTGTCGGTAAAAATAAAGTTCTCTATCCGCTCCTCGGTGTTGCTCCGCAGGTTGTTGCCGAGCAGCTGGAAGTTTTTGTTGAAGGAGGGTTGCGACTTGGAATTGTACCGTATTGCCGAACCCCAGTTCGGCAGGGGCTTTTCACTGTTTTTGACTGCCGAACTGGGGTTCGGCAGTACGTTGTCCAGCCGCACGGAAGTGAATTTGGCCACGTCTTCAACGACCTCATGGGGGCGGATAAACGCCCGGTCCCGAAAGATTTCACCCAGCTCGCTCTCGTCCATCAGGGGCAAAGTCTTCGAAAACTCCTCGGCTTTTTCAAAGCAGAGCTGGAGCTTTTCCTCCAAGGCATTCCAGTCTTTTATCCAAATGACCGTGTTGGGCGCTAGCACGTTGAGCAGCGAAACCTTTTGTGATTGGTTGAACTTGGTGTTGATGTTCGGCACGATGCTTACCCGCCCGATGTTCTGCACGGAAAGCTGGGTGAGCGGGTCGAAGGTGCGGATGCTCTCCACGTCCTCGTCGAAAAGCTCGATGCGGGTCCTATTTTGTTTCAAGAGGCAACCGATTTG
>CAYTZS010000019.1:0-7860 GCA_964442355.1 uncultured Saprospiraceae bacterium | reverse complement strand
TCCCGTAGCTGAAAATGTCCACGATGGCGCCCCGGATGCTGAACTGGCCGGGTTCGTACACGAAATCCTCCCGCTTGAAGCCGTAGGTCACGAGCATTTCGATGGTAAAATCCACGTCCAGTTTCTGGCCCGGCTGTATCTCGATGCGGGTCTTTTCGAGTTCCGCTGGCGCAACGACTTTTTCAAACAACGCTTCTGGGTACGTCACCAAAATCTCAGGACTGCCCGTTGGAGAGCTGATTTTATTAATCGCCTCCGTCCGTTCGAGTACGTTCGTGGTGTTCAGTTCTTCGAAGTACATGGGCCGCTTGAACGAGTCGGGGAAGAAGCGCACGGGCTTTTTTTCCAGCAAACCGCTGAGGTCGTTTTGCATATAGGCGGCCTCCTCCTTGTCAATGGCGATGAAAAGCTGCGGCCTTGGGTCGGCGAGGTATGCTCCAGCAAGGACAAAGGCTTCCTGCGCACCAGCCAAGCCGTTGAGTTGAACGGCCTGTGGTGTTTGGTTGGTGGACGGTGAACGGAGCGCAGCTACCAATTTTTGGGTGCGCTGGTCGTCACGGTACAGGGCGAGGATGCGGTCGAGGTTGCTCACGGGCGCAAAGGTAGGAAGTATCCACACTCCGAAAGCCGCAAGTTCCGTTTAACTTTGCGCTGCAACCCTTGAAAACTTTCGCCGCAACATTTTCCATGAAAAAAATCACCCTCATCTTTTTTCTCACAGCATTTTTGCTGCCGTTCAGCGCTTTTTCCCAAAAGAACAAAAAGAAAAAAGCCGCCAAAGATGCCGCTGCCCAGCAGGTTCAAGACTACGGCATCGAGCAGTCGGCGGTATTCGGCAAGGCGTTCACGGGCTTTGCGCTTTACGACCCCGCCGAGGGCAAAATGCGCTACGAATACAACGCCGACAAGTATTTCACCCCAGCATCCAACACGAAAATCCTCACGCTTTTTACGAGCTTGCGCACGTTGGGCGACTCCATCCCAGCGCTCCAGTACAGCCTCGAGGGAGACTTACTCGTGTTTTGGGGCACAGGCGACCCCTCGTTCCTCAACCCTCATTTGACGCAAAATCCGCAGGTCTTCGATTTTTTGAAAAACAGCAAGGAGCAGCTGCTTTTCTGCCCCGCCAACTACCGGGACAAGCGATACGGTTCCGGCTGGATGTGGGACGATAATTTCTACGATTACCAGGCCGAAAAATCGCCGCTGCCCGTTTACGCCAACATTGCACATTTCCGGCAGCAAAGCCCTACTTCTGGCATCAGGGTGTACCCCGCATTTTTAGGAAAATACCTTGAGCACGACTCCACCCTCCACGAAGACGACTTCGTCGGACGAGTCGAGTACGAAAACCAGTTTACCCTCAACTCGCTGGCCAGTGCAGGCAAACAGTTTGAAATACACGTGCCATACCATGCCACCCCGCATTTTGTGACCGAGATTTTGGCTGACACCCTCAAGCGCCCCGTGAGCCTGCTGGAAGCCAACCTGCTTCCCCCGCCCGACGCCAAGACGCTTTACGGCCTCAAAGCCGACAGCCTCTACACGCTGATGATGCAGGAAAGCGACAACTTCATTGCGGAGCAACTGCTGTTGCTCTGCTCGTGGCAACGCACGGGCCTGATGAATACGAAGCAAGCCATTGATTTTTCGAAGAAAAACCTGCTCAACGACCTGCCCGACGAGCCCAAGTGGGTGGACGGCTCCGGCCTGTCGAGGTACAACCTCGTGACACCCCGCTCGTTGGTGGCGTCGCTTGACAAAATCCAGCAAATGGTGCCACGGGAGCGATTGTTCGGTATCTTCCCCGCCGGGGGCGTCAATGGCACCATCAAGGACTATTACCGCAATGGTGGCACGCCCTTCGTTTTCGCCAAAACGGGGACGCTGCGCAACAACCATTGCCTGAGTGGCTACCTGATTACGAAGACGGGTAAAATGCTGATTTTCAGCTTCATGCACAACAATTATACCGTCAGCACACAATCCCTCCGCAAGGAAATGGAACGGGTGTTGAAGGCGGTGTACGAGGAGAATTGATTGCTATATTGTTACATTGTTGTATTGCTTGTGCAACAATAAAACAATACGGCAATTCAACAATTCAACCATGAATTTCTTCACCGGAACGCTAACCACCCTGTCCTTTCTGGTTCTTTGCGCCATCGTCGCACTGAACGGGGCAGTGGCTGTTGCTTTTTTGCTCCGGAAAAACGAGAACAAGCGTGCCGACCTCGCCTTTGCTGGGCTGCTGCTGGCCTACTCCCTCACGGCTTTGCACCATGTCTGCATCCTGCGGGGTATTTTTCAGGCGAACCCCCACCTCACTTCGTTGCCAATTTACCTGACCCTCTCGCTGGGTGTGCTCCTGTTTTTTTCGGTGAAACTGCGACTGTTCCCCACCTACCAATTCGTGGGCAGCGACCTGAAACATGCGGTGCTGCCATTCGGACAGTTTGCCTATTTTTTGGGGGCTTTCTTCCTGACCGACGGGCTGTTGATTCGTCGTTTTTACTCGCCGTTTTATGGTGGGCTGGAGATGGCGCTTTACATCTTCACGTTTTACATCTACCAGTTTGCGGCCTACCGATTTATTCGCTTTAAAATATCGGCGCTGCGCAAAAAGCAGGAGGGTGGGCAGCCACTTTTCGAGGCGCTGGTGCTGCGCCGGATGCTGCGGGTGATGCTGCTGTTGTTCTGGGTGAACAGCGCCTACATCGTCACCGATTTTGTGATGTACGAACTGCTGCGGCTTAATATGCACGACTTCCGGGGCTTCACCCGATTCGGCGATTTATCGTTTGCGATGATGGCAGGCTGGGCTGGACTTTCCGGCGTGCAGTTGCTGATGAAGCCGCCGTATGTGAATTTGTCGAGCTTTGTAGTTGGTTGGGTAAAGAAGGCAGTTTCTAGATAATTTTATTTACGATTTACGATTGGGGTTTCCGGTCTGCCCAATCGTAAATCGTCATTCGTAAATCGTATATCCCTCTACCAGTCCTTCGCCGACTTCCCCTTCTTTGCCTGTGCCTTTTTCAATTTCTGTTGCACCTTCTGTTCCTCTTGGTCCATGATTTCGAGGAGTTCTTTGGCCTCCTGCCTGCTCAGGTCTTTTGGCTGCTCCTTGCTTCCTGACGATTTTTGCTGCTGGTTTTGTTGGTCTTGTTCGTCCTGCGGCTGCTGTTGGTCTTGTTGCTGCTCGCCTTGTTGTGGTTGTTGGTTCTGCTGCTTTTGTTGGTCTTGCTGGTCTTTGTCTTCGTTGTTTTCGCCCTGTTGGTTTTGCTGGTCTTGTTTGGGCGGTGGAGGTGGTAGGCGGCGCAGGGCGTTGGCAAGGTTGCGCTTGGAGTCGAGGTCGTTGGGGTTTTGGCGCAGGGCATTCTTGAAGGCTTCCACGCTTTCCTTGTACTGTCCTTTTTGATAGAGGGCATTGCCGAGATTGTGGTAGGCACGTGCCTTGGTGGTGCGGTCTTTGGCAGCGTCAGCAGCGGACTGGTAGTGCTTGATGGACTCGTCGTAGCGCTCCTGCCGATAGGTCGAGTTGCCGAGGTTGTAGTTGCCCTTCGTGGAGTTGTCCTTTTCAATCGCCTTGCGGTAGCTGGCCTCCGCATCGGAGTAGCTGCCCGATTTGTATGCTTGATCGGCCTTCCGCAAATCCTTGTGAGCGTTCTGCGCAGGTAGCACGATGGCCACCAACAACAGCCCAAACACCGCATTTATCTTCAAAAAATGGTTCATCGTCAAAAAATTCAGCCTTTTTAAAACACAAAGTTACCGTCGTGTTGTTCTCAGCGGGTAAAAAATTTGGGGCTACGTCTCCAAATCATGGCCGTTGGGAGGGAATGACCGTTCAAATCAAATGCTCCCCCGTACCTTCGCCAATCAATTTAGAAAAAGGGCAACTACGATTCGTCCCTTCAAATCAAACCCCTCAAACTCATCGAACAATTCAAACCATTCCTTGTGTCCAATACATCCTTTTCTTGGCTGATAAAAATGGCTTGGCGTGACAGCCGCCGCAACCGGGGCCGACTGCTGCTGTTCATCTCCTCCATCGTCATCGGCATTGCAGCGCTGGTAGCCATCAACTCCTTCAGCGAAAACCTCCAAAAAGACATCCAGCGGGAGGCCAAGACCCTCACCGGCGCCGACCTCATCGTGCAGGGCGGCCAGCCTGCCAACGACTCCCTGAACCAACTCTTCGACCTGCTTGGTGAGGAGCAGCGGGCCGAGACCTGGAGCCTCGTCTCGATGGTTTACTTCCCAAAAAACGGCGGCACACGCCTCTCGCAGGTGCGGGCGCTGGAGGGTGAGTTCCCGTTTTACGGCAAGCTCTCCACCGAGCCACCCGCTGCGTTTGAGGATTTCAAAAAAGCAACACAAGCGCCCAACCCAGCAGCCATCAATCACGAGGCACCAATCACGAATCACCAGATAGCACTGGTCGAGAAGACCCTCATGCTCCAGTTCGACCTCAAAAAAGGCGACACCGTGCGGGTAGGCACCACGCCCTTCGTCATCGCTGGACAACTCAACTCGGCACCGGGCCGGGCAGGCATCGCCGGGAGCATCGCCCCGGTCGTTTACATCCCAAAACAGTACCTCCAAGAAACTGGGCTGGTGCAGCCGGGCAGCCTCGTTTGGTACCAGTATTTTTTCAAGTTCAAAGAAAAAACAAACGTCAGCGACCTCGTTACCACCATTTTGGAACCTGCCCTGGAAAAGAAACCGTGGGAAATCGAGACTGTCGAAGAGCGTAGGGAACAACTCGGCGAGGCGTTCGGCAACATGAACACCTTCCTCAACCTCGTCGGGTTCATCTCACTGCTGGTGGGCTGCATCGGCGTGGCGAGCAGCGTGCATATTTACATCAAGGACAAAATGCCGAGCATCGCCGTGCTGCGCTGCATCGGGGCGAGCGGGGCGCAGGCATTCCGCATCTACCTGCTGCAAGTGGTGGCACTCGGCCTCGCTGGCGGCCTCCTCGGCGCACTGGTGGGCAGTGGGCTGCAAGTGCTGCTGCCGAAGGTAGTCGGCGACTTTTTGCCCATCGAAAATATCAGCGCCGACGTGAGCTGGCGAGCGATGACGCTCGGCGTGGCCACGGGCTTCGGCATCACGGTGCTGTTCGCACTGCTGCCGCTGTTGGCCATCCGGCGGGTATCGCCGCTGCGCACGTTGCGGGCCAGCTACGAGGAAGACACGAGCGCCCGTGACCCGTGGCGCTGGGTCGTTTACGCCCTGATTTTCTTGTTTATCTGTGGTTTTACGCTGGCGCAAACGGGCTGGTCGCCCGAAGCGCTGTTCTTCCCGGCGGGCATCGGCGTGGCGTTTCTGGTACTGGCGGGCGTTGCGAAAGCACTGACTTGGGCCGTGCGCCGCTTTTTCCCCACCAACTGGAGCTACATCTGGCGGCAGGGCATCGCCAACCTTTACCGCCCGAACAACCAAACGCTCATCCTCATCGTGACCATCGGGCTGGGCACGGCGCTCATTTCCACGCTGTTTTTGACCCAAGACCTGTTGTTGAAACAGGTGGCCTACACAGGCAGCGGCGACGTACCGAACATGATTATCTTCGACATACAGCCCCCGCAAAAAGAGGGCGTTGCGAAGCTAACCGCCGACCAGGGCTTGCCCGTGAAGCAGGTCGTGCCCATCGTGACCATGCGCCTCACCAGCATTGACGGGGTGACGAAGGAAATGAACGACCGGGACACCACTGGCAAATGGGAGCGTGAACAATGGGAAAAGGAAAACGAGGGCAGGCGCCGCCCCCGCCGTGGCGACGACGACAACGATGGCCCCAACCAACCCGAAACTGGCCCCCGCCGTGGCTGGGTTTATGAGCGGGAGTACCGCACTACCTACCGTGACTCGCTGATCGAAACCGAGGAAATCGTGGAGGGCGAATGGCACGGCACAGTTGGGCCGGACGGCATCATCTACGTCTCGTTGGCCGACAATGTGGCAAAAGGAATGCGGGCAAAAATCGGCTCGAAACTCACTTTCAACGTGCAGGGCGCACTCGTGGAAACGGTGGTGGGCAGCATCCGCAAGGTGGATTTCCGGCGGGTGCAGACCAACTTCTTCATCGTGTTCCCGAAAGGCGTACTGGAAGAAGCGCCGCAGTTTTACGTCGTGATTTCGAGGGTAGAGTCGGAGGCACAGTCGGCGAAGTACCAGCAAAAACTGGTGGAGCAGTTCCCGAACGTCTCGGTGGTTGACCTTACGCAAATCCTGAAATCGGTGAAAACGGTGCTCGACAAAGTCTCTTTCGTCATCCGGTTCATGGCGCTGTTCAGCATCCTGACGGGGCTGGTGGTGCTGGTGAGTTCGGTGGTACTGAGCAAGTTCCAACGCATACAGGAGAGCGTGCTGCTGCGCACCTTGGGGGCGCACCGTCGGCAAATCATCCGCATCAACCTCGTCGAATACTTCCTGCTCGGCACACTGGCCACGCTGACGGGCATCGGCCTGTCCATCGTCGGCAGCTTTGCGCTGGCGAAGTTCGCCCTCGAAATACCTTACGAACCCAACCTCTGGCCAGCGCTCATCACCTTCGTGAGCATCACGGGCCTGACGGTGCTGATTGGGCTGCTGAACACCCGTGAGGTGGTGCGGAAGCCGCCGCTGGAGGTGCTGCGGAAGGAAGTGTAGGGATTGACGATTTTGGATTGACGATTTACGATTGGGGGACATCGTTTGCGCCTCTTCCCAGCCTTAATCGTAAATCGTCATTCGTAAATCGTAAATTTACCAATATGCGAATAACTGACAAATCCCTTTTCCCCGCATACCATGCGCTGGTGGGCAACCAGATACCTGCATGGTTGGCGGCGTTGGGCAGTGAACCCGCCGAAGCCGACCTGAATTATCTGGTGCAGGCTTCTGCCGTTTACTCATCCAATATTGAGGGGAACACCGTGGATTTGAACAGTTTTATGAACTCCATCGCTTCCAAGACGAAGTTCAAGCCGGGGAAGGAAGTAGATGAAATAAAAGACCTGATAGCCGCCTACGAGCTCGCCAAACAACAAGAACTCACCGAAAAAAACTTCCTCGCCGCCCACAAAACCATGAGCCGAACGCTGCTCATCAAGGACAAGCAGGGCAAATATCGCACGGAGCGGATGGGCGTCTTTGACCACACGGGCATGGTCTATCTGGCAGTGGAACCCGAAAAAGTAAAGGCCGAAATGAAGCTGCTCTTCGAGGACATCGGTCAACTGCTCAAGATGACGCTGACCGCCGAGGAAGCCTTTTACCATGCCAGCCTGCTCCACCTGCGGCTGGCGCATATCCACCCATTTTGGGATGGCAACGGCCGCATGGCCCGCCTCCTCGAAAAATGGCTGCTTTCCAAAACCCTCAACGGCAGGGCATGGGCCTTGCCCTCCGAGAAATACTACAAAGAACACTTGGCCGACTATTACCGAAACATCCGCCTCGGCATGGACTTTTACGATTTGGATTATGACAAAAGTCTGCCCTTTTTGGCCATGCTGCCTGCTTGCTTGCCGCCGCAATCGTAAATCGTCAGTCGTAAATCGTAAATTTCCCTCCCCTCCCCGCTTGCAGGATTAAATTCCTCTTTTTACCTTCACCCCGCACTTTTTTAGCAGTGCATCACACACACTGCCCAGCGATATTTGACGGCTGGGATTTTTACTGAACTTACTACGGAGAGAACTTGAAAACAATGGCTTCGTGCTTTTATATCGAGCGGGGAGAGAATGAAGCAGGAAAGTTTTCAATGGAGCTACAATAGTTATTATAGACCTGAACGCAATTAATTACAATTTTAAATAAAAATATGTTTCTAATGTACATCGATGAAAGTGGAGATGTTGGAAAGAATGG
>CAYTZS010000018.1:0-42220 GCA_964442355.1 uncultured Saprospiraceae bacterium | reverse complement strand
CAACAACCAGAAATCTGGTTGTCAATAAATTTACAGCCTGATGGGCAAATGTAATAAGCGATTTCGCAACAAACAAAAACTTAATATCAAAAAATGAAACACCGTCAAAATTTCTTCTTCTAAACAAACATCGGGGCATAAACAAAAAAGCCGGGCCACAACGCTGCGGCCCGGCATGATTCGGGAATGAGGAATATTGATGCTGATTTAACCTATTTCATTGAATTTCTTCAAGTTCCATGCCTTTCAATGTCCACTTTCTGACAGCGACCTACCCTGCTCCTTGGCATCAATATAGCTGTAGGCAGTCTGCAAAAGCGCTCTGGCATCCGAGCTGTAGGGAGCAATATCAAGTGCCCGGTACAAGTCGCTCACGGCATCGTAGTACTGCCTGTTTTTAATGGACGCACCTGCCCGGCGCAAATAGTATTCTGCTTGGTCTGGCTTTAGGTCAATGGCTATACTGAAGCTCTCGACCGCACCTTCAAAATCGCCTTTTTCTTCTTCAACATAGCCGATGAAGGCATACACCTCTGGGTTTTCTCCATCGAGCAACATAGCCTCTCTTGCGTCGGCAATGGCATCACTGAAGTTTTTATCCAACAATTGGCACCTAGCTCTGGCGAGAAAAATTTCTCCCTGCCTCGAAGATTGGAGTGCCGACCTGAAGTAGTCCATCGCCACCTCCTTTTCACCCATTTGGTATTTGATGACCGCCAAATTGCTCAATGCCAAGGCATTTTCGGGTTGAATGCTCAACGCTTGCTCAAGCCATGCCGCAGCAAGTTTGGGCTGCCCCATTTCCATTAGCGTTATGCCTTTTCCCATGCAGGCATCAAAGTTTTGTGGGTTGATGCGAAGCGCCTCATCAAAATCGCTCAGCGCCTGTGCCGTATGGCGTGTTTGGATGTTGACCAATGCCCGTTGAACATAGCGTTCATCAGTTGGCGCAGCATTTAGCAAAATATTGAAACACTCAATAGCCTTATCGGCAAGCCCCCTGCCCAGCAGGGTATGGCCATAAAGTTCATAAGCTGCCGTATCATTTGGGGTTAGAACGAATAGTTTTTCTAGCGTAAGTTCTGCTTTGCCAAAATTCTTTAGCTCATAATTGACCAGCGCAAGGTTATAAAGTGCCTTGACGTGCTGAGGGTCGGCCTCCACGGCTGCGGCATAATACTCCGCTGCGGGCTCCAACGCTCCAGTCTCAAAAAAAACGTCGGCCTGCTCTACGAAATGCTGTGCTTCTAGCTCAAAACCAGCTTTTTCCTGAAAATATTGGTCTTGTCCAAAAAGTAGGTTTGTTGCAACTGCAACAATGAAAGCTGTAATTGGAAACTTTCTCATAGCTCTCTCGGCTTTTGTAGCGCAGAAGTGCTTGGCATGGCCAGGTAAGCAGGTTTGGCAAACTCACCTTTTCTTTAAACAACTCACGGCGCTGGTAAAAAATGTTGTTCCAGGCTTTTGTTGTTCATAGTAATATATTAATAAAAATATCAATTAATTTGCCAAAAAGGTCTTCAAACTGTTAAAAATCAAAATTTTACGAATTATCGTATTAAAAATGTCAAATTTTAACAGTTATGTCACCCAAACACATCTGGACGGCCCAAAATGCCCAAGTCTAATCTTTTTACCTTCGCACCAATGCTCCTAGCGAAACCAAGAATGCTATTTTATTTTCAAAGAAATGATAGACAACCAGATATTACGTCCGCATGCCGAGCAAGTTTACGCCCACGAGTTGCAGGCAATCTCTGCAAATGACGACCGACAACGGCCCACCAACTGGCAGCTTTCGCCTTGGGCAGTCGTCACTTACCTGCTAGGAGGCAAACTTCCTGACGGCACCGACATCGAACCCAAGTACTTCGGCCAGCGGCGACTTATCGAAATAGCTGTGGCGACACTGGCCACCGACCGAGCGCTGCTGCTTATCGGCATACCTGGCACGGCCAAGACTTGGGTTGCCGAACACCTTGCCGCTGCTATCTCTGGCGACAGTACCCGATTGGTGCAGGGCACCGCTGGAATGAGCGAAGAAGCACTGCGCTATGGCTGGAACTACGCTCGGCTTTTGGCCGAAGGCCCCAGCCAAAATGCCCTCGTGCCAAGCCCGCTAATGAATGCCATGAGGGAAGGTAAAATCGCACGCATTGAAGAACTGACACGTATACCATCCGATGTGCAAGACTCACTTATCACCATCTTGTCAGAAAAAATGCTGCCCGTACCGGAATTGAACACAGAGGTACAGGCCCGGAGAGGATTCAATGTCATAGCCACTGCCAACGACCGAGACCGAGGCATCAACGACTTGTCCAGTGCCTTGCGTCGCCGCTTCAACACAGTGGTGATGCCGCTGCCTGCTACCCTCGCTGAGGAGGTGGTTATTGTGAAAAATCGGGTAGAAAAAATAGGTTTATCGTTGGAACTACCACCCAACTCAGCTCCCGTGAAGGAAATCGAGCGACTTGTGACTATCTTTCGAGAATTGCGGAGCGGAAAAACAGAGGATGGGCGTACCAAGCTCAAATCGCCAGGTGCAACACTCAGTACTGCCGAAGCCATCTCAGTCGTACACAGTGGGCAAGCACTTGCTGTTCATTTTGGCGATGGTACGCTCAGAGCAAACGACCTCGCTGCTGGCATAACTGGAGCTATCGTGAAAGACCCAGTCCAGGACAGGAATGTATGGCTGGAATACCTTGAAACTGTGGTGAAGGAACGAAAGGACTGGGCAGACATGTACCGCGCCTGCAAGGAGTTGATTTGATAAATGTTGAAATTTAGAAAATACCCTTCAAGGTTGAAGCAAGGTTTGTTAATTAGACCGTAGACTTAGCAAGAAATGCCGCTAGCGACTCGTTGAAAGCCTCTGGATGCTCCATCATGGGTGCGTGCCCACATTTTTCCATCATTATCAACTTTGAATTTTTGATGCGCTCATGAAATTCTTCGCCTACAAATGCGGGAGTCACTTGGTCTTCTTTGCCCCAAATAAGAAGTGTCGGCACTGCTATGTTTTGTAGCCTGTCACGCAAGTTGTGGCGGATGGCAGATTTGGCGGTGGCAATAACCCTGACAGCCTTTGACCTATCATTGACGATATCGAATACTTCATCCACCAACTCTTTGGAGGCTACGCTTGGGTCAAAGAAGGTGTCTTCTGTTTTCTTCTTGATGTAGTCGTAATCGCCCCTTTTTGGGAAGGTGGATCCCATGGCACTTTCGAATAGGCCAGAACTGCCCGTGAGGGTGATGGAAGCAATGCGCTCTGGATACGACAGTGCATAAAGAAGGGCGATGTGACCACCTAGTGAGTTGCCCAAAACATTCACTTTTTCGTAACCCTTTTTCTCCACAAAAGCAGACACGTGGTCAACCAGCCCCGACACTGAAAGCTTAAGCAGGGGCATTTCAAAGATGGGTAGCATTGGTACCACAACGTTGTAGGTGCTACCAAAGTACTGGAGAATGCCCTTGAAATTGCTCAGTGCGCCAAACAGACCATGCAACAAGAGTAGGTTTTTTGTTCCACCCTTGGTCTCTATGTACTTGAAACCTCCATCTTCGATGACTGGATACTCCATTTAGCTATTGAATTGTTAGGCAATGCGGCAAAAATAGTTTTTTTAGAAACTACCTTGTAATTTGTTTTGACTGACGCAACTAATGCACAGCATACATCGTACATTTAATCAAAGTAATATTTCTACAAAAGGAAATAACCGACCTAAATGGGTTATCCACAAGGTTATCCACAATTGTGGACAAACAATCAAGTTTTTATCCTAATCTGTAAGCCTTTATTATTTTCATGTTTTACCTACTAAAATAAAACATAAGGTAAAAAACCAATCTCACTGCTGTCTTCAAACTCATTTCTCCACATTATTTTCCACAAGTAGTCTCCCGTACTAACGGTCAAGTCTCCCACACAACTTAATAAAAAACAGTGTTTTACATAAATAAAATAAACACTACCACAAATAAGTGCTTTTATCAACATCGTTTTCAACAATCAGCGCTTTGTTGTCATTGAAAACTGATAATTTACATATAAAACAACTGCCAGTAGTACCAATGCACCCGCTTGATGTACAGCACCCCAGACTAGCGGGATACGTCCAATGCAGTTGATAACTGTAAGCACACCAAGCAAAAACTGCACAAAAAGCATCGCCATCAACAAATTACCACCCAAACTAAGCCGCTTTGAAACTGGCTGCCGCTTTATTTTCAGGAAAAACCAGCCAGAAATGGCCACGAGTACCCAGGCCGTACCCCGGTGCAGTAACTGAACTACTGCTTTGATACTCTGCTGCGGCTCGTAGTCTATCAACTGCTCCGCACCCACCGGTGTCGCCGTGAGTACTTGCCAGAACCGTCCCCACTCCACAAATACTGGAAAATGTGGGTGTATCAATCCAGCTCGCATGCCGGCCATCAGGCCACCGAAAACGATTTGCACGAAGAGTACCACCGCCACCCACCATCCAAGTCGCCTAAGACCAGCTAAGTGCCCATCTGCGGTAGTAGGCTGTGCTGCCCGCAACCACGTCCACAAAAGATAACCAAACAGCGCAGTTGCGATGCCAAGGTGCGTCACAAGTTTGTAAGCGCTCACCCAAGTGCGGTCGTCGTTGTTGAGGCCGCTGGCCACCATAATCCAGCCAAAAACCGCTGCCAACGATGCCAGCCCTATCACTACGCCAAGCCGCCTGAGCAACCAGCCGGGCAATTGCTTTTTGACTAAAAACCAAAGAAACGGAAACAAGAAGACGAAGCCCATCATCCTAGCCCAGAGGCGGTGAGCGTACTCCCAGAAGAAAATAACCTTGAACTCCGACAACATCATGTCAGCATGGAGCGTCTCGAACTGCTTGCGGGCCGCCACTTTGTACTTATCAAAGGCCACCTGCCACTCCGATTCGTTGAGCGGCGGGAGCGTACCTTGGATGACCGACCACTCCGTAATGCTCAAACCAGAGTCCGTTAAGCGGGTGACACCACCAATGACCACCTGGAAAAAGACCATGACCACACCCGCCAAAAGCCAAAGTCGAACGGGTCTTGTAATTTGTAACAAAGAAACACTTGTACTCATCGAGCCTAATTTTTGGGTAAAACTAAATTGTTTTGTTTGACGGAAAATCACCGCACTGTCAGTTCTAATAGTACATGATGATTTTCTTTTTAAAAAAGATTCAAAGCCTATTATTATTAGCAATGTTGGTTTGTGGAGAATAAATGGGCCATAATTTATGCAGTTTGGAAGTCTTGATAACTGTGACCCTTCTCCACAACCAACCAACATACTGATGGTTTCAAATTCAAGGACTTGTACTATTTGTTCACAAGGTGTGGAGAAGGGAGTGTGGTGAAAAATACCCTCCTTTGATGTTTGGATAACTTTCGCTTAACAATGAGCAAACACTGTTGATTAAACATAAAGCCATCTTGTTGTGTCCCCAAAAATTATTGATAGACACACTGAATCTTGAGCCATGTGAAGAACGCCTCTATACATCCACATCATTCTGCACAGAAACTGTGGAAAGCCCTGTTCGCTAATATGCTGATTTTTATACCTTTATGAAATCCCTTTTTTGAGGGTGTTGAAAACAGTTGAGGGGCTTCAAAAACGAATTGTTTTCTGACTTAAACATTTGTTGTGGATAGCCTCAATGCTGTTGTTGAACTATGTTGGGCAACAAGGTGCTGATGTGTAGAAAAAATACCTTGCAACACCTTGTTTTTCGGCAAAACAAACTGAGCTGCTGCTATGTGTGGACGTTTTTCATTGGTTACGTCAAAGGAAAAATTGCAAAAGCAATTACCCTTGGTGGAAGTACCAGAGGTACTGCGCCCTAGCTACAACATCGCTCCGACACAACATGCCTATGTTGTGACGGACGACCAACCAGAGCGGTTGCAGTACATCACTTGGGGGCTGGTGCCACACTGGTCAGAGGATGGCAAGAACTCGGGCCGTCTCATCAACGCCCGCTGAGAGGGCATCGAGACGAAACCCTCGTTTCGAGTGCCCATTCGTAGGCGGCGTTGCCTCGTTCCCGCCGATAGTTTCTATGAATGGCGTCGGTGGGGCGTGACAAAGTTCCCTACCGCATCCTCTTGAAGAACAATGACCTAATGATTTTTGCTGGGGTGTGGGATATTTGGTTCAAGGGTGATTACGGTCTGAAAACTTTTTCCATCATCACCACCGAAGCCAATGAAGATGTTTCTGATATACACGACCGGAGGATGCCTGTGCTACTTACCACGCCCGAACAACAAAGGCGATGGCTCGAATCCGAAGACTTGGACGAAGTTATCATGCTTCTGCAGACTCCACAAGACCATATAATAAAGAAGTATAGAGTGACGGATAAGGTGAACGCTGTAACGAACGACTCACCGGACATGCATTTGGAAGTACCTGAGCCGCCGACTTTATTTGGGTAAATTTTGTGTTTGGGTATTTGTGGGTTTTCAGCTTTTTTGAATGATATTTGAAGCTGCCGAAGAGGGATTCGGCTTAAACACAAACTCAAACAAGAAATGATTGACAGGATAGTAAGGAGGTCTTCAGTCCTCCGATTCTTTACTTCTTCAATCTTTTTCAAAAATGAGAAAACCAAATGCTCGTAAAAACCTACGCCAGCGCCGTCCATGGCGTTGATGCACAGACTATTACCGTAGAAGTGAATGCGGGAGGACAACCAAGTGGACAGGGACCGTGGTACTTTCTCGTTGGCCTCCCCGACAACGTAGTGAAAGAAGGTTTTCAGCGCATTGAATCTGCCGTAAAAAGCAGTAAGTATCAGATGATGCGCATGAAAATGGTGGTCAATCTAGCTCCCGCCGATATACGGAAAGAAGGTTCTTCCTACGACCTGCCCATTGCCGTTGGCATACTCGCCGCTCAAGAGCAAATCAAAAACCAAGACCTCGACAAGTACATCATGATGGGAGAGCTGTCGCTTGACGGTAGTCTTCGACCAATAAAAGGTGCACTTCCAATTGCTATCCAAGCAAGGGCAGAAAAGTTCAAGGGCATCATCTTGCCAAGACAAAATGCGCGGGAGGCGGCCATCGTGAACAACCTCGAAGTATATGGCGTGAACAACCTACTCGAAGCCCTTGATTTTTTGAATGGTCGAATCGTATTGGAGCCTACCGTGGTGGATACCCGTGAGGAGTTTGCCCAAAATCAAGAGGTTTTCAACGTGGACTTTTCCGATGTGAAAGGCCAGGACAATGTGAAGCGTGCCCTCGAAATTGCTGCAGCAGGCGGCCATAATGCCATCCTCATCGGGCCGCCTGGTGCTGGCAAAACGATGCTTGCCCGACGGATGCCCACCATTTTACCACAACTATCGCTGTTTGAAGCTTTAGAGACTACCAAAATACACTCCGTTTCGGGGGTGCTGCCAAGTGAGTCCTCGCTGATTTCCACTCGGCCATTCCGTTCGCCGCACCACACGATTAGTGATGTGGCCCTAGTGGGCGGTGGTTCCAACCCCATGCCAGGTGAGATTTCGCTGGCGCACAACGGGGTGCTATTCTTGGATGAGTTGCCAGAGTTCAAGCGCTCGGTGCTGGAGGTGATGCGCCAGCCGATGGAAGAGCGGAGGGTCACTATTTCGAGGGCCAAGGTGAGCATTGACTATCCTGCTAATTTTATGCTCATTGCATCCATGAACCCATGCCCCTGTGGCTACTACAACCATCCGACCAAGGACTGCGTCTGTGGCCCTGGCGTGGTGAAGCGTTACCTGAGCAAAATTAGTGGTCCATTGCTCGACCGGATAGATTTGCACGTGGAGGTGACCCCGGTCTCTTACGAAGAACTGGCAAAGTACGATGCACCCGCCCGCACCAGCAAGGAGATTGCTGAGGGGGTAGTGCGTGCCCGGGATATTCAAGCCAATCGTTTCACCGAATACAAAGGAGTATTTTGCAATGCACAGATGCCGAGCCGACTCGTGCGGGAGGTTTGTCAGCTCAATCCAGCTGGCACAGCCCTGCTGAAGAAAGCGATGGAAGTACAAAAACTCTCGGCCCGTGCCTACGACCGCATCCTGAAAGTGGCTCGCACCAGCGCTGACCTTGTGGGTAGTGCTGACATCAAGATTGAGCACATAGCAGAGGCAATTCAGTATCGGAGCTTGGACAAGGAAGGGTGGGCTGGGTAATACATTATATTAATGTGTGGGTATTGTGCAAAGCACATTTTTGAAAAATGAAATCATGATGGTGAAAACACCAAAGTTCTGGGCCAGAGGAATCGCTGATTAAACTATGTTTGCCTCTAAAATAAATACTATGCCGACCACCATCATCTCTTACAATGTCAACGGCTTTCGGGCAGCCGCTACCAAGGGCCTTTTCGATTGGTTAAAGCAGGAAGACCCTGACATCATCTGTTTTCAAGAAACAAAAATGCAGCCCGACCAAGTGGACTCAGCCCCTTTTGAGGCACTGGGCTACAAATTCCATTTCTGGCATTCTGCGGAGAAAAAAGGCTACAGCAGTGTGGCTACTTTTTCAAAAAAAGAACCCGACCGGGTAGTGGTGGGCTGTGGCATGGAGAAGTACGATAGAGAAGGCCGCATCCTCCGCACCGATTTCGGTGATTGGACTTTGCTCAATTGTTACTTTCCTTCAGGTACCAGCGGCGATGAGCGGCAGGGCTTCAAGTACGAATTCCTAGATGATTTTTTCAATTGGATAAATGAATTGAAAAAAGAGCGCCCAAAGCTCATCATCGTGGGCGACTACAACATTGCCCATGCTGACATTGACATCCACAGCCCGAAGACCAACCAAAAGTCTTCTGGCTTCCTTCCGGAAGAGCGGGCATGGATGACCAAGTGGTTTGCCAACGGTTTTACAGATGCATTTCGGCAGGTACACCCCACAAAAAAAGATGACTACACTTGGTGGAGCCTGCGCTTCAACTCTAGGGCGAGCAACAAGGGATGGCGCATTGATTACCAGTCAGTTACAGAAAATTTGAAAGAAAAAATTATTGATGTACAGCACCTTGGCGATGCCAAGCACTCTGACCACTGTCCAGTCTGGATGAAGATTGATATTTAATTGAAAATGGAGAATTGAAATTATTTAGGTGCTGCATTCTCAATTTTACATTTCAATTATTTCAAAAGGTGCCCCATCAATTCCCGCTTGGTACGCAGATAGGCAGCATTTTCCTTTTTTGGTTCGATGATGAGCGGCTCCCGGCTGACGATTTCAATGCCTGAATGCTCGATGGCCTCGATTTTCAGCGGGTTGTTGGTGAGCAAACGAATTTGTTGGATGCCAAGATTGTGCAAAATTTCCACAGCAAGGTCGTACTGGCGGGCATCCACCTCAAACCCAAGGTGAGTGTTGGCAGTGGCAGTATCGAAACCCTTGTCCTGAAGGTTGTAGGCTTTCAGCTTGTTGATGAGACCGATGCCCCGACCCTCTTGCCGAAGATAAATGACCACCCCGCCTTGCTCTGCCGCTAATTCTAGTGCCCTGTCTAGCTGTTCCCCACAATCACAGCGGCGAGAGTGGAACACATCGCCTGTCATGCACTCGGAGTGAATTCGGACGAGCACAGGCTTGGACACGTCAAGTTTTTCATGCACCAAAGCGACATGCGGCGTCAAGTCGTCAGGCGAAATGGCGTAGGCGATAATGTTAAAATTTCCCCAATCAGTTGGCAAAAAAGCCTGTACTTGTCGTTGCATGAAAACAAGGTTGGCGGTTGCGGAATTTGTGACTTTCGTCAAATTTGACGACCGCTCAATGAACACCCTCTCTGGGTTTAAGTTCGCAAAAGTACAACACCACAGCTCAACCGGACGATGATGCAACCAAAAATACTGTTGGTCGAAGATGATGAAACACTCGGCTTCCTGCTCAGCGAGTTTTTACTCAGCCGTGACTTCGAGGTAGCTTGGGCAAAAGATGGCGTGGATGGTCTCCGTCAGTTCAATGCCAGCCACTTCGACCTCTGCCTGCTCGATGTGATGATGCCCGCCCTTGATGGGTTCACGGTAGCCGAACTGCTTCGACAGCGTCGGGCTGATTTGCCTATTGTTTTTCTCACCGCCAAGTCGCTACATGCCGACTTGGTTCGTGGCTTCAAAGCTGGTGCCGACGATTACCTCAAAAAACCCGTTGACGAGGAGGAATTGGTTGCCCGCATCCAAGCTGTGCTCAAGCGGACGGCTCCGGGTCAAATTAGTCTGACTGAGGATGCTGCTCGAACGGTTTTTCAATTGGGGGGCTATATTTTTGATAGCGAGAAATGCAGCCTTCAAATCGGTGAGCAGGTACGGCAATTGACGGAAATGGAGGCTCGGCTGTTGAAGATGCTCAGTGCAAAAATGGGACAACTCGTGCAGCGAGAGTGGGTACTTGAAAAAATATGGGGACGCAACGACTTCCTAGCCCGCAAGAGCATGGACGTGTTCATTTCACGGCTCCGAAGATATTTGGAGAAAGACACCCGTGTGCGCATCGTCAATTTGCACGGGAGTGGGTTTGTATTGGAAGTTAATACACCAGTTGGAAGTCAAAGTTGACTGTAGCTTGCACCAACTTCTACTCCAGTACCCCACTCCGCTTCTTCTTCACATAATGCACTCCAGCGCCATAGACCCAACCCACGGTACCCCGCTTCGTCTTGATTTTTACATACGGTTCGTTGGCTTTTTCACGGCCAAGGTTCACCTCGTAGGTTGAGTCGGTCACTTCGTTCATGTAATAGACCTCATCGAAAAGTTTAAGTTCGCCGAGCAGTTCGCCTTTCAAGCCCGGTGTCTTACGAACCTTCAGCTTGTCAATGGTGACATAGAGTTTGGAGAGATTTGGCTCTTTTTGAGTAGTCGTTTCAGCAGCTGGCTTGGCTGCAGAGGTGGCAGTCGTACCAGCAGTTTGTGCAGGAGCACTACCATCAATCGGCTGGTAGGTATCCGGCGAAGATGCTGGCGCAGCAGTTTGAGCCGCAGGTTGTTGGACGATAGGGGATGGTGTCTCCGCTTTAGGTTGATTTGCGGCTTGGGCCAAACTGTCTTCCCGCGCTTCGATGGCCTCTGTGCTTTGCGCATCTTCCTTTTGCGCATTGCACTTAGAAGCTGTCCAAATCAGGAAAATGATAGCGAGCAGACCGATAACGATATATTCAACTTTAGATAATAGTCCTTTCATCTTAATTTAAGGGTTTGAAGTAAATTTGCAGTTCCTTGTCTACCTCATCAGGTAGGCCATTAGTGCTGGTGGTTTTGCTCCGCAAAAAAGCCACCAAAACTATGAGAAGCACAAGAATTCTTGGCAAAAGTAATGAATGACCTCCTTTATAAAGTAGCATTGACCAAAATCACGTTGGTTGGAGCGGTAACGGCCAAAGTGTTGGTCAGTTACTGTGGTGGTGCACGGGAGGTTTTTGAAGCACGTAAACAGGAACTGCTCAAAATTCCAGGCATCGGTGCGGCCATAGTAGCCAATATTTCAGATAAAAAAGTGCTGGAAGACGCAGAGCGGGAACTTGCTTTCATTGAGCAAAATGGCATAAAGCCACTTTTTTACCTCAACAAAGATTATCCCCAGCGCCTGCGGCCCTTCAACGATGCCCCGGTCATGCTTTATTACCGAGGCACTACCGACTTGAACCATCGCCGTATCATCGGAATTATCGGCACACGAACTCCATCGCCGCAAGGTTTGAGTATTTGCGAAGAAATGGTTGAAGGTTTTTTACCTTACAAGCCATTGATAATCAGTGGGTTGGCTTATGGAATAGACGTGACTGCACATAAAAAAAGCCTCGAACTTGGGCTAGATACCTTGGCAGTTTTGGGTCACGGCCTTGCCCGAATCTATCCGCCACAGCACAAGAAAGTGGCGTTGGAAATGATGGAGCAGGGCGGTATCATCACTGAGTTTGCCAGCCATGTGGGGCCAGAACGGGAGAACTTTCCCATGCGAAACCGCATTGTTGCTGGCTTGTGCGATGCACTGGTAGTGGTGGAAACTGCTGTGAAGGGCGGCTCCATCATCACTGTGCAGCAGGCGAATGGATACAATCGAGACGTGTTTGCCGTGCCGGGTAGGGTGAAGGACAAATTTTCGCAGGGTTGCAATTTTTTGATAAAAAAGAACATGGCACTGCTCGTTGAGAACGCCGAGGATGTGATGGCTACTCTCCGATGGAGCCGTGAGGATGATGGCCAAGTCCCACGCTCCGTGCAAGGTCGTCTTTTTGATGAGTTGACCGAACTAGAAAAAAAAGTTGTGGACTTGATTCAAAATGCTGAGGAAATAGGGGTTGACCAGTTGAGTTATGCCTCTCAAATCAACCAAAGCGAATTGGCGGCACACTTGCTGAACTTGGAGTTCAAGGGGTTGGTGCGGTCGCTGCCTGGCAAACGTTATGTACTTTGTTAGTCTTCAAAATTATGGAAATAAAAAAAACAGTGTTTTTGGCGCTCTTCGTCTTGACGCTCTCATGCCATCCCAAGCAAGGTGTAACTGTCATCGAAGAAAATGACGATGTGAGTATTGTGGCAGATGACACCATTCGTTTCACTCCGCCAAAGAATATCATCTTGATGATTGGAGACGGTATGGGCATCACTCAGATAACGGCAGGTATGTACATCAACGGGAATAAGCTCAATTTGGAGCAGTTCAAGTACATTGGTCTGCACAAGTCCTATTCCAGCGACGACCTCGTGACCGATTCTGCGGCGGGTGCCACCGCATTTTCCATTGGCCAAAAAACCTACAATGGTGCCATCGGTGTTGACAAAAAAGGCAGACCTACACAAACCATCCTCGAAGAGGCAGAGCTGAATGGATTAGCTACTGGTCTCGTTGCCACATCCTCTATCACCCACGCCACGCCAGGCAGTTTTTATGCACATCAAAAAGATAGGGAAATGATGGAAGAAATAGCGGCAGATCTGCTCAAGGTAGATGTGGATTTTTTTGTGGGAGGTGGCAAGAAGCACTTCGACCGCCGGAAGGACGAACAAAACTTGGTTGAAAAACTAAGCCAGAAGGGCTACGCAATTTCTACTTTCCTCGACAAAGATTTCAGGGAAATCACAGACGTTGACCCCTCTAAGAATTTTGGCTATTTTTCGGCTGATGGCGAGCCGCTTCCGTTTTCACAGGGGCGGGATTACTTAGTGCCTGCCAGCCGAGCTGCTGTCGACTATCTTTCAAAGCAACAAGAAAAAGGCTTCTTCCTCATGGTGGAAGGTTCACAAATAGATTGGGGTGGCCATGCCAACGACTCAAAGTACATCATCAGCGAAATGATTGAGTTTGACCAAGCGATAGGCGAAGTGCTGGAGTTTGCGAAGCGTGATGGCGAAACACTCATCATCGTCACTGCCGACCATGAGACGGGCGGCTATGCCATCAATCCCACGTCCACGAGGGACAGCATTGTAGCGGCTTTCACTACTACAAAACACACAGCAGCACTTATCCCTGTTTTTGCATGGGGCCCAGGCGAGGAGCTTTTTAGTGGTATTTACGAAAATACATCCATCTATGATAAAATGCGTCGGGCATTTGGCTTCAAGAAAAAATCCAGCAACTTGTGAATGGACACAAAAAAGGAAGGCGGCCAACTTGGCCGCCTTCCTTTTTAATCGGTGAATGGATGTTACTCTTTATCGAACCTCAGTTCTTGTATGACTTGCTTGCCGCCACTCACCTTCATGTAAATGTAGACTCGGTAAGTACCAGACGAGGCAGTCATATTTCCGATGCAATACTGTGAGTCTTGGCCCTTAGAAGCTCCTTGGTGTACCTGTTTAAAGGAGGTAGGTTTGTTTTTGGCAAAGAAGTCCTTAACTACTTTCACAGCTTCCGCTTTTTGGTAGGTTTCCTCCTTGTCCATCACGGCTATCTCCACATTAGCATCGAAGTACTGGCCTAGGGCATCTGCATTGCCACTGCTAATGGCCTTCGTGATGGCGTCTAGGTTCAACTCCTCCACGCTGATGAATGCAACGATTGGAACGAGTAAAAGGGCAAACAAGAAATTTTTCATGGTTTGAAAATTTATGAACACAATCGACTCAAATTGAGCGAACATTGTGACGCCGACAAAATGAGCTGCTAAGTTCCTGATTTCATATCAAACGGGCAAAATTTTTTATATGTCCGCTCAATGATACTGTTTTGACGTGAAACTACTGGAGGGTAACGGTGTGGATGGTTAAAGTTATCTAAAAGTGTAAGTGCAAATAAAGTGACAACTTAACGACGTGATGTACCCAAGTCGTATTTTCCTTCATTTTATTTTCACCTTTTTTCAAAACAAAAGACATAACGATTGCCTTTTCAAAAGTGACATGAGCGTAGCTTTTATATTTGTGCGGCAAAGGTCATCCTTAACATCTAAACTTAAACAAACGACAAAGTGGATAATAAACATGTAATGCTCGTCATTCTCGATGGATGGGGCAAGGGACAGAAACCGTCTGCAGATGCTATTGCTCAGGCTAATACGCCTGTAATGGACAATCTGCTCAAAACTTGTCCGAACTCCGAACTGGTAACTTTTGGGGAGGAGGTCGGTCTGCCTGAGGGGCAGATGGGTAACTCCGAAGTTGGCCACTTGAACATTGGTGCAGGACGCATCGTCTATCAAGAGCTGGCTCGTATCAACAAATCCATTAGAGACGGGGAGTTACAGGAGCACCCGGTACTGCTCAAAGCTTTGCAACATGCCAAGGCAAACGACAAGGCTGTTCATTTCATGGGTCTTTTGTCAGATGGTGGAGTGCATTCGCACACCAGCCACTTGCGGGCACTTTGTGACGCTGCTCAACAGCAGGGTGTGAATCGTGTTTTTGTCCATGCCTTTATGGATGGACGAGATACCGACCCGAAATCTGGCTATGGTTATTTGGAAAATTTTTTGCAATACACTGATAATCAGGTGGTTAAATTAGCTTCTGTCATTGGTAGGTACTATGCAATGGATAGAGACAAGCGCTGGGAGCGAGTCAAGCTTGCCTACGACCTCTTGGTGAACGGTATTGGAGAAAAAACGACAGAACCATTGTCAGCTGTTAGAAAGAGCTATGATGCAGACGTGACAGATGAGTTCTTAAAACCCATTGTTTGTGTTGATGAAAAGGGAGAGCCGATTGCCACTATACAGGAAGACGATGTGGTGATTTGCTTCAACTTCCGTACTGACCGTCCACGTGAAATTACAACTGTACTCACGCAAAAGGACATGCCGGATTTTGGTATGCAAAAACGCCAGTTGTACTATGTAACGATGACTCGCTACGACGAGTCATTTCAAAACGTACATGTAATTTTTGAAAAGGATAACCTGAACAACACACTCGGCGAAGTACTCTCCAATGCAGGGCTTACGCAGGTGCGTATTGCTGAAACAGAAAAGTATCCGCATGTCACTTTTTTCTTTTCCGGCGGACGGGAAGAGCCATTCCCAGGAGAGCGTCGCTTAATGGTGGCTTCGCCCAAGGTGGCTACCTATGACCTTCAACCAGAGATGAGTGCTGTCGAGATAACAGATACCATAATTACCGACATCGAAAATAGTCGGCCAAATTTCATTTGCCTCAATTATGCCAATGCTGACATGGTTGGCCATACCGGCGTATTCGAGGCTTGCAAGAAAGCAGTTGAAACAGTGGACAACTGCCTTGGGCGGTTGCTAGCTTGTGGTAAGCAGTTTGGCTATGATGCCATTGTTATTGCTGATCATGGCAACTCTGACTACATGATAAACGAGGATGGTTCACCTAACACAGCACATACAATGAATCCCGTGCCTTGTGTGTATGTTGGTCAAGCTGGTTCGAAGATTTCCAATGGTAAATTGGCGGATATAGCACCCACTATACTTGGTCTGCTTGATGTTCCTTTGCCTAAGGAAATGGATGGTAAAAATCTACTAGATTAAATACTACTTTCCGAGATGATGAGACAAAGTATTTGGCTTTTACCTTTTTTGTTGTTTTTTTCTGCCTGTGATATTACCCCTGAGGCTGGAGTTGACCAAAAAACTTTTTTCGATATAAAAGGGTATTTCGATGGTGAAGTACAGCGACTTGCATCTAAAGGTAGGGCGAGGAAAATAGTGGTAGCTGATGGGAAACAAGAAGAAAAAATTGTTGACTGTATTGATTTAAAAAAGGAATTGGCTGTGTTCGCTGATGCGGATATAAATCGACCCGCATGGTCTGATAAATATGTAGCAGACACTACATTCGGCGAACAGAACGAACTTCTTCAGGTGCAAATCAAAGCAGTTGACAAGATGATGAAAACACAACGTATTGAAATTGATTATTCAAATAGTGCAGTCTCAAAAATTACTATTGAGAATAATTCTTCCAGCTCTATGGCCACTTCTAGACAATCTTTGGTCTATGAACCTAAAGTTGGCTATACCATCGAGAGCCACCAAAAAGTTACTATGACGAACGACCAAGTCTTCCAAGTTGTAGTTAGATTTTTGAATTAATTTAACATTACATTAGTTGCTGTCACCCAATAAAATGCCGAACTACACAGGATTGCAGTTCGGCATTTTTGTGTTCCACGTGGAACTTTTGCGTGGAATTGTATCATTAATAAGTGCTTTGAAGCCAAGCTTTGAATGATGCAAAATTGGCGGCCATCCGCACAGCATATTTTTTCTTCTTAGACAAAACAGCAAGTCTTTCGGGCACCTCTATTCGTCTGTCTAGTATGCGTTCCACATCCGGTAGGAATTTGGATGGGTGAGCTGTCCCCAGTATCACACCTTTGGTATCGGGATTCTCGACTTGGTACATCGCCAATGCCAAAACTCCAACTGCTCCGTGTGGGTCTAAGATGTAGTTATGTTTAGTGTAAATCTCCCTCATAACCACTTCCGTTTGTTCGTCTGTGAATGAATAACCTTTGATGTCTCTCTTTATATTGTTCCACGTGGAACAATATAAATCTAATATTCTTGCAAAATTCGAAGGATTGCCTACATCCATTGCATTTGAAAGGGTTGGAGTAGAAGGGCGTGGAATATATTGGCCTTTGTCAAGGTAGCATGGTATAACATCGTTAGCGTTAGTAGCAGCTATGAACTGATGGACTGGAAGGCCCATTTTTTTTGCAAATAGACCCGCAGTTAGGTTGCCAAAATTACCACTCGGGATGCTGAATACCACTGGTTTGTTGTCTTTTGGCAACTGTTTGTACGCTTCAAAATAATAGAATGATTGAGGAATTAGTCGGGCTATGTTGATAGAATTGGCTGAACTGAGTCTGATTTTTCCAGTCAATTCTTTATCCAAAAAAGCTTGTTTGACCAAGGCTTGGCAATCATCAAATGTTCCGTCCACTTCAATGGCTGTCACGTTCTCTCCAAGGGTAGTCAATTGCTTTTCTTGTAGTTGGCTAACCTTCCCAGAAGGGTAAAGTATTACTACCTTAATATCTGGTATTTTGTAAAAGCCTGCTGCAACTGCCCCTCCCGTATCGCCGGAAGTTGCTACGAGTATGACTAATTCTCGGTCGTTACCTTGGTTGTAGTAGCTCATCAGTTGTGCCATGAATCTCGCTCCAAAGTCCTTGAAAGCTAAAGATGGGCCATGAAACAGCTCTAAAATATAGGTGTTTTCATCTAGTCTGACTAAGGGGGCAGGGAAAGTGATGGACTTTCTGATTATTTCTCGAAGGTCATTCTCGGGGATAGCACCTTGAAACAATTGGCGGCAAATCTCAAATCCGATTTCTTGAAAAGAAAACTCCTTCAGATTTTCGAAAAAAGAATTGGGTAGTTGCGGAATGAATTCAGGCATAAAAAGGCCATTGTCGTCAGGTAACCCCTTGAAAACAGCTTCTTCCAAAGAGACAAAATCGGTTTTGTTTTTTGTGCTGTATAAACGCATGTTTTGGGTGTTTTTTTTAACATTTAATAGCTCCCTCTTGGTTGATGGGCGAAACGTATAAATCGTGTTCTATGCCGGCTTGTGCATAGACTCGCTTCATGGCCTCGCCCACTTCTTCCGCAATCAGACTATTAGCGCTTAGGGCGAAGATGGATGGTCCTGCTCCAGAGATGCTGCAACCCAATGCCCCAGCCTTCATTACTGCTTCCTTTACTTCGTAAAAATAAGGTATCAATCTTGCCCGCTGTGGCTCGATGACAACGTCCTGCAATGCCCGTCCGATGAGTACTATGTCTGATTGGTATAGTCCAATTATGAATGCGCCAAGGTTGGCGTTCTGTTGGATGAATTTCTTCAAGGGAACAGCATCGCTCAAGATGCTCCTAGCATCTTTGGTCAGCACCTCTACATGCGGGTAAATTACAGTGGCGTAAATGCCACGTGGTATCGGTAAGCGATGAAAATCCATTGTCTGGTTATCACGAATAAGTACCAATCCGCCCATTAATGAAGGAGCGACGTTGTCAGCGTGCCAACCACCTGAAGCGAGGTATTCGCCTTGCAGTGCGAAGGGCAGTAAATCTCTTTTCTCCAATGGGCGCTTCAGTAATTCGTTGATGGCCATTACCCCAGCCACCGCACTAGCCGCACTGCTGCCCAATCCGCTGCCGATGGGCATCTTCTTGTGAAGTTCCATCTCGATGCCTCGACTAGATTCACCGAGATGTTCGAGAAGTTTGAGCGCTGCAAAACCTGCCGTATTTTTTTGTGGGTCGTAGGGTAGCTTGCCTTGTGCCCCAGAGATGAGCGTGATGCGAAGCCCTGGCTTGTCGCTGAATCGAACGATGATTTCATCACCTGGCTGTTCTAGTGCGAAACCCATCACGTCGAACCCAACTGCAGCATTGCCAACAGAGGCAGGGGCGAATACTTTTATTCCAGATTGCATATAAGTGAGTGTATTTTCAAAACAAGCGCCAAAAGTAGTGCTTGCAGTAAAATGTTTATTGAGTGAAGTAAGGTTTAAGTAAATGATGCAGGTGTTTTTTATTACATTTTATCTATATGCAGATTAAAAATAACAACAACGACATATCATATTTATGCAAAGTTAGCTCACTGTCTAACCAGTTTTAAAAAAATGGTGATAATTTGAATATTATTTTATAAATAATTGATTATCAGTTTATTAGATTTTTGTAAACTTTTTCTGTTGTTTATTGCCAATTTTGCCGCGTGGAATCCTTTCGCTTAAAAAAATGGAGGCTCATACTTGGTAAACAGTCCGACCCGCAGGCTGAGGTAGAGCTTGAAGGCGATGCTACCGGCATGGACAATGTTCTGGAAGCGCTATACAACACCGAGCGCAAGGGCGGTCTCGGTGCGTCTTCCCCAAATGTCAACCGCTGGCTGGGCGACATCCGTCAATACTTTCCCAACACAGTAGTACAGGTTATGCAGAAGGACGCCATAGAGCGCCTACAACTACACCGCATCTTGCTGGAACCTGAACTGTTGCAGATGGTAGAGCCCGACGTAAATCTTGTCGCTACCATGCTTTCGCTCAATAAAGTTATGCCAGCAAAAACTCGTGAAACTGCCCAGCTGGTAATAAAGAAAGTGGTGGATGAACTGGAAAAAAAACTGCGCAACCCACTTCGTCAAGCCATAGAAGGGGCACTGAACCGCTCCGTTCGAAACCGTAGGCCAAAGCTCAAGGAAGTGGATTGGAATCGCACCATTCGCTTAAATTTAAAAAACTATCAGCCTGATTATCAGACTATTATAGCAGAAAATATCATTGGGCATGGTCGGAAAGGACAGTCGCTGCGACATATAATACTTTTGGTTGACCAAAGCGGTTCCATGGCTGCTTCAGTGGTGTATGCAGGGGTGATGGGAGCCATCTTAGCCTCGTTGAAGTCGGTGCGCACACATTTTATCGCCTTTGATACTGCGGTGGTTGACCTAACCCAGGAGATGAAAGACCCTGTGAATATTTTATTTGGCGTACAGCTTGGCGGGGGCACAGACATCAACAAGGCACTGGGTTACGCTCAAGGTCTGATTCAGATACCATCAGATACTATCTTGGTATTAATCAGTGACCTATTTGAGGGCGGTAATCAAGTAGAAATGCTTAGAAAAGCTGCTGCCATCAAGGCATCGGGAGTAAACTTCATTGTGCTATTGGCATTAGATGACAAAGGTGCACCGTCTTTTGACAAATCACTGGCTGCTACATTGGCTTTGCTAGAAATCCCGAGCTTTGCTTGTACACCAGATAAGTTTCCCGAGCTAATGGAGGCTACTATAATGAATAAAGACTTAACCCAAGTTATGGGTTTTGGATTGCATTGATTTCCGTCCGTTGTTTTACACTTAAAAACAAACTCAATAGCCGCCGTCCGTTGAGGAAAGAATTTCTACTTTTGTGGTGCAACAAAAACATCGGTTGGTCAGCAATTTTGAAAATCATGAGTAAACTTATCTGGAAACTCGTTAGGCTTGAGTGGCAAACGAATATCCTACTTTTGCTTTTGCTGGCGAGCCCCCAATCTATACCTCCTTCCAATTTACGACATGACAAATGCTATGGTTGAAGTAAAAATTTTCTCAGGTACCAACTCGATATACCTCGCCGAGAAGATAGCCGATTTCTATGGACAGCCCCTCGGCGATATTTCTGTAAATAGGTTCAGTGATGGCGAGATGCAACCAGTCATCAACGAGTCGGTGCGGGGAGCTTATGTCTTCTTGGTGCAATCCACCTTTGCTCCTGCAGAAAACCTGATGGAACTGCTATTGGTCATTGATGCAGCGAAGCGGGCCTCTGCAGGCTACATCACTGCGGTCATGCCCTACTTCGGTTATGCTCGGCAAGATAGAAAGGACAAGCCACGAGTGCCCATCTCGGCCAAGCTCATCGCAGAGCTGCTACAAGCAGCTGGGGCAAATAGAGTCATGACGATGGATTTCCATGCCGATCAGATTCAAGGCTTTTTTGACATCCCAGTTGACCACTTGAAAAGTGAAGCCATCTATATCCCCCACTTAGAGAAAATGGACCTGTCAAATACTTTATTTGCATCTCCGGACGTGGGCGGCGTCAAGCGAGCGAGAACCTATGCCAAGCATTTTGGGAAAAACCTTGTCATTTGTGACAAGTATCGCAAGAAGGCCAATGAGATTGCCGAAATGACAGTCATTGGCGATGTAAAAGGCGCTGATGTGATTTTGGTAGATGACCTTGTTGACACTGCCGGTACGCTTTGCCGGGCAGCGGACATCATTATGAGGGAAGGTGCCAACAGTGTGCGTGCAATTTGCACCCACCCAGTACTATCTGGAAAGGCATTCGAGAACATCGAAAAGTCGGCGTTACAGGAACTGATTGTTTGCGATACAATACCCATTCCACAGGCAAAACGGCCTGATAAAATCAAAATATTATCTACAGCAAAGCTCTTTGCTAGGGCCATACGTAATACCCACGAACATCGCTCTATTTCAGCGCTGTTTGTTGAAGGGTAAATCTCTGCCAGTATTTTGGGAATGGAAATGGCTTTGATTTGTTCTAGTCATTCGTGCAGCCCACTACCGTTTGGTAGAAATACTCAGAAAATTACCAATAGCTTTGATGGCATTGGATACCCTTTCGTAATCCACCTTGTAGTGGATGAACTTACCATCACGCACTGTCTCAACGATACCTGCCGAACGCAGAATTCGAAGATGCTGAGAGGTGATAGATTGCTCCAACTTTAGTGTGTTGTAGATTTTGTTGACGTTGATGGTCTCGTGTTCATCAATGAACTCCAAGATTTTCATGCGCAGAGGATGCGCTAACGCCCTGAGTATCTCCGACGACAGTTGTAACTTATCATCGTTGATGATTACCTTAGCCTTTCTCATAGAAGTCAAAATTTTTTGGCGAAACGAAGTTGTGAAGGCAAATATGCGGTAATTATTTATCTTTTCAAAAAAGTTATAAAAAAAATGCTGTAAACCCCGCAGGGGTTTACAGCATTTTGGAAAAGCCTTTTGATTAGAAATTGAGTCAAGCTCTATTCATCAAGGGATTATTGATTATTACCATTCAATAAAAAGCTACACATATTGAAGCAATATGAGGCTCAAAAACAAGTCGTTCGTGCAATAAATTACGCAGCCAAGTCCTCTACTAATTTGGAGATTTGGCCCAAACGGTCTTTATCCAATCCGTAAAAAATGAATTTGCCTTGACGTTCGGTGGCGACAACGCCAGCCCTGCGGAGGATAGCCAAGTGTTGTGAAGCTACAGACTGCTCAAGTCTCAATTTGATGTAGATGTCGGTAACGGTCATTTTTTCGTTCTCTTCCAACAAGTCAATGACCCTTTGGCGGAGCTTGTGATTGATGGCCCGAAGTACCAGCACAGCTTTGCGCAGTTCTGCGTAGTCGAGCTGTATCTCTTCTTTTCCCTTCTTGAGCACAATAGTTTCGCTCTTTTGCTTTCTCATATTATGTTTTTTTTAAACTGGTTAAAAAATTGTTGAAACCTCAACATTTTTAGTTTTCTCAAATTAATAAAATCTTCATACCTGCAAACCAAGAACTATACCAATCGAAGTGATAAAAGTCCTTCGTAATGCTTAAAGGACGCAAAATCAGTGCGAAAATAAAGGTGCATTTTTAAAATGCAAAGAAATTTAAAAGTAATTTTTTTTCTTATACGAAATGATTTGTGCCTAATAATCAAGCATTTAGGAGGGTTTTGGTCGTGATGAGGTGATGTTAGGTGTTTTCAAGTACATCGGAAGTGAGTAGGTTGAATCTGAGAAATTCTTATTCAAAAATGAATTCATAGCATGCGAGATTATTTGCGTAGCAGTGCAGCTTTTTAACCTACTGAATGTCGCTAACGGGTTGCTCAACACCATCTTGCACTTCTCTGCGCCGTTTCCACAAAAAACTATTCGCTGTCCACTACGAAAGTAGTCTTCGAAAGAACCACCATCAATCACCATCGGCTGTGGTTCAAGTACGGACTTACCCTTTGCATCGAACAGAGCGGTGTAAACCTCCATCCGACGGGCGTCAATCATTGAACAGTACAGGGCGCTCTCATCTTGTTCAAGTTCATTTGCGGCATTTGCCAGCGCTGCCAGAGTACTCACTGTGATGAGAGGCTTGTTTAGTGCGTAGCAAATGCCCTTTGCAGTCGAAAAACCTACACGTAGGGAGGTATACGACCCTGGCCCCTCGCTAACCGACACAGCATCAAGGTCGCTGAGGTGGAGCCCTGCCTCGGTCATGCATTGCTGGATGAGCAACGTGATAACCTTTGAGTGCTCATTTTGCCCAGTAGATTCGTGAAGCGATAGCACCTTCATACCGCTGCTTAGGCATACGGAGCACACGTCCGTTGCCGCTTCAATGTTCAAAATCAATGGATTTGTCAAGATTCTGGCTGTTTATTCGCTCTATTGCCTAATTTTGAGCCTCGCATTTTGCGAAGCCATTTTATGAAAACCTTCCTTTTCTGCCGCTTTTTGTAGCTACGAAAGCTATGTTACCTGCTCCGCTTTTCTGTGAGCAAGCAGCAGTCACTTTTATAAAGACACAACGACGCCGACTTTCTGTCGCAAAAATCTAAAAATTACTCATGTTAGATAAACTAGAATCCATTCGTAGCAACTTCATCAACTTGGAAGAGCAAATGTCCGACCCTGGAATCGTCAATGACCAGGCTCGCTACACTAAGATCAGTAAGGAATACTTCAAATTGAAAGAAGTGGTAGACGCCTACATGGACTACAAAAAAGTGCTCGAACACATTGAAGGCGCAAAGGAACTCCAGCGTGAAAAAGATGATGAACTCCGTGAAATGGCCAAGCTTGAGCTTCAGGAGTTGGAGCCACGTCGCACCGAGCTGGAAGAACGCCTGAAAACACTGCTCATACCCCGTGATCCCGAAGACAGTAGAGACGTTATTTTTGAAATCAGGGCAGGTACTGGTGGTGACGAGGCCAGTCTTTTTGCTGGCGACCTATTCCGCATGTACTTCAAATACTTCGAGACGCAAGGTTGGAAGACTGAACCGCTCTACGAAAATGAGGGCACGGTTGGTGGCTACAAAGAAGTTTCATTGGAGGTTAGGGGTACGGATGTGTATGGAAAGATGAAGTTTGAATCAGGTGTGCATCGGGTGCAGCGGGTGCCCGATACTGAAACCAAGGGAAGGGTGCATACTAGTGCCGCCACGGTGGCCGTAATGCCCAAGATGGAAATGGAAGATGTGAACATCAACCGCTCCGACCTCAAAATTGACACCTTTCGATCCAGTGGCGCTGGTGGCCAGCACGTCAACAAGACTGAGTCAGGCGTGCGACTGACGCACATCCCCACGGGCGTGGTGGTCGAGTGTACCGAGGGCCGCTCGCAGCACTCCAACAAGGAAATTGCTGAGCAGCGCCTCTACCAAAAAATCTACGAGATGCAAAAAGAGAAGATGGAATCCACCATCGCTGCCCAGCGCAAGTCGCTCGTGGGGTCTGGCGACCGCTCCGAAAAAATACGCACCTACAACTTCCCCCAAAACCGTGTAACCGACCACAGAATTGACCTTACCCTGTACAACCTCGACCAAGTGCTGGAAGGCGAAATTGGCAAAATCATCGAGGGGCTGCAAATTGCTGAGAATGCCGAGAAAATGAAGGCGATTGAGGAGTAATAGCAGCGATATTTACGATTAGCTAATTTCCTGTTGCGGGGCATCTATATTTTATTGTTTAGATTTTTACTCAAAAAACTTAAACAAAAGGATTCGACCTCTGTTACGCTTTGGTTTTCACCAAATTTAGCAAAACAGGTATTTTGGCAAAAAAAGTAATCGTCATCGGGTCAGGTTTCTCCGGTTTGGCAACGGCAAGTTGCCTAGCGCAGCGGGGTTTTGATGTAACCGTCTTGGAGAAGAACGAAACCCCCGGCGGCCGTGCCCGCAAGTTCGAGGCAGAGGGCTTCACCTTCGACATGGGCCCCAGTTGGTACTGGATGCCCGAGGTATTCGAGGAGTACTTTAATCTTTTTGGCAAAAAGCCCAGCGACTACTACGACCTCGTTCGCCTCGACCCATCTTACTGCATTTTTTTTGGTAAAAACGACGAACTGAATGTACCCGCCGGTGTGGAATCCCTCTATGAAATGTTCGAGCAGGAAGAGCCGGGCAGCAGTGTGAAACTGCGTAAATTTCTGGAAGAGGCAAAATACAAATATGAAGTGGGTATGGGCGAGTTCGTGCGCAAGCCGAGCCTGTCTATTTTGGAATTTGCTGACTGGCGCATCGTGGCCAGTATGTTCCGCTTGCAGATGTTCAGCTCACTGTCGGCGCATGTGCGGTCGCTTTTCAAAAGCAAAAAACTGATAGAACTACTGGAATTCCCGGTGCTTTTTTTGGGTGCCACGCCCGAAAAAACGCCCGCCATGTACAGCCTGATGAACTACGCCGACATGGCGCTCGGCACTTGGTACCCGTTGGGCGGTATGACGAAGATTATTGAGGGGATGGTGTCACTGGCCGAGGAACTGGGCGTGAAAATCAGGCTCGGTGAGGAGGTTCATCAGATTGTTGTGCCAAACGGCCATGCCACCAAGGTCATCACCAATAAGGGCGAATATGCCGCCGACGTGGTGGTGGGCGGTGCAGATTACCACCACGTGGAGCAAAACCTGCTGGACGATCGGGTGCGCCAATACTCAGAAACATATTGGGACAAACGGGTGATGGCACCATCAAGCCTGCTATTTTATTTGGGGATAAACAGGCGGCTTATTGGCTTGCAACACCACAACCTCTTCTTCGACAAGGATTTCAAACGTCACGCCGTGGAGATTTATGAGCAGCCCGCTTGGCCAACCAATCCGCTGTTCTACGTCTGCGCACCCAGCGTGACCGACCCGTCGGTGGCACCAGAGGGCTGCGAAAACCTGTTCGTGCTCATCCCACTTGCACCTGATTTGGAGGACACGGAGGAGATGCGGGAGCGCTATTACCATGTGGTCATGCAGCGCCTCGAAGACCTCACTGGGCAGGATGTTCGCAATTCAGTAGTGTTCAAGCGGTCGTTTGCGCACAACGATTTCAAGTCGGACTACCATGCCTTCAAGGGCAATGCCTACGGCTTGGCGAACACATTACTGCAAACGGCATTTTTGAAACCAAGAATCAAGAGCAAAAAAGTAAGCAATCTCTATTATACTGGCCAATTAACTGCCCCAGGCCCCGGCGTACCACCGTCGCTGATTTCGGGGCAGGTAGTGGCGGAGTTGATTGCTAAAGAAAACTAACCTACGCCAGCTATGCTTGACCTGTACAACACCACTTGCCAAGAGTGCAGCCAGCTCATTACGAAGCGGTACAGCACTTCGTTTTCGATGGGCATCCGTGCGTTTGAGCCAAAAATCAGGATGCCCATTTATGCCATCTATGGCTTCGTGCGTTTCGCCGACGAAATTGTGGACACCTTCCAGGGCTACCCGAAGGCCAACTTGTTGCAGCGCTTCCGGGAAGACACGTACACGGCCATCAGCGAGGGCATTAGCCTGAACCCCGTGCTTCATGCCTTTCAAGAAGTAGTACACCGCTACGGCATCGAGCGGGAGTTGATTGACGCCTTCCTCGACAGTATGGAAATGGACCTGCACCACAGCGCCTACGGCAGTGAGTTGTACGAAAAATACATCTACGGCTCGGCGGAGGTGGTGGGCCTGATGTGCCTGCGTGTGTTCTGCGAGGGCGACCGGGCGCTGTTCGATAAACTGAAAGCGCCTGCCCAAAGCCTCGGTGCGGCGTTCCAGAAAATCAATTTCCTACGGGACTTGAAGAGCGACTTCGACGACCGGGGGCGGGTGTATTTCCCCGGCGTGGACTTCTCGAACTTCACAACGGAGGACAAGCGGAAAATCGAAGCAGAAATCAAAAAAGACTTTGATGATGCCTATCTTGGCATCGTGCAGTTGCCGAAAAGCGCTCGTTTCGGCGTTTATTTGGCCTATGTTTATTACTTAAATTTGTTCAAAAAAATACGCCGCACGGCTGCCGCCAAGGTCAAGGAGCAGCGCATCCGGGTGAACGATGGCAAGAAGATTTACCTGTTGTGCAGTTCGGCGGTGCGGATGAGTTTGAATATGTTGTAAGGATTGAAGGATTGAATGAGAGAAGGATTGAAGGGCTGCCCTAGGAATCCTTCAATCCCTCAATCCTTCAGTCATTCAATCCTTCTAAAAATGATTCTCAAAAATATCCTCATCACCCTCGCCGCAGTGGGCGGCATGGAGTTCGTGGCGTGGTTCGCCCATAAATACATCATGCACGGCTTCGGCTGGAAGTGGCACGAAGACCACCACCGCCCCGATTTCAAGGAAGGGCGCTGGTTCGAGAAGAACGACTTGTTTTTCTTGGTATTTGCAACGCCGGGTATCACCTGTATTATGTTGGGAAGCTTTACAGTGCATACTTGGCTGTTTTTCGTGGGGCTGGGCATCACGATTTACGGGGCCATTTACTTCCTCATCCACGATGTGTACATCCACCAGCGGTTTTCGTGGTTCCGGCAACTGGACTCGAAATACAGCCGTGCCATCTTGCGGGCGCACGGGTCGCACCACGCCAATCAAGGCAAGCATGACTGCGAGTCGTTTGGTTTGCTGGTGGTGAATCCGAAGTATTTTAGGAAAAGGAGTGAGTGGGGGAAGAAAGCCGTTTAACAATTACACAACGCTGGAAGGGGTTGAACCCTTCCAGCGTTTAACTTTCACGAACCAGCCAACCACCCCCGAAACACCCGCTCCACTTCTGGCCCCGTCCAATTACTTTCCAAATCCTTGATTTCCAGCATTTTATTAAACAACTGCTCGTGGCGGCTCACCTCGGCCAAAGCCCGGCTGTACGGTACGTGGCTGAAGCTTACCATCGAATAAACAGACTGGAACTCGCTGGGGAATTTCTCGGCGAGGTGTTTCTCCACTTTTTTCCAAAGCAAAAACTTCGGGTCGGCCACCTTGTCCCGCATTTCGATGAAATTGAGCAGGGCGAGGTCGGCGATGGCGTTGGCGTCCTCTGGGCGGTTGGCGTTGAATTCTTCAATGATACTCGGCCAATGCTCCTCGTACTTGTCCATCAGCGAGTCGAGGATGGTACAGTCTTCGAAACCGCAGTTCATGCCCTGCCCGAAGAACGGCACGATGGCATGGCAGGCATCGCCGAGCAGCATCACCTTGTGGCGATAGTGCCAAGGATTGCAGCGCACCGTGACTAGCGCCGAGGTCGGGTTTTCCTTGAAATCGGCCAAGTAAGCAGGCATCAGCGGCAGCGTATCGGGGAAGTATTTTTCAAAAAAAGCGGTGACCTGCTCGTCTGTTTTCAGGTTCTCAAATGATACCTCGCCCTCAAAAGGCATGAACAAAGTGCAGGTGAAACTACCGTCCACATTGGGCAGTGCGATGAGCATGAACTGACCACGTGGCCAGATATGAAGTGCTCCCGTGTCCATCTGATGGCTGCCGTCGGGCTTGGCAGGGATGCAAAGCTCCTTGTAGCCGTAGTCAATGTATTGCTGGGAATAATTGAAGCGCGGTAGCTTTTGCAGGCTTTGGCGCACGGGTGAAAAGGCTCCGTCCGTGCCGAAAATTAGGTCGCTCTCAATGGCGTACTCGACGCCAGTGCGGGTGTCCTGAAAGCGGGCGGTATTGTTTTCGAGGTCAACGCCGAGGCAGGCTTGGTTGAAATGGAAGCGCACATTGTCCATTTCGTCGGCGATGTTCACCAGCTCGATGTTCAGGCCGCCACGGCTCACCGAGTAGATAGCTTGACCTTCGTGGCCGTAGGGCTGGTAGGTGAGCGAGCCGTCTGTGCCATGCATCATGCGGCCCGGCATCGGAATGGCTACTCGCTCGATTTTTTCCCGAATGCCTGCGATTTCGACAGCCTTCCAGCCCCGCTCACTGAGGGCGAGGTTGATGGAGCGGCCACCGATGTAGCCCGCCTGCCGAAAGTCGGAGCGGCGCTCGTACACGTCTACTGTGTAGCCCCTTTTTGCCAAAAAAACCGACCACAATGCGCCGACCAAACCTGCGCCGACGATGACTGCTTTCTTTTCCATAACTTGGTTAGAGGGTTTAGAGGGTATAGAAAGTTTAGTTGTGGCCGCTTTAAACCTACTAAACCTATTAAACCTTCTAAACCTGTTGCAATTTTGCCCCAAAACTAGGGCGTTTTCAAGTAAAAATACCTTCAAGCCACTAAACTTGCGCATGATTAAACTCAATCTAAACGAGTACGATATTTTCATCGGTGAAATGGGCGGGCCGCTTCGGGCGCTCGTTGCCGCAGGTAAGTACACCAAAATCGCCGTGCTGGTGGACAACAATACTTACCGACTCTGCTTTCCCTATTTTTTGCAAAACACTGATTTCGAGGTAGTTGCCATCAAGATACCCGCTGGCGAGCTGCACAAGGGGCTTGACACCTGCCGCTTCATCTGGTCGGAAATGATGCGCCATGGCCTTGACCGCCGTTCGCTGCTCATCAACCTCGGCGGCGGCGTCATCGGTGACATGGGCGGGTTTTGCGCAGCAACCTACCTGCGTGGGATTGATTTTGTGCAGGTGCCAACGACCCTCCTCTCACAGGTGGACGCCTCTGTGGGCGGCAAGCTGGCCATTGATTTCAACGGTGTGAAGAACAGCATCGGCGTCTTCCAAAACCCGAAGGCAGTGCTCGTTGACCCGACGTTTTTGAAAACCCTGCCCCTCACCGAAATTCGCAGCGGCTTCGCCGAGGTGTTCAAACATGCCCTCATCGCTGATGCCGAACATTGGCATAATTTGCAGCAAATCCATGACTTGATGGTCGTGGATTGGGCGGCGTTCCTTGCACCTTCCCTTTCCATCAAAAAACTCATCTTGGAGAAAGACCCCACGGAGAAGTGCATCCGCAAGGCGCTGAATTTTGGGCATACGATTGGGCACGCTGTTGAAAGTGTTTCATTGGGAATCGCCGACCAATCACCAATCACCAATCACCAATCACTACTTCATGGCGAAGCCGTCGCCCTCGGCATCATCTGCGAGGCTTGGCTTTCCAATAAAATGCTTGGGCTTTCAGCGACAGAACTGGACGAGATTGTAGCTTTTGTGAAACGCTTCTACCCGCATTGGCCGCTGGCTGAGGAGGACTTTCCCGCTGTTTTTGACATTATGAAAAAAGACAAGAAAAACGTGGGCGGTCGCATCAATTTCACGCTGCTACCTGCCATCGGCAAGGCGAGGATTGACCAGTTTTGCGAGGTGGGGGTGATTGAAGAAGCTTTGCGGTTTTATATTACCCTCTAATTTTGACACGCGAGGAGAATGGCATGCGGATGACACAGATGGGGCGGATTTGAGCTGATTAAAATCAGTATCCATCCGCCGCATCCGCCCAATCCGTGGTTCCTTCCTCCTCGCGCATCCCGTCCACAACCATTCCCTCCCCTACTTGTTAATTTCCCCGACCAAAATCCTACATTTGTCCCGCAAAAAATTCTTCACCAAATAATTCCAAATTCAGGAAATAATATGAGCAATTCCACCGCATTCTACGACCGCTTCGTTGACCGCCATATCGGTCCGAACCACGAGGAAACACAGGAGATGCTGAACACCATTGGCGTTCCTTCACTTGACCAGTTGATTGACGAAACCGTGCCGCCCGCCATCCGCCGTCAAGGCGAACTGAACATCCCGGCGGCGCAGTCCGAGTTCGAGTACCTGCGAGAACTCAAGGAAGTGGCCAGCTTGAACAAGGTCTTCAAGACCTACATCGGGCAGGGCTACTACGGCACCATCACGCCGTCGGTCATCCTGCGCAACATCTTCCAAAACCCCGGCTGGTACACGCAGTACACGCCGTACCAGGCCGAAATCTCGCAGGGCCGCCTCGAAGCTATCCTCAATTTCCAGACGGTGGTGAGCGACATGACGGGCTTCCCCATCGCCAACGCCAGCCTCCTCGACGAAGGCACGGCTGCCGCTGAGGCAATGGCCATGTTTTTCAACGTGAAAAACAAAAAGGCCAAGGGCGACCCCGCCAACGTGTTTTTTGTAGATGAAAACGTGCTCGATGCCACCATTGACGTGCTGCTCACAAGGGCCAAGCCGATGAACATCGAAGTGGTCGTCGGCGATTGGAAGAGCTTTGATTTTTCGGAGAAAACCTTCGGTGTTCTGCTCCAATACCCCGGCAAGAACGGCATGGTGGACGACTTCCGGGCCTTCACCGAAAAATGCAACGCCCACGAGATTTATGTGACCGTGGCCACCGACCTGCTCGCCCTCGCCGTGCTGAAGGCTCCTGCTGAGTGGGGCGCCGACTGCGCCGTGGGCAACTCCCAGCGCTTCGGGGTGCCAATGGGTTTCGGTGGGCCTCATGCCGCTTTCTTCGCAACGAAGGAGGAGCACAAGCGCATCATCCCTGGCCGCATCATTGGCGTGTCGGTGGACTCGCACGGCAAGCGGGCCTTGCGCATGGCGCTCCAAACCCGTGAGCAGCACATCCGCCGGGAAAAGGCGACTTCCAATATCTGCACCGCACAGGCGCTGCTGGCCATCATGGCAGGCATGTACGCCGCTTGGCACGGGCCGAAGGGAATCCGGGCCATTGCAGAGCGGGTGCACACGTTTGCCAAAATATTGGAAAAGAACCTGCACCTGCTTGGTTACAACCAATTGAATTACAGCTACTTCGATACGCTCTGTGTGCAGATGGATGAGGCCACTGCCGATGCCATCCACCACCTTGCCATCGCCACCGAAATCAACTTCCATTATGCCAACGGCAACGTGCAGATAACCCTTGACGAGACGGTCACGGATGAAGATATTGACCTGATAATCAGCGTGTTTGCGCAAGCAAAAGGTTCGGATGCGAGTGTGGAAATGAGCGCTTCCGATGACATAAAAGTACCCGCCGCACTTGTGCGGGAATCGGAATACCTGACCCATCCGGTCTTCAACAGCCACCGCACCGAGTCGCAGATGATGCGCTACATCAAGCGGTTGGAGAACAAGGATTTGTCGCTGACGCACTCGATGATTTCGCTGGGAAGCTGCACGATGAAGTTGAACGCAGCGTCGGAACTCTTCCCCGTGAGCTGGCCAGAATTTGCGAACATGCACCCGTATGCGCCCGAAGACCAGACGGAGGGCTACCGGGAAATCTTCCGTGAATTGGAGGCTTATTTGAGTGAAATTACGGGCTTCACTGCCTGCTCGCTCCAGCCGAACTCCGGCGCTCAGGGCGAGTACGCTGGCCTGATGACCATCCGGGCGTACCATGAGGCAAGGGGCGAAAGCCACCGCAAAGTGGCGCTGATTCCGTCCTCGGCACACGGCACGAACCCCGCCAGCGCAGCCATGGCGGGCATGGAAATCGTGGTGACGGCCTGCGACGAGCGGGGCAACGTGGACCTCGACGACCTGCGGGCCAAGGCCGAGCAGCACAGCGCCAACCTCGCCTGCCTGATGGTGACTTACCCCAGTACGCACGGGGTTTTTGAGGTGGAAATCAAGCAGATTTGCCAGATGATTCACGACCACGGCGGCCTCGTCTATATGGACGGTGCGAACATGAACGCCCAGGTCGGCCTGACGAGTCCCGGCATCATCGGGGCAGACGTCTGCCACCTGAACCTGCACAAGACCTTCGCCATCCCGCACGGCGGCGGCGGCCCTGGCATGGGCCCTATTTGTGTAAATGATAAACTGGCCCCGTACCTGCCTTCGCACCCACTGGTGCGCACGGGCGGCGAGATGGGCATCAGCGCCGTGAGCGCAGCGCCTTGGGGCAGCGCCAGCATCCTGCTCATCAGCTATGGGTATATCCGCATGTTGGGCGCACAGGGCGTGACCGACGCCACCCGTTATGCCATCTTGAACGCCAATTATATGAAGGCGAGGCTGGAGGGTGCTTTCCAGATTCTGTACAGCGGCGAAAACGGCCGTGCTGCCCACGAGATGATTGTGGACGTGCGCCCGTTCAAGCAGTTCTGCTCCGCCGAGGACATCGCCAAGCGCCTGATGGACTACGGCTTCCATGCGCCCACGCTGAGCTTCCCCGTGGCCGGCACGCTCATGATTGAGCCGACCGAGAGCGAGGACAAGGCCGAACTCGACCGCTTCTGCGATGCCCTGCTGGAAATCCGCAAGGAGATTGACGAAATCGCCGCCGGGGACTACGAGCACGACAACAACGTACTGCACAATGCCCCGCATACCATCCACCAAGTGACCGCCAATGACTGGAACTTCCCCTATAGCCGGGAAAAAGCGGGCTTCCCACTGCCGTACCTGCGGGAGGGCCGGAAGTTCTGGGCCAGCGTTGGGCGTGTGGATGGGGGATATGGGGATAGGAATTTGGTTTGTGTTTGTCCGCCGATTGAGGAGTGGATGGCGGAGGAGGTTTAGAGAGAGAGAACCCCACTGGCTTGACTGAGAGGTTTGGGTCAGTGGGATTAATTTTTATTTGTTTGGTGTATGCAAGCTATCTACTGGAAATAACCATTAATCGTGAGATATAACAAAAATGATATTCATTTTGAACAAATCAGCCCGAGGGCGTTTGAAAATTTATGTTATGATTTAATACTAAAATATGGATTTTACAATTTGATTTGGCGTGAAGGTGGTGCAGACAATGGACGTGATATTGAAGCCTGCTATATTTTTAATAACCCAATTAAGTCTAAAGAAACAAAATGGTTTTTTGAATGTAAGCATTATACTCAAAATGGTGTTCCGCCGGAACATTTGAATTCTAAAATAGCTTGGGCAGATGCAGAATTGCCCAATTCACTTGTAATTTTCACAAGTGCATACTTAACGAATAACGCTAGAGTTTGGCTAGAAAAATTAGCTCCACAAAAATCGTATGATATTATTTGTATTGAAGGAGAAGAGATTAGAGATAGGTTGATGAATTATCCAGAATTGATTGATAGGTATTTTTCTCAAGGCAGATATGAAAAAATGCTTAAAGACGTCAAAGATTATAAAATTAAATTCAATATAAATCCAAGTTTTGAAGTGCTCAAGGAAATAATAGAGCATATTGACATGGATAAGCTTGATATTGATGATTTTGGATTCATTTTAACAAGTTTTTATGACGGGTACAAATTATTTGAATTAAGAAATGAGATTTATGGAGATTTTGATTCTATGATAATACATCGACTGTTAGAGTATCTTAGATATAATGTTAAAAACGAAGTATTAAGCTCTTTTGAAGAATATGGAGGTAATTATGATGACCTTGATGGAAATGGTATTTTTGATGAAATGAATTGGTTGGATGAGGAAGATTTTTTGCATGATATGAGGAAATTTGATTTTCAAATATATCACCTGCATTTAAACCATAAACAAGAAAGTGAAAAATGGAAAATAGGCTTGTATCTTTTCATAGTCTATAATGATGTGGCATTTGAATTGTTTAAGGCTGATACGACTCAAATTAGGGTTTTAGAAAATTTCACACCAGACAAAATAGGTGAACTAAGTATAAAATTAAAATTGCATAATGGCATTGTAGAAGATTATAAAAGATACCTAAATCATTTTAAATAAGTGTTGTCAAAGTAAAACCCGCTGGCGCACCACCTGTCATTTCCATTGAAAAACGGTACTGCTCGTTGATAGCTTTGCAATCATACGGGCTTGGGTTGCGGCCTCTGGCCGCCGTGCGTAGGTCAGGTAGGTCAGCCTACTGCGACCCCCTCACACCACCCCCTCCAACACCATCAAATCCCCATTTTTCAACCCGCCAGCCTTCGCCTTAGAGTAGAAGCGGTTGGTCAGTTTTTGAATCAAAGGATAAGTGGAGAAACCGCCTTGGTTCAGGCTGGGGTGCATCAGCCATAAATCTCGGTTCTGCTGAAGGTTTGGGAAGGGTTCACAGGCACTTGATAGGTGGGGTGCCAGATGGTTTTTTGCTTGCTGTTGCGCTTCTTCGAACTTGTTCGTTGCGGTTTGGGCATCAAAACCACCAGCACATCGTAGTCGCCATTGGGCACATTTTCGGCAACCTGAATGCTCAACAGGCGGTCTTTCTTGGAAATCTGCGCTTTTGCGGCAATGGTTAGCATGGCTAAGTGTTTTTTACAAAAGTATAGGTTTTTCTCAGTTCAACCAAGTTTGCAATAGCCTCTTCGCCCTCACACCACCCCCATCAAATCCCCATTTCCCACCTCACCAGCCTTGGCTTAGTGGTATCAACCTCTAAAAAATCTTCTATTTTACACAAACAATTGATAATCAATATTTTAAGAAAATAAAACACCAGAACAACCCCCAATTCCGAGTCCTTTTGGCCTATTTTCGGGTGGTAGAACCTCAAAATCCGGGTTGGGGAACCCCAAATTTAAGGTTGATTGACCTGACGGTGGGGTTGGGGAACGTGAAATTTGGGGTTGGAGGACTCGGATTTTGGGGTCAGGGGACTCGAAAATTCGGGTTAGGTGACCCGGCTGGCCGAGTCCAAGACTCGGAAATTGGGGTCAGGGGACCCGGAATTTGACGTCCTACCACTTGGATTCCCGGCTTTTTCGAGTTTTTTGGGAAAGTAGGGCCGCTTATCTACCTTTACCCCCGAACAAAAAACAAAAACGCATGTCCGCAACAGACTACAAAAACCCGCAGCTCCTCCTCGAAACCGCCGACCTCGAACCCGGTGAAATCACTTGGCGCAGCCCCAGCAACCTCGCCATCGTGAAGTATTGGGGCAAGTACGGCCAGCAAATGCCGAAAAACCCCTCGCTGAGCTTGACCCTGAGCAGCTCGTTCACGGAAACGGTATTGGAATATCGCCGTCGGGAAACCAGCGAATCGGGCATTTCCCTCGAATTTTTCTTTCACGAAGAGCCGAACGAGCCGTTTCGGGAGAAGCTGGTGAAGTACCTCGAGAGCGTGACGGACATCTTCCCGTTCCTGCGGCAACTGGACCTGACCATTTACAGCGGCAATTCGTTCCCGCACTCGGCGGGTATTGCCTCGTCGGCCTCGGCCATGAGTGCGCTGGGGCTTTGCCTTTGCTCGCTGGAGCACGAGCTGTTCGAGACGCTGGACGACGATGCGGCGTTTGACCGCAAGGCCAGCTATGTGTCGAGGTTGGGGTCGGGCAGTGCCTGTCGCTCCATTTTTCCTACGGCGGCGCTTTGGGGCGAAACGGGCGAGGTGAAAGGCTCCTCCGACCTGTACGCCGTTCCGATGGGCGAGGAAGTACACACGGTTTTCAAGAATTTCCACGACGATATTTTGATTGCCAGCAAGGAGGCGAAAAGCGTGAGCAGCCGGGCGGGCCACGGGTTGATGGAGGGCCACCCCTTCGCCGAGGCCCGCTATGCCGATGCGAGGCGCAACCTGAACCGCCTCATCCCGGCCATGCGCAGCGGCGACCTGGAGGAGTTCGGGCGCATCGCCGAGAACGAGGCGCTGACCCTGCACGGGCTGATGATGAGCAGCAACCCTTCGTACCTGCTCCTGAAACCGAACACGCTGGAGATGATTGAGCGGCTGCGCCAATATCGGGCGGAGACGAAGAACACCGTTTATTTCAGCCTCGATGCTGGGCCGAACCTGCACGTGCTGTATCCAGAGGACATCATCGCCGATGTGCGGGGCTTTATTGAGGAGGAACTGAAGCCGCTTTGCGAAGATGAGACTTACTTGCAGGATTGGGCGGGGGATGGACCGGAGCAGGTGTGAGAAGTTGGCAGTTTGTCAGTTGGCAGTGGGCAGTTCCCGTATTGCGACAGCCTACGATGAAAAGCGATGGGTAACTAGTAGCAATCCCATCGCTTTTCTTTTCCCCTATTTTTTGAAAATGAAATAAACCGCCAGCACCAAGCACCCAAACCCCGCCAAGTGGTTCCACTTGAAAGTCTCCGTCTTGAACAGCAGCAAGGAAAACACCGTAAATACGACCAGCGTGATGACTTCTTGAATCACCTTCAGTTCCATGAGCGAAAATGGGCCACCGTTCAACTTGTAGCCAATGCGGTTGGCGGGCACCATGAGGCAGTACTCGAAGAAGGCGATGCCCCAACTGATGAGGATGATGGTCAGCAAGCCGAGGTTCTCGGTCATCTTCATCTCCTTGAACTTCAGGTGGCCGTACCAAGCGAAGGTCATGAAGGTATTGGAGAGCACGAGCAACAAAATAGTCTGAAAGGCTTTCATTGGAATCAGTTTTGCTTAAGGGGCAAAAGTAAACCATCACGCCCTCCCCTTGCAGGCTCTGCGCAACAACCATCGCAGTTTCTGACAAATTAAATATCTTCGCCCCGCTTTCTGTGCTTCTCGACAATTGGTAATTCACGAAATTTAACATACATGACGCACCGGCCCGACGGACGGACTGGCGCTTAAAATTGAAAACTACAGATTCATGAACCAGTTCATGCCTTTTAAACACCCTTACCCTACGGATAAAAAATACTCGCAAAAAGTGGCCTACTTCAGCATGGAGTTTGCCATTGACCAAGCGCTGAAAATCTACTCCGGGGGTCTCGGTTATCTCGCCGGGTCGCACATGCGCAGCGCATTCGACCTCAAGCAAAACCTCATTGGCGTCGGCATCCTTTGGAAGTACGGCTACTACGACCAGGTGCGCAACAGCAATGGCGAAATGGACGTGCTGTTCCTGGAGCGCCAGTACAATTTCCTCGTGGATACGGGCATCGAGTTCAACATCCAGGTACACAAGCACGACATCATGGTGAAGGTCTGGTACCTTCCACCGCATGTGTTCGGCTCTGCGCCGCTGTTCCTGCTCTCCACCATCCACCCCGCCAACGACTACCTGGCGCAGACCATCTGCCACCGCCTTTACTCCAACAACACGGAGGCCAAGGTAGCGCAGTCCATCCTGCTGGGCATGGGGGGGGCGAAGCTGCTTGACGTTCTCGGCTACGACGCCGATGTGTACCATCTCAACGAGGCACACGCGCTGCCTGCGGCATTTCACCTTTACGATAAATTCGGTGTGCTGGACGAAGTGCGCAAGCACATGGTCTTCACCACGCACACGCCCGTGGAGGCGGGCAACGAGAAGCACGACATCCACTTGCTGGAGCGCATGAGCTTCTTCGGCAACGTGACCTTGAGTGAGGTGCGCCGCATCACAGGCATCGCCGACGATGTGTTCAGCCACTCGCTGGCGGCACTGCGCATGGCCCGCATGGCCAACGGCGTATCAAAAATACATGGCGAGGTGTCCCGTGAAATGTGGAGCGGATATGACAATATTTGCCCCATTACCCACGTGACCAATGCGCAGAACCACCGCTACTGGCATGACCCAGAGCTTGACGCTGCGCTCGAAAACGGCGACGACGATGCCCTCGAAGCCCGTAAAACGGAGCTGAAATGCCGCCTCTTCGATGTCGTGGCCGACCAAACAGGCAAGATTTTCCAGCCGGATGTGCTTACGCTCGTTTGGGCAAGGCGCTACGCTGGGTACAAGCGTGCCGACCTTATCACACGTGACTTGGATGCTTTTGAAAAATTGTTGAACAACACGGAGTTTCCCATCCAAATCATCTGGGCAGGCAAGCCCTACCCCATGGACTACGATGCCATTGGCACGTTCAACAAACTGGAGCATATTTCAAAGAAATACCCGAACGTAGCCGTCATCACTGGCTACGAGCTTTCGCTGTCAAAAATCATGAAACAGGGTAGCGACATCTGGTTGAACAATCCCCGTATTCCCCGCGAGGCATCGGGCACCAGCGGCATGACTGCCGCCATGAACGCCTGCGTGAACCTCTCGACTTGGGACGGCTGGATACCAGAGTTCGCCAGCCACGGCCACAACTGCTTCGTGACCGAGCGAGCTGATGCCAATTGGCCAGAGGGCATTCAGGATGAATTTGACCGTAAAAACCTGATGTCGGTGCTGGAAAACGAGATTTTGCCGCTCTACTACAAAAGGCGGAAAAAGTGGCTTTCTGTTGTGAAAAACAGCATGAAGGAGGTCGTCACGTTCTTCGATTCTGACCGCATGGCCGACGAATATTACAAGAAGATGTACAAGGTTGGAGCGAAGAAATTGGAGCTGGCGTAAAGCAATTGCCAGTTTTGTACACACAGTAGGAATAAAAATGGCCGGGTAGCGAAAGCTGCCCGGCCATTTTGTTTTTAACAAAAACAGTCGGATTGTCGGTTAACGTATCACGGTCACGCTGCCCGATTTGACATTTTCCGTGCCTTCGCACCTGTAATGGATTTTGTAAAGGAAAACGCCGGGATTCACGGCCTGGCCTTTGAAAAAGCCATCCCATTTTTCGAGGGTATCGTTGGTGCTAAACACGATATTTCCCCAACGGTCAAAAATGTCGAAAGAAAGTAGTTCGCCAGTCACGAAGGGGTTGCTGATGCCAAAGCGGTCGTTCAGCCCGTCGCCATTGGGGGTGAAGGCGGAGGGCAGCAATATGTCGCCACACTCCACCGTCGTCGGATCTACCACGATGATGCGAATGGAGTCCGTGGAGGTGCAATTGTCGTTGTCCACCATGGTCAGCGTGTAGGTGGTCGTCACATCGGGCGTGATGACGGGGTTTGGCTGGTCTGGGTTCACCACAGCCGTGGTCGGTGACCAGTTGAAAGTATTGGCACAGGTATTTGTGAGTTGAATGGGCACTGACCCGCCGAGGTAAATGGTCGTGTCGTTCACGCCTGTTGGCTTCAGGCCAGAGGCAATCTGGTCGGGCGACAGGTAGAGGTCTTCGATGTCTTGAAGGCTGAGTGCCCGGCTGTAAAGTCGGATTTCGTCGAGGTAGCCCTGAAAATCCTGCTCAAAGTTGCAGTCACTACTGCCAACGGTGAGCGGTTCGCTGTTGCCCATGTTTACCCGCAGGCTGCCCGGGGAGTTTACTTCGCCCAGTTTTTGGTTGTTGACGTAGAGTTGCGTGGTAGCGCTTTTCCTGACCACCACCACGTGATACCAGCAAGATATCGGAAGCGTTCTGCTGATGGAAGCGCTGATGGTAGGGCTCTCCGAAACTTCAACGTTCATGCTCCTGTTGGCAGGGTTGTAGCGCACCGCAAATGCTTGGTCGCCAGCGCAGCCTACTTTTTTGGAAAAAAGCGCTTGGTTGGCGGCGCTGGTGGAGGTTGGTTTGAAGTAGAAGCTGAGTGAAAAGTCAATCGTCGTGAAAGCCTCTTCCACCCTTTGCCCAAACAGGTAGAACCAGTCGTCGTCGCCGTCGAAATAGCGAGAGTTGTTAACCACGCCGCATCCACAGACAGAGTCGCCTGCTGCGAAAATCTGGATGGCTGGGTCGCCTGCTTCGTCTTCGATGGCACAACCGCTTTTGTCAAACGAAATATGTGTCACCAATGCTTGGCCCAACTGGGCGTGGAGGTGCGAGGAAACAACGATTGCAAATATGAAAGTCAAAAATCTCATCAGGACGGTTCGGTTTTGTTGAAACGGCGGCAAAGTTCTGCGTTTTATCCGAACTTAAGTGGCCATTTATTGGAAAAGCGATCAAGCCAATGGCTTGCTGTCAAAATCCAACCTAGAACGCTTGTTGCTTTGCAATATTTTGGCGGCGGATTGAACAATGAACGGGCGAAAACCTTCTCTTACAAGAATTTTGGTGACGCAGAAAGCGTTGATTCGTTTATACCTTTGTGTCTTTCAAATCATTATCAAGTCAATGAAAATCAAAACCATCGCCCTATCGGCAGTTTTTACTGTAGCCTTTTCTTTTGTACTCCAAGCGCAGGACTACATGTGGAAGACCCTCGGCAAAATCACTTACAAAAAGGAGTACGACGAAATGTTGGGCTTCAAGGTGGATGTGCCCATTTTTAGCAACGAGGTGCAAAAATTGGAAGGCAAGGAAGTGACAATCAAAGGGTACATCATTCCAGTGGAGGGTTACAAAAGCCACAAGGAGTTCATCTTTTCCGCCTATCCTTACAGCATGTGTTTTTTCTGCGGCGGCGCAGGCCCCGAAACCGTGATGGAAGTCAGGGCAAAAACCCCCGTTCCGTTCACGGCTGACCCCATCACCATCAAAGGCACACTGCACCTCAATTCCACGGACATCAACAAATTAATGTACTCACTCTCCAATGTTGAAATGGTTAAATGAGCATTAAGGAACTGTGCGCAAAGCACTGATTGTCAATTTTTTAACTCATTTCTTAAATCAATTCAAAATGATAAACTTTCTTAAAAACTTATTCGGGCAACCAAAAAAGGCGGCAACCGACAACGCTGAAAACGTCGCCAAGGAGGCACCCACTGAAACTGCCGACGACTCGACTGACCTGCTAACAAAGGCAAAAGAATCGTTGGCTGAAGTAGCTGCCGACATCAAGGAGAGCACCAGCGAGCTGGTGGAAGATGCGGGCAAGCTGGCCGCTACCGCTGGCGAGAAACTTTCCGAGGCCAAAGACTTTGTGAAGGAAGAGTTCACCGAACGGGTTGGCGATCCTTCCGAGTTGATTTCCAAGGCCAAGGATTCCGTGATTAGTGCGGGCGAAAAGCTGAAAACTGCCGCACAAGAAGAATGGGCAAACGCTTCTGAAAAACTTGGTGAGATAAAAGATTCCTTTACCGACAAAGCGCCAGAGCCTAGCGAGCCGAAGCAAGAAAGCGAGCCAAAACAATAAGATAAAGCCGATGCCTGAAAACTGGCTGGCCTTATGTTATACAAAAAAGGGTATTTTTTGTGCAATTGCCTGATAAACAGTAAGTTGCACGAAAAACACCCTTTTTTGTTATTGAAACTAACGGCTTCAGTGCGTTAGAAATCAACCAACTCAATTTCAAAAATCAAGACCGAGTTGCTCGGAATTTCGGAGGAAGGCGATGATGTACCATAGCCAAGATAAGAAGGAAGAAAAAACGTGCCCTTGCCCCCTTTTTTCAAAAGCGGAATACCTTCCTGCCAGCCAAGAATCAAGTTTTTGAGCGCAAAAGTGACTGGGTTTGCGCCAGTTTCATCGAACACATTGCCGTTCAGCAGGTAGCCTTTGTAATGGACGGTCACTTCGTCGTCAATGCTGGGATTGCTTCCAGTGCCCTCTTCATCAATGATGTAGTACAAACCTGACTCGGTGGATGTTGCCGAGAGCCCATTGTCGGTAAGGTACTCCTCGATTTTTTTGGTGTCGGTTTTAAACAGGTAGTCTTGCGGGGTTGGGTAGGGAATTCAGCCAGTGGACCATGCCAGGATGAGGGCCAAAAA
>CAYTZS010000017.1:0-42280 GCA_964442355.1 uncultured Saprospiraceae bacterium | reverse complement strand
ACGGACATCAAGACGCAGATCGTCGAATTCAGCGGGGCTGACATCTACGTGGAGGCCGAAGCCATTTTGCAGCGCAGCTCTTCCGGCAACAACGTGGAGGTGATTTTGACCGCATACGACGCTTCGACCGCTACTTCCCTTTCCAACAAGGTTGGCTTCAGTGGTAAATTTTACACGGAAGACTTTGGCAAATTGACAGCAAAAGCCGTCGAGTCTGTGGTAGAAGATTTCCTGAACGTCATGCAGGGCAAATTCACGGAGATGTTGGAAAATGGGCGCTTCGTGGCCGTCGAATTCAGCTTTTCTGCGGACAGCGACCTGCGCATGAGCACCGAAATTGAAGCTGAGGGCTTGCCGCTTTCCGACCTGTTGGAAGTTTGGATGGGCGAAAATGCCTTCAAGGGCTCATACCACATCCAAGGCACCACCGACATGAAGGTGATTTTCGACCAAGTGCGCATTCCTGCCAAGGATGCCAGTGGCACTTCTTATTCCACCAATAAGTTTGCCTTGGAGATTTTCAAGTATTGCCGGAAAATCAGCAAGCCGGGCGATGTGAAAATCGGGGTGAAAAAAGAGGTGAAGGGCAATACCATCTTCATCACCCTGACCTGATTTCTGTACTATCAAACCAAATTCCACCATGCTTTTCAATCAAAAAAACATGCTACGAGCCTTGACCTTCGCCATCTCGCTGGTGTCCTGCACGGCGCTTTTTTCACAGCAAATCCGATTGGGGCTTTACCCCGTGAAAGACCCGGCCAATGTGCTTGCGGGCTTCCAACGGGAGTCTGTTCACACCAAACTGCGCGGTTGGATGACCGGGAACGACATCGCCGTGGCTGACATCCATGCTCCAGTGGGCGTACAGCCAGAATTGATATTTGGAGAAGCTCGAACCGTGGACGCAGGCATGAAAAAACTGACCGTCATTGATGCAGAACTGGTGATGACGCTCAAGCAAATAAATGGCAACCCCACTTTTGCCAGCTACTCAAAAAAACTCTCTGCCTCCGGCAACGACGCCGCGGCAGCCAAGCGCGAGTTGGTTTCCAAGCTGCCATCCAATGATGCTAAGTTCGAAGCTTTTCTGAAGGAAAACACCCCAAAGATAGCCGCTTACTACGCCGAAAACTGCAAGGCCATCCAATCGGAAGCCGAAGCGCTCGGCAATAGGCAAGAGTACGACAAGGCACTCGGTCTGCTCGTGAACATGCCCTCCAACCTGCCATGTTTCGAGGCATCGAAGAACATGATTTCAGCATTTTACGATAAAAGGCGGGATGCCATTTGCAAGCTCATCCTGTTGCGCGCTAAAGCTGCAGCTGCTAAAAAAGACTATGGAAGCGCCGTGCAAGCGCTTCAGCATATTGACCCATCGGCCAGCTGTTTTGGCGAGGCCGAGGCATTTGTAGTGGAAATGAATAAAAGTGCAGATGCCGACTTTGCAGCGCAATTGGAAACCTTGAAAGCCTACTATGAGGCCAAAGCAAAAACCGATGACCAGCAGCGCGTCATCATCGTGCAAGACCATTTGATGATGAAGCATTTTTAACACTAAACCGCTTCGCCGAACTTCAACAACTGAACAAAACCAACAACTTCAATGAGGTTATTCATCGCAATCATCTTTTGTGTTGTCGCCATTTGGCCCAGCTTCGCCCAGTCGCAGGACAAAAAGACGACCATTTCGGTCGTGGAATTTCATCTTCCTTCCATCGCCCAGATTTCGAGCCAAGCCAAAATCGAAAGTGACGACAACCCCTACTACACCAAGCAGCAGCCACCTGAAAAGTTGCGCCAAAAACTTGACCTGCTGCCCAGCATCGTCGCTGATTTCTTTGGGAAGGACGACCGATTCACGCTCGTTGACCGAAAAACCTCGGACCTGATTCAAAAGGAGCGGGAGCTGCAAAAAACCGAGGCTTTTCTCGATGGCTACGTGGTGTCGCAGGGGCAAGGCATCGGTGCTGAATATTTGATTTCCGGCGAGTTCGACATGCAGACGAATGCGCTGAACCTGACGCTGTACTCCGTCGCCGACCAAACCGTTGTTGGCACAGAAAGCGTGGAATTGTACGAAACCATGTTCGTGGTTTTCACGAAACCCATTCGTGAGCCGGTGCTGGAAGGGCTTCGGAGGCTGTGTTCGAGGGCGTTCCCGCTGCTCATGCCCGTCGTCGAGATTACTGCGCAAAAAAAAGACGAAGCCCGTTCCGTGCTGATTGCCGGCGGCCTCGGGCGCGGCTTGCGCAAGGGTACCAAACTTGACATCAAAGTCAAGGAAACGCGGGCCATTGACGGTGGTACCGAACAAACTTACTACCGAACCATCGCCACTGGCACGGTAGAGAAAGTCGAGGACCAGAATTTTTCCATCGTCACGGTGGATTCTGGCGAAAAAGAAGTCAAAACACGCCTCGATGGCGGCTCAAAACTTTACTGCACCTTCCAACTTTAAAACATCCAAAGCCCTGATTCATGGCTAACATAAAATACCTGCTAATACTGCTATCCGGCTTGCTTTTCCAAAAGGAAATCCATGCACAGCAATCCGCCCCGACATACGTTCTTCGGTTTGTCTCATTGAATGAAAAGAATGACGACAAATTGGCAGAACGCACGCTTCAGGCGGCGATAGACGCGCTTCACAAGTCCAACAGGGTGGACGTGTTTTCTGAACAGAACACCACCGCAGCTGCCACGCACATTTTGGAGGGCGGTAGCAGCTATGCGGTTCTCACAAATGATTTTACCATCAAAAAATTCAACGACTCCCTGCAAACTGTCATCCTCGGCTACAAGTACACCATCCAAGGCCGGGTTGAACTGTTGGCCACCGCCGTGGAAACGGGCATGGTTGCTGGGCGAACAGCACTCGTTGTCAATGGTCAAGTTGAGAAAGAATTCAAAGTAGAGTACAAAAAAGTGGGCTGGGCCAAAGGCATGAACGCGTCTGATGAAAAGCTGCGGGGAGGGGTTTTGGAAAAGTCCAGGAACATCTTGTTCAGCCAGCTTCCTGCACTCTACAAGGCCGGGCAGGATGCGATGGTAAACAACATGGGCGGCATCAGCCGGAATGCTCATTATAAATTGTTCCCTTACCGAGAGCAAGTAACAGCAGCAACGGAAGTCAAGGGCGACAAGGTCAAAACGGTCAAAATTACAGCAGGAACCAATTATGACCTAATCCGAGGTGATGAACTGATGATTTACACCGTGCGGGAAATCAAGTCCGGCGACAAGGTGTACGAGCATTTTGCAATGCTTGGAAGGGTTGGTGCGGATAAGGTCAGTGCCAACGACGGACTTTTCGACGTGGAAAAAGGCAAGAAGGAAATCTTAGCGGCAATCAACGAAAAAAAGACCATCTACGCCAGTCCAGAAAAACCTTATACCATTTCCAAATCCCTTTCCGGGCTGAATATTGCCGTTGCATCCTTTGTGACCCCGTCAAAATTCACCCAGCAAAACAGAGAAAATGCCTACCGCCGCCTACGCTTCAACCTGATGAGCAAACAGGGCTACAACCTCGTCGAGCGAGAAAACCTTTCTGCCCTCAACAACGAAAAGGAATTGCAAAAGCACGAAAATTTCATTGACAAAGCGGTGATTGACCAATACAAGGCTGTCGGTGCGGACCTATTGCTGGAGGTCGTTTGCACGGAGGTCGTTGATAAGATTTCACGAGATTTCGATACTGGCAAAGCTGGTTCGGCAAGTGTTGCATTTGACTACCTGCTCCGCTTGGTATCCGTCGAAACGGGCGAGGTTGTTGGCGAAAAGAAGGTGCCCTTTTCAAAAAATTATCACAACAACGTGAATGAGGAGAACCCAATTTTGGTGCAATACAACAACAGCACATCCAAAGACCCTCGCTTTTTTGTCGAAGACGCACTCAGGGGTTTGAGCATCAACCCATCTGGTTTTTTGGATGAAATCCTGCCGCCGACCGTCATCGTTGCCGAAGTGACGGACGAGAAAAAAGACCGTGCCGACGAGGTACTTGTCGTGGGCGATTTTGACTTCAAGTCCTTGGACAAATGGAGCGTCGTGCGCAAGCGAATTGTCAACGTTGAAGGCAAGGAACTCATCCGTTTTGAACCCATTGGAATGGTTTCATTTCGGGAATCGGAGGGGGCAGGTGTGGTCAACGCAAAGGTAAAAGACGGCGGTGCGGAAATCCTTTCCGCCATGAAAGCTGGGGAAACGCTCTTCGTCATGGACAAACCCAATTGGGCCGAGCGATGGAACTCGTCCTACCTCTACAAGCACGGTTATTGATGCAGCAAAGAGGTTGAAAATCTCAAAAGGCAGTGCCAAACAAAAACAGCACCTTCTAAAAACGGAACAATTATTGCGTTATGCAAAATCTCCTTCTCAAGTTAAACGGCGAGGTAGCACCGAATGCTATGCGAAATCGCGGCTGACGCCCTTTCATATTTATTTTTTATATTAGGATATGAACAAACACCTGGTTAATCACCTTTCCGTGTAGTTCTCATCCAACAGACACCGATGCCCTCCCGTTTTACCTAATCCCCTTTTCAAAATTCCTGAGGCCAATTGGGCATGATGCCTTATTGGCAATCAATTCATCGAAATTGACGCGTACCGCACGACGTCGGCAGCGATGCTTTTGCCCTTGGCAAATGGGGGAAGGCTATGCCCGGATGCGATGCCTAATCAAGTAAATACTCATTCACACTCAATAAAACTTTTAAGCTTTATGAAGAACATCTCACTGCTAATTTGCCTTTTCATGCTCCCATTTTTGAGCCATGCCCAATCCAATATTCTGGCGCAAAAAGTACAGGAAGCCAAATCGAAAAAAACAATTTTCTCAAAGCCAAGCCTGTTTCAGTTTGTTGGCCAGTCAAAATCTGCCAGCCAATTCGACGACCTCGTGACGGAGGGCCAATTGCTAACGCTCGACCTCGATAACCTGAAGTCGCTGTTCCAAACGGCACCCGAAGCGCTGCAATTGGAGCTGCCCAACGGCAGCCAAAAGCCCCTGAAACTTGAACTGGTAAAGCACCAGTTGCTCACCGAAGATTTCACACTGATTACCAGCAGCTCCAACGGACAAGCCGTTGATTACCAGCCGGGAGTGTACTACCGGGGCATTGTGGAGGGCAATGCCAACTCGATTGCAGCCATCAGCTTTTTTGAGGACGAAATAATCGGGGTAATCAGCACCCAAGAGGACGGCAACCTTGTACTGGGCCGCACGGACGGAACCGCCAAGTCCGTCAACTATATTTTTTACAAAGAAAACGACCTGCTGCTCGAAAATAATTTTGAGTGCGGCGCCAGTGAGGAGCCAGTTTCCGAAGGGAAAGAAACTCCCGCCACAGCTAACGAAAAGGTGGACAAATGCGTGAGAGCCTACCTCGAAGCCGAGTACGACCTCGTGACCGAGAAAGGCGGAGCTACCGGAGCTACCAACTTCCTCACGGGCTTGTTCAACGCCGTGGCCGCTGCCTACCAAGCCGAGGCCATCACGACCTATATCTCTCAGATTTTTACTTGGACGACACCGGACTCCTACCCGACTAATTCTACCTCGGCAGCGCTCACAGCTTTCCGCAACACCCGACCCAGCTTCAACGGCAACGTAGCCCACCTCATTTCGAGGGGTGCCCCCACAGGCGGCGGCATCGCTTGGGTGGATGCACTTTGCACCAGCTACGCCTACGCCTACAGCTACATCAACAGCAATTACAGCAACTTCCCGACCTACTCTTGGTCGGTCAACGTCATCGCCCACGAAATGGGGCACAACCTCGGTTCGCCGCACACCCATGCCTGTGCTTGGAACGGCAACAACACGGCCATTGACGGCTGCGGCCCAGCGGTGGGCGCCAACGAGGGGTGCAACGCACCACTGCCTACGCAAGGCACAATAATGAGCTACTGCCACCTCGTCAGCGGGGTCGGCATCAATTTCAACCTCGGCTTTGGCACACAGCCCGGCAACAAAATCCGCAACGAAGTGACAGCTGCAAATTGTCTGACCGTTTGCGCGACCCAATGCCTCACCGTCACCACCAGCGGCGTAAATGTTAGTTGCTCAGGTGGCAACAATGGCACGGCAACGGCCTCTGCCACTGGCGGCAACGGCAGCTACACCTACCTCTGGTCAAACGGCGGCAATACCCAGACCATCAGCAACCTGCCTGCAGGCACCTACACCGTGACCGTATCATCGGGTTCGAACAACTGCACGGGCACGGCCTCTCGCATCGTCACGGCACCTGCAGCACTCAGTGCGAGCACCGCTGTGACCAATGCCTCTGGCGGACAAAACAACGGTGCCATCAACCTGACCGTGAGCGGCGGCACACCAGCTTACAGTTTCTTGTGGTCAAATGGAGCAACGACGGAAGACATCACTGGCCTCGCCGCAGGCACCTACACCGTGACCGTGACCGATTCGAAGGGCTGCACAACGACGAAGTCGGCCACTGTGAACACTGCCAGCATGACGTTGAGCTTCGTCGTAACGAACGCCACCAGCGGCCAAAGCAACGGCGCAGTGAACCTCACCGTGAGCAACGGGGTAGCTCCGTTCACCTTCGCATGGTCAAACGGTGCCAACACAGAAGACTTGACCAACGTGCCAGCAGGCACCTACTCCGTGACGGTGACAAGCGCTGTTTCGGGTACAGCCACTGGCAGCGCCACGGTGGGCACCAACTCGTCGGGCTGCGAGTCGCTGCCCCAGTTCCAGAGCTTCGAAAACGGCCTCGGCAATTGGACCCAGGCCACCAACGACCAAATCAACTGGACACTGCTGAACGCCCCAACGCCTACTGCCAGCACTGGCCCCGATGCAGCGTCAAACGGCACGTACTTCGCCTACACCGAAGCTACCAGCAACTTCAACAAAACGGCATACCTCCTCAGCCCATGCATCAACATCACTGGGGTGAGCACTTTCAGCCTCTCATTCAACTACCATCTTTACGGCGCCAAGACTGGTACGCTGCGCATCCAATTCAGCCTAAACAACGGCAACACCTGGAACAACGTCTGGAGCAAGCAAGGCAACCAGGGCAATTCTTGGTACACGCAGAACATCAATTTCACCAACAACGGCGGTTCCACTATCCGCTTCAGGGTGTACGCCAAAACGGGCAACGGTGAAACAAGCGACATCGCCATTGACAACATCAACATCGTACAAACGGGCAACCTGACCAATGGCGAACCCGGTGAAGCGATTGTCGTGTTGAATCCTGATGAAACGAGCGCAACTGGCATCAGCCTCAGCCCCAACCCAGTGGCCGACGAACTGACGGTAGCATTCAATGCTGCTGCTGAGCAACTCAGCAAAATCAGCATCAGCGACCAGACAGGTCGAACCATAAAAACAGTATTCGTGGAGGCTGCCGAGGGCAACAACTACTACCAGTTGGACGTGACGGACTTGCCCGTTGGCCTGTACTTCCTGACCGTGGAAGAGGGTCAAAACCGACGGGTGGAGCGGTTCGTTGTGCTTCGCTAAAAAATAGCGTAAATCCTTAACTTTCAACTGTTTAAAATTCTGATAATCGGCTGTGTCTCCTCGTGAGGCACAGCCGTCTTTTTTTGGGGATATCGCTGTTTTTTAACGACTTTTACCGCCATGAAAACAAACCTACCTTCCATTGGTCTGGTGCTCTCCGGCGGCGGCGTACGCGGCGTTGCACACCTTGGACTGCTGCAAGTTCTGGAAGAAATCGGCATCGAACCGGTAGCCATTTCTGGAACCAGTGCTGGGGCAATCGTCGGGGCACTGCGAGCGGCCGGGCACTCGGTCGGCACCATTCTCGATTTTTTCAAGACAACCTCCATCTTCAAAATCGGCAACTTTGCCACTCGCAAGCCCGGCTTCATTGACTCTGACAAATTTTACCCCATCCTGAAAGAACTGCTTCCCGATGACGATTTTTCGGCCTTGCAGAAAAAACTTTACATTACCGCAACCGACATGGTGCGGGGCAGGCAGCGCACCTTCTCACACGGGCCGCTCATCCGGCCAGTGATGGCATCTGCGGCGTTCCCGGTAGTGTTCACCCCCGTGGAAATCGAGGGGCAGCTCTACACCGATGGCGGCGCGCTGAACAACTTTCCGGTAGAGCCGCTAACGGGTGAGTGCGAGCTAATCATCGGCTCCAACGTCCACCCGTTCAAGGACTTGCAGCCCAGTGACATCAAAAGTACACTGGGCGTGATGGAGCGGCTGTTCCACCTCAGCATCCATCACCACTCGGTGCAGAAGTACCACTTGTGCAATGTGATTGTCGCACCACACGAACTGGCGGCATTCGCCACTTTCGACCGGGCGCATTTCGATGAAATGTTCGAGATTGGGTACCAGGCTGCCCATGCGAAACGGGTAGAGCTGGAGGGACTGCTGTTGGGCGGCTGAGGCGGGTATCCGGCAGGGTTTTCGCTGCTTGGTTCGTTCTTAAAATCAGACATCTTTCGATTTTTCAAAAATATCAACCCACACCGACATGCGCTTTTATTTACCATTGCTTCTGCTGTGGAGCATCTCACTCCAAGCCCAAACCTTCGACAACGGCTTCCACTTCTTCATGCCGCCCGGCGACAGCACGGCGCAGCGATTCCTGCCCGAATTTGCGAAGCAGCCCGTCACCAACTTTGTGGGCATAAATGCCGATGGCCACTTCGAGGCGGGCGGCGAGCGGTTGCGGTTTTGGGGGGTAAACCTTTCTACTGGAGCCTGTTTCCCCAAGAAAATCAAAGCGCCGTGGGTGGCAGCCCGGATGCGCAAGATGGGCATCAACCTCGTGCGGTTCACCAACATGGACACCCCGTGGGCTGGTGAGGATGGCTCCATTTTTTATCCCAACTCCAACACCACGCAGGTGCTCAATTTCTTTACCCTCGACCGCCTGCACTACTTCCTTCATCACCTGAAGCAGCAGGGAATTTACGCCAATATCAGCCTGCACGTGGCACGGGAGTTCGAGGAGGGCGACGGGGTGCTCGATGCCGACAGCATCCAAGACGCTGGCAAGGCAGTGACCATCTTCGACCGCCAGCTCATCGGGTTGCAGAAGCAGTACGCCCAGCAGTTGCTCACGCCCATCAGCCTCTACACGGGCCTGGCGCTCGCCAACGACCCCGTGGTGGCAATGGTCGAAATCACCCACGAAAACAGCCTATACAACTACTGGCGCGGCGACCTCCTGCGGCACTTTTCACACGACGGCCAACTCATGCAGCGCCATTGCGATACGCTCGACTTGCGCTGGAACCAGTTTTTGCTGAACAAATACGGCAACCAAACAGCGCTTGCTGCCACTTGGAACGACCTCGCAAGCACTCAAGGTGCCAACCAGCAGTTGCTAGACAACAACTTCGAAAACGGCAACCCCAACGGCGATTGGAAGCTCGAACTGCATGATGTCGCTGCCGCCGACCTCAGCATTGTACAAACCAACCCCTTCGAGGGTCAGGACTGCGCTCGCGTCAGTGTGACCAACGTGACTGGCACGGGCTGGCACATCCAGTTCAAGCAAGAAAACCTGAGCGTGGAGGCGGGCAAAGCGTACACCGTCACCTTCGCTGCACGGGCCGACCAGCCTGCCACCATCTGGGCCTACACGATGCGCAACCTTGACCCGTGGACTTGGTACGGCAGCAAGCAAATCGCCCTCACGACGCAGTGGCAGGAGTTCACCTACAGCTTCATCGCACCCGAAGACAACACAGGTTTCGTGCGCTTCGCCTTCAGCTTCGAGAACAACCTCGGCAATTTTTACTTTGACAAACTGACCCTCGCCGACGCTGGGTCCACGGGCGTCGCACCCGGCGAGAGCCTCGCCAATGGCACGATTCGCCGCATGAATTACAGCGACCGTTTCGACTACACCCTACCCCGCATCGCCGACATGACGGAGTTCTACCTGACGCTCCAGCGCAGCTATTTCAACGAAATGCGCAGCTACCTCAAGGACGAACTGGGTGTGATGGCCAATGTTGCTGGCTCCAACTCACTTGGCGGCCCCTCCGACGTGTTCACCCACCAGGACATGGACTACGTGGACGACCACGGCCTTTGGGACTACCCCGTCTGGAGCTACAACGGTACCAGTTGGGTTTGGGAAGTGATGAACATGCCAATGGTAAAAAGCGATTGGTATACCACGCCCAACGAGCTGTTCAGCGGGCTGGCCATCAAAGGAAAACCCTTCACCATCGGGCAGTATTACCAAGCCTACCCCAATATTTACCAAGTGGAAATGATGCCGTGGATGGCGGCCTACGGAGCCTTCCATGACGCTGACGCCATTGTTTTTTACGAATACAACGACGAATACGACGAGTGGGAAAAGGACATGATTGATGGCCACTACGCCCTGCACCGCAACCCGACGCAGATGGCACTCTCGCCCATGTTTGGTTTTGCGTTCCGCAATGGGCTGATGCAGCCAGCCAGCGACCCACTCGAAATCAACTACTCATTGGACTACATGCTCAACACCGTGCCGCGCAACGACTACTCCGGGCGATGGGGCACCCACATTCCTTACAACAGCCGATTGGCACTAACCACGGCCATCCGCACGGGCGGCTTCGAGGGCACAGGCAATCCCGACTTCGCCCAGTTGCCCAGCGGGCCTGGTCTGCAAGCCACCACCAGCACGGGCGAGACGAGCATTGACGCAGAAAAGGGCATTTTGACGACCGTGACACCACAGTTCGTCAGCATCACTGGCTTCGTGAACGAAAATGCACCGCACGAGGCCGGGCCGCTCAAGTTGCTCTCCGGCAACGACTTCGCCGCCGTTACCCTGCTTTCACTCACGGGCGACCCTGTGGGTGAAGCTTTGGAAAGCGTGATGACCGTCTCTGCTCGGGCGCAAAACACAGACATGCTCTGGGAAGGCAACAGTGTGCAAAATGGTTGGGGCCAGCAGCCAACGGAAGCCTTGCCTATCCAGCTTTCACTTGAAATCACGCACAACGCTGACCAACTGCGCGTTTATCCGCTCACGCCAATGGGCGCCGAGGGCAGCTTTACGACCTATTCTTCGGAAGGGGGTAAATTCAACGTGAGCGTTAACCAATCCAGTGACCAAACGCTGTGGTACGGTTTGGAATTCGCCAACATCCTGTCTACCGAGGAGCTTGCGGCGGATAACTCGCTGCGGCTATCTCCTAACCCGGCCACTGAACGAAGCTTCGCTGAGGTTTCTTTGAAAACAGCCAGTCCGCTCACCATCCGCCTACTCGATGCACAGGGGCGTACGGTAAAAATCATTTACCAAAACCTACAGCCAGTGCTCGCCGTGCGGGAAGCCATCGAGACGAACGCGCTCGCTACAGGCACGTACTTCGTAGAATGTCGCGCTGGGGATTGGGTACAGGTGGAGCAGTTGGTAGTGGAGTAATCGGCCGAACGTGGTGCATCCACCCGTTTGCTTTTCATTTCCAGCTAGGCCACTGGCCAAGGCTAGGCGGCGGTGTGTTCACCTCCATCCGCTCACCGGTTTTTGGGTGGTCAAAAACGAGACGCTGGCAGTGCAGGTGAATCATCGAAACTCCTTTGTTCACAATCTTTCCGCCGTATTTTTCATCACCAAGTACTGGGCAGCCGATGGTGGCTAGTTGTACCCGAATCTGGTGGTAGCGTCCAGTCAATAATTCAATTTCAACGAGGCACTTGTCCTCTTTCTTTTGCAAAACCTTGTAGCGCAGGCGGCATTCCTGTGATGCCTTCGTGTGCGGATTGACGACGACGGCGCGCTTTTGCAGGTCATCTTTTTTCAGCCAATGTTTCAGTTCGCCTTCGTCCTGTGGGGGGCATTGCTCCAAAATGGCCAAGTAAAATTTGCCGACCGTTCGCGCCTCAAATTGCGCAGCGAGCGCCTTGACAGCCGCAGGTGTTTTTGCAAATAGCAATACTCCGCTCACCGGCCTGTCGAGGCGGTGCGAGAGCCCAACTACAAGCTGTTTTTTCCAAGGAAACGCTTTTCTGAAATAATCGGCCACCTGCGTCTCGGCACTTGGGTTGCGGTGTCGGTCAGCATCTGATTGTAACCCAGCAGGCTTGTCGATTGCGAGGAGGTAGTTGTCTTCGAAGAGGATTGGTAACATAATTTTTGTTTGAAAAAGGATTGCCAATCCTTGCTTGCCTGAAGTACAGGCTTCGTTTTTTGTTATCGGTGCATGGTCTGGCAGACCGTGTTATTGCGCCTTGAACCACTGCTCGCAGTAGGCTTGGACGCTGTTTTCGAGCAATTGCTTGTAGTTGGAGGCAGTGATAAAATTCTCAAAAGCTTCCTTGCGCTCTTTGTGAATGCGTTTGTACACATCGGCATGCTCTTTCTTGAAGGTTTCAAAATTGAAAATTGCCTTCTCTTTTGCTACCGTTTCAGATTTCGAAGTTGGGGTAAAAAGGTCGGCACCCTCCCCTACCCTACTCATACGGCTAGCCTGGTTAGCCGCTTTTTTCTGTACCGAAAAGGCAGGCTCCAACGTCTTCCCAATGGATTTCTCTTCTTCAAGCAGTTGTCGAAAATCGGCAGCGGTAATGTGCTTGGCGCGCTCCCGGTTGGCGCGCTCATCGTCTTTGAGACTCTTCTTTCGAGATACTACCTGTTCGAGCAGCTGGGTGTAGAGATTCGGCTCTTCAAATCGGCGGTTCACTACCCAGCCACCGAATGCTTTTACCTTCTCCTTCTGGCCTTTCACGTTGGTCTTTTTTTCAAAAAAAGCGAGCATAAACAACACAAAATAGTCTTCGTAACCCAATAGTTCACTGCCTTTGATGATGGGCAGCACCTCATCGAGCGCGAATACCATACTCACACCGTACTCTGTCAAGGTGTTGAAGGCGCGACGCTGCGCCTCTGTCAGCGATTCTATCCGCGATTGCAGGTCATTGGCGGGCTTGGTGACCTTCTTTTTCACAGTCTCCACAGGTGCCTCCACCGTTTCCGATTCAGGGTTGAAATCGGTTTTTTCGTTGATGACGATGCGCAGGTCGGTAATGTTTCGGCCTTTTTTGATGAAATCGTAGTCAATGCGGAGGTGTGTCTTTTCGTTGATTTCCTCGCGGGCCACGTCAAGTACCTTCCTCCGAAAGTTGCGGAAGTCTGGGTATTTGTCAGAGATACCGAGCCTAGATTTGAACTCCTTTATGCTGGCCGCAAAGACGTTGCGCCCATGCCGAATATTCTCAAAGTAATACGCCTTGCACATCTGGTATATACGGATACTGAACCCACTTTTCATCTTCGCCACCTCAAGGAACTCAAACCGGGTGAAACGTTCTTTGAGGCCCAACAAGAAAGGCTTCATTTGAGGCGAAAAGCCAAACTCCACACAGAGGATGCCGTTCTCATCGTATTTTGGCACTGCACCAGCCACCCAGTTGATATGGCCGCGCAGGCGATGGCCGTCCACAGTAAAATCGGTGGGGAAGGTGATTTTCTTGTCGGTGATGCTATCAAGCAGGTCGTCGAGGCGCTCGTAGAAGGAGCCATGCTTTTTGGTTTCATCCGATTTCAAGATGTACTCGATTTCGGAGACTGGTACAAGGTAAGTCTCAAAGTCGCTGTCCTCTGGACGCAGCAAGGTGGCCATGTAAAGGATAAGCTTTTGTTCGCGGGGCGTGAGCTTGTAGCGCGCATGTTGAATAAACTGGTTGGCAATAGCAGCTACCTTCTTCGTCTTTTCTACCTGCATGGAAATATATTTTGCGGAAAAATATTTCCCCGCGTGTACGTGTGCAAACGATGAGGTACACTTTTTTTCCACATTGCCCACATGGGGTACACAACAATGCAAAAAAGGTGGGATTTACCGAAAAATCGTCCCCCCATCGGGTACACACAACCATTTGAAATCCAAATTCAGCATTATTTATGGCTCGCTATCTTGCTTGTTCTAAAGCTTAATACTACCTGCACACAGCAAGAACACACTGAAACCCTTGCCATTACTGGGTTCCCCAAACAAGGTACACATGAGCGAAACAAAATGATTAATTTGCCGTAAGATTTTCCCCACTTTGGGGACACACATCCCCACTTCGAGTACACACGAAAGCAAAAATTCAAATACAAATAGCTGTATATCAATAAGATAGCAGAAATGATAAAATTAAAATGAAGATTGAAGCATTTCTAGAAATGCCCACAACGGGGACACGCCAGGGCGGTTTTGCCCTGTAATGCCCCTACTTAATGCCTAAATTCAGCCTCTACTATCACTTTTTTAAGAAATAACAGCTTTTGGCAAGCCAGAATCCCCACATTGGGTACACGACCCACTTTAAGGGCACTCACTTCCCACGTTTATTACGCGAAGCCCCCACTTCACGGACACCTATCACCCACTACTAGGACGCTGACAACCCACATTGTTTACACTTAATTCCCACAGCACGGCGCGTTACAACCCATTTAGAGAACACAACTCCCACACTATAGGTACACAAAATTATCGATAACTAATTGAACATCAATGCTATAAGTTACTTCTAAACTATAAAAAGCTAAATGAATAAATATATAAAACATAATTTTAAAAAGGTACTAATTGGGTTTTCATTTATTTTTTGCCTTTTTCGTTTTCATGAACAATACTTAGGATTAGGTATTAAATGCGTTTTTTTCCCAGCAAACACTGGCTTTTTTCTCAATCGGCTTCATGTGTACCCGATGTGTTTAAATCTGGTTTGGACCAGCAAAGGGGTATGAGCCTGCAATTCTTCAAAATCTGGATTCGGCAAGTACAGTCAGTATCGTTAATTAACGAATTCGTTAATTACTTTTTTCTACAAAAATCACTCCTCACCTACCCTATTTGCCATTCGCTGCTTAGTTTTGCGGCGGCAACGCCAATGAGCGTTAAATCTTTATTTCGTTATTTCTTTATTAAAAATAGAACTATGGCACTGGTCATTGGAGTCGTATCACAAAAAGGGGGCGTCGGAAAATCAACCGTGGCGCGCCTCACCGCCTGCAACTACGCCGTCAACGAATGGGCGGTAAAAATCGCCGACATGGACCTCTCGCAGGGTACCTGTACCAACTGGAACCGCCGACGGATGCAAAACGAGATAGCCCCAAAGGTGGCCGTCGAGCAGTTCGTCAACGTTAGCGACGCGCTCAAACATGGTGACCGCTACGACCTCATCGTGTTCGATGGGGCCCCCCACTCCACCAGCAAGACCCTTGACATCGCCAAGGCCAGCGACCTCGTAGTGCTGCCCACGGGCGTCTCCCTCGACGACCTAGAACCAACCATTAAGCTTGCACACGAACTCAAGAAGAACGGGGTGCCATCCCAGAAAATCGCCATTGCATTATCGCGCATCGGCAACAGCGAAGCGGAACTTGCCGAGGGCATGGAGTACGTGCGTGCCAGTGGATACCACCTGCTCGATGGCGTGCTCTTCGAGAAGACCGCCGTTCGCCGCGCCAGCGACGAAGGCAAGTGCGCTACCGAGACCGGCTTCAAGAGCATCAATGAAAAAGCCGACGTGCTGGTGCAGGCGATAGTGAACCGGGTGGAGGAGGTGAAGTGATTAAATTAAAAAGTATAGAAAACGTTATTTCGTTATTTCTACATTGCAATGCCAAGATTGCTCTGCTGTTTGTGTCAATGCTTTCCGGGCAGTGCAAATGGAAAGTAGAAAACGTTATTTCGTTATTTCTACATTGCAATGCCAAGATTGCTCTGCTGTTTGGTGCCAATGCTTTCCGGGCTGTGCAATTTAGAAAGTAGAAAACGTTATTTCGTTATTTCTTTATATTTGTCCCGTAAACCTGTATTTTACAGTTACAACAAACCAATCAATCAATAATAGATATGGCAAAAATCAGCAAACCAACCACCAACCGCAAAGGAGCACCTCCGCCTGAGTTCGAGGCGCCCACCAACCTCAGCCGCAGCTCCGACCAAGACCTGCGACCACTTAATTTCAAAGTGCCCGCCGCCTTCAAGCGCGAGTTCAAGGCGTATGCCAATGAAATGGACATGAGTATGGTAAGCCTGCTCACCACTTGTTTTGAGCAGTTCAAAAACTCTCGGTAACGCTTTCGTTTTATCGTTAAATAACACTTTCGTTATTTCGTTATGATTTAATCCACTTTGTGATATGAAATTTGACGTGGGATTGAAAAATGGCGGTGGGGTAGGGGGCGTAGGTTTGCAATTTGGCCATTTTTGGCCACGCTACCGGCGCTAACAGCTGAGGAGCGACACTGCGGCCGCGGATGAAAATCTATGCTTATATTCGCTTAAAAGCGGCTAGTCATCTTTGGCAGCTTGATTTGTTTACGACGAAAAAATAAATAACGAAAGAACGAAAAGAAGATAACGTTCTTTCGTTATTTATTTGCGAGTTCAATCTCTCATCCATCTTTCTTTAATTCGTTATTTCGTTTAACAATCTAATCATGGAAAACAAAACTCACCATTTCTTGGGACTGCGGACAGTCATTTACGTTAATAACGATTTGCAGGCCGCCCGCAATTGGTACGCCGACGTACTCGGCTTCCAGCCGTATTTCGATGAACCATTTTATGTCGGCTTCAACGTCGGTGGCTACGAACTGGGCGTCATGCCTGCCGACGAGTTAAACCAGTCGGGTGGGGGAGGGGTGCTAGCCTACTGGGGCGTGGCCAATGCCGAGACTGCCCATGCAACACTACTGGCAAAAGGCGCTAAAGAAAGAGAACCTGTGACGGAGGTTGGGGGAGGCATCAAGGTGGCGACGGTGTTCGACCCGTTTGGAAATGTACTGGGAATTATTGAAAACCAACATTTTGAAATACAGAAATAACGTTTTCGTTATTTCTGTATTTCTTTCTCAAAACAAACACTATTCTCTACGCCCGCATACTGCCCAAAGTTCTCAGTGCGCACATAGCCATTTTTTGTGTAGAACGCCACTGCATCGGGCATCCTAAGCCCCGTTTCCAACACGCAGCGGCCATAGCCCTGCTCCGAGGCCCAGCGTTCCAACTCGCCCAAAACCTGAGCTGCCACGCCCTTGCCTCGCCATTCTGGCAAAACGTACATCCGCTTGATTTCCACGGTGTTTTCATCAAAAGGCTTGAAGGCCCCGCAGCCGATTGGGGTGTCGATATCTAGTGCCACCACCACGTTTTGCAGGGCGGCAATTTTGTTGTATTGGGCATAAAAGGCGTGTTCTTCACCGTCAATATGGGCGAGATAGGCATCGAGGTGACGGACGAGGGCGACGAAACCGGGGTGTTCGGAGGTGGTGCGTACGATTGTATTCATGTCGCAAAGAAAAAGATTTGTAGAAAACGTTATTTCGTTATATCTGTATTTATTTCAGCTGCCTTCCGCCGCCGCTCATGCACCGCCTTGTTGATGAAATAAAACTGGACCGACACCAGCACCATCGCCACCGTGACCACGATGCCCAGCAGCGGGTAGTTTTCGAGGTAGCCCGTCTCCGTTTTCACCACGATCATACCTGCCACGGCGGTGGCGATGCCACCCGAAACCTGCGCTACGCTGGAGTTGATGCCCATGAACGCCCCACGGTCGGCAGGGTCGGGCACGGCGGTGTTGAGGGCCGAGGACGAGATGATGCGGGAGGTAACGCCCACGAACAGCAGCGAGTTCAGCACGATGGCCAGCCAGAGCGGGGTAGTGCCGAGGTTGGTGTAAATCAGTACGAGGACGATGGTCAGCAGCGAGCCTGTGACGAATACCCGGAAGGAGCCAATCTTGTCCGATAGCTTGCCGATGAGCGGCCCAGCTATCATGGAGCAGATGCCCGTTACGAAGTAAATCAAGGGCAGTTGTTCCATCGTGAGGCCCATATTGCCCACAGCGTAGGCCGTTCCGAAGGGCATGAGCATATAGCCGCCCGTGGTGAGTAGGGTAGTGGCGATGAACACTTGGAGGTAGCGCCTGTCCGATACGGTTTTGGCCATGTGGCCAAATGCGGAACGGTCGTTTTGCAGGGCGAGGTGGCCATCCACGGGCCGCATTTTCACCAAAATGGCCAACCAAATCAGCACCGCCAGCCCGACAATCATCAAGAACGGTGCATGCCAGCCCCAGAGGTTGGCGAAGTACAGGCCAATGGGCAGGCCCAATACTTGGCTGGAGGCGAAGGCCATTTGCACATAGCCCATCACCCGGCCCCGCATTTGGAAGGGGAACAAATCGGTGATGATGGCAAATGAAATTGAACCGATGACGCCCCCGAAAATGCCCGTCACGATGCGGGCGGCCAACAGCAAATGGTAGCTCGGCGCAATGCCACAGAGGAAGGTGCCAATGATGAAGCCTGTGTAGAAAAACACGAGTATCTTCTTGCGGTCGAAACGGTCGGCGAAGCCCGATGCTAGCAGTCCTGACGCCCCGGCACTGAACGCATAAGCCGACACGACCCAGCCGAACTGCGCCGTGCTGATGTCCAGTTCCTTGAGGAGGATGGCGCCCAGCGGCGATAGCACCATGAAGTCGAGCACAACGGTGAACTGCGTGAGGGCGAGGATGGCGATGATGAAAACCTCGTAGCCGGAGAAGGCTTTTTTTGTTTCGTTGGTCACGATTGGTTTGATTTTAAATAAAACTGCCGCCTGTTTGTGCAAGCGGCAGTTTTGAAAAGCGAATGAAATGGATTTTGGTTCGATGGGGTGGGGGAGTGACGGATTTTTTTCCCGCGAGGAGGATGGGTCACGTATCAGACAGATGGAACAGATTTTCACTGATGAAATCTGTGTTCATCCATCAAATCAGTTCACTCCGTGTCCCATCCTTCTCGCGGGAAAGGTCTCGAATCACAACTCAATCATCACCCCCACGCTCGGAATCGGCGTGCCCGTCTCTGCACTCAACGACTTCAACTTATAACGCTGCTGCCCCACGGGCGCATCCGGGTTCTCGATGATGCCGCCGCCGATGGGGGTGCCGTTCTCGTCGAGCGGTCGGTCGAGGATGAGGGCAGGAATACCGACGGCGTTGCCTGTGATGTTTTCGATGTCGAGGTAAACGTTCAGGCTCCAGCGGTCAAAGAACCAGCGCTTGTCGATGCGGAGGTCAATAGTGCTGCTCACGTCGCCGCGCTCGGTGTTCAGGCGGCTGTAATCGGGCAGGCCGGAATTGCGAACGTTCCAACTGTCCACCAAGGACGAGGCGTCGGAAAACGGCGTGTAGGGCAGGGCAGACTGAAAGCGCCAATTGACGCCCGCTTCCCAGTTTTTGCCGAATTTTTTACCCAAAGCGAGGTTCACGATGTGGCGGGCATCCCACGATGAGGGCACGTATTCGCCGTTTTTGTCCTCAAATTCGCTCTTGCCCAGGGTGTAGCTGGCGATGCCGTAAAAACCCTTGTACAGCCGCTGTTGGAACAAAAACTCGATGCCATAGGTGCGCCCGGCGCTACGGCTGATGGCGGGTTCGTTGCCGATGATGCCGAAGTCGCCGCCGAGGTTGGCCAGCGTGAGGCTGTCGCGGAGCAGGAAGGGGTAGTCGGCGTACTTCTTGAAATAGCCCTCCACCGAGATTTTACCGTTCGTCTTCGTGTTCCAGGCGAAGCCCGCCACGGCATGGTCGGCACGGATGTATTGGATATTGTTTTGTTGGTTCACAAAAACGCCGCCCTGCTGGTAGCCGAGGATGGTGTAGGGCGGCAGTTGGAAATAGCGGCCCGTGTTGAAATTGAAAGAAAGTTGCTCCGAAAACGAGTACGACGCCGAGAACCGTGGCGAGAACTGCTCCAGCGGGTTGTTCATGTCGTCGGAATAGGAATTGGCGTCCATGCGGGCACCGAGCGAGAGCACGAGGCGGTCGCTGAGGTAGTTGCGGCTCACCTGCCCAAACAGGCTGTATTTGTTCATGTCGAACGCACCTCGGTAGTCCACCGTCTGTGGCCCGGCGCTGGTGAAAATGCGGTTGAAGGTGCGGTTGTTGTATTTCACGAACTCATAGCCGATGCCGTAATTCACTTTGAAATCCCCGTAGCGACTGGTATTTTCCACCCGGAACTTGTTCTCGATTTCCTGCGATTTGTAGTCCAGCACGAGGTTGTCCTCCGAGCTTTCGTCGTTTTTGAAATACTTCACCGCCTCGTTGTTCAGCATGTTGCGGCTGGCCACCACGGTCCAGTAGCCTTTCGTTCCGTAATGCTTGTAAACAAGGCCGTTCGTATAGTTCCACTGGGTGTTCACGGGCAGTTGGTCGAGGAGGAACTGCTGGTCTTCGGTCTCGTTGGCGTCGAGGTTCAGCGAGAACTCGTCAATGGCGCCGAGGCCGACGAAGTAGATTTCGTTTTTCTGGTTGATTTTATGCTTCACTTTGGCCTGAAAATCATTGTAGGTGGGCAAAAACGGCAGTTCCAGCGCCTTGAACAGGAACTGCAGATACGACCGCCGGGCGGAAAACAGGAAGGTCGTCTTTTCGCCAATCGGCCCATCAAGCGTCAGGCCAGCGTCGGAAGCGCCGATCATCACGGTCGCCCCGATTTTGTCGCTGCGGCCATCCGGCTGCCGGAAATTGAAGGCCGAACTGAGCGTATTGCCGCGGTTGGCGGGGAAGGCACCGCTGTAAAAATCAACCTCCGAGATGAAGTTCACGTTGATGAGGCCGACTGGCCCGCCGCTGCTGCCCTGCGTGGCGAAGTGGTTGATGTTTGGCACCTCCACGTCGTCGAGGAAAAAGCGGTTTTCGTTGGGTGCGCCGCCGCGGATGATGAGGTCGTTGCGGAAGCTGGCCGTCGTCGTGACGCCGGGCAGCGACTGCACCACTTTGGAGATGTCGCGGTTGCCGCCGGGGTTGCGCTGGATTTCCGCCACGCCGAGGGTGCGCAGGCTGAGGGGGCTTTCTTCCGGCTTTTTGAAGGGCGAAGCCTTCACCACAACTTCCTGTAAATCAGCGCTTTGTTCTTCCAGTTTGAAATTGACCACTGCGGGCTTCGAGTTCATCACCTGTATTTCCGCCTGCGTCTGGTCGTTGAAGCCGACGAAGCTGGCCAGCACGTTGTAGAGGCCGGGTGCCAGGCCCGTGATTTCGTAGTTGCCGTTCTCGTCGGTGGTGGCCCCAGCGTCGGTGCCGACTGCGATGACGTTGGCAAATATGATGGGTTCGTTGGTCAGGGCATTGGTGATGGTACCGCGGATGCTGCCCGTTTGGGCGAAAATGGTGAAGCTGGTCAGCAGTGCGAACAGCGAGGTTGGCAGTATTTTTTTCATGAAAATGGTTTATACAAAAAAATCCACCTGCCATAACGGCGGTGGATACGTCGAGTGATTAAATGATTGAAAAATTGTTTGGTTCAAAAAAAGTTGGATAGGGTAGGGATGACGCTACTGCTCATCTGCACTCGGGCCGTAGCTGCCGGGGATGGGGATGTCCAACAAACGCAAGTACACGCCCAACTGCGCCCGGTGGTGGATAATTTGGCTGATGGCCATGCGCACCACGCCCCAGCGGTCGGCGTCCCAGAGCACCATTTCGCCGTGGCGAAGCATCCAGCGCTCGCCCAGTCGTGCGGTGTTTTCCTCGATGAGTTGGGTCTTGGCTTCCAAAAGGCTTTTCTCGAAAATGGCCAAAATTTCGTCGGCCCCGCCCACCTTTTTTGGCTCCCAGCTATTGACGGCGAAGTCAATTTCGTCCATATTGAAAGCCATGGAAACCCAAGTGGGTAGCTCGGCGATGTGGGTGGCCAGCGCCCCCATTTTCATGCTTTTTTCGTGGGGTGCCCAGTCGAGTTTGTCAGTGGGGATTCGGGACAGCATCTTGCGGGTGGCAATGGCTTCTTCTTCTAATTCCCTGATAAACAATGAGATAATTGTCATAATGATTTATGTTTTGATGAATAATGAGGCAAAGATGATGGCAGTCACTGACAACTGTATGTCAGTGAATTTTTAGACTTTGGAAAAAATTACTCGCCCCGCCGCAGCCGCTGCTCCAATGCCTCCAAGTCCCGCAAATAATCGTTCAGTGAAATATGCGCCTTGATGCGAAACGGTTCCATCGTCAGCCTCAGCGACTGGATACGACTGGTTCGGAAGTCGCGATACTCCTGCCGCAGGTGGCACCACGCGATGAGGTGCCAGTTGAGTGAGTAGAATGTGAGGCCGATGGGTTCCACCTCACGGGAGCTGCTTTCATCATTGGTGTTGGTGTATTCGATGCGCAGGATGCGCTGCTCGATGATGGCTTTTTGGATGGTCGTGAGGTAGTCGGTGCTGGGCAGCAGGTGAGCGTAATCGTCGGGGATGTAGTGGGCCACCTGCGACTGGATTTGTTCCAAATTGATGCGCTGTGTTTGCCCCAACACTTGTTTGATTTTCGAGAGGGCTGTACCAAAGTGGGACACGATTGATTTGTCGGCGAAGCGGATGACCAGTGGCTCGATTAGCGCCAGTGCGTTGGCCTCCTCTGCCGTCAGCGAAACGGGTGGCAGGAAGTAGCCCCCAACGATGTAATACCCTCGCCCCGCCTCAAAGCCCACAGGCACACCAATTTCGTTCATGGCGCGCAGGTCGCGGTAAACCGTGCGTACGCTCATGCCGAAATGTTCGGCGAGCTGTTCGGCGGTCTGGTACTTTTTGGCTTGCAGGTGGGCGACGATGCCCATGAGGCGGTCGGTACGGTTCATTTTTTTGAGTTGGTGAAGGGTTGACGGTGTTTCAGGTGACAAATATCCGTCTTGCCACTGACATGGTACTGTCAGTAGGCTGGGGCTTCGTAAAAAATACTTGTCAATTTTTCGGTTGCTTCGCGACGTCTTCTTGGGCGACTTTTGCCAAAAAATAAAGTAAAATGCAACTCACCACCGACCGCATGTACCAAGCCATCCTCGACAAAGACCCCATTTTTGAGGGCGTGTTTTTCACCTGCGTAAAAACAACGGGCATCTTTTGCCGCCCCGTCTGCACAGCGCGCAAGCCGAAGCCGGAGAATGTCGAATTTGTCGAGACGACCAAGGCGGCGCTCGGAAAAGGCTACCGGCCCTGCAAAATCTGCGAACCACTGAAACTGCCCAACGAGACACCCGACTTCGTGCAGTCGCTTCTGGATGAAATCAGGGACAACCCCGGCGGGAAAATCACCGATTGGGACTTGAAACAACGCCACCTCGAACCGCATACCATCCGCCGCTGGTTCCTGAAAAACCATGGCATGACCTTCCATGCCTACCAGCGCATGTTCCGGCTCAACACGGCTTTCAAGAAGCTGCAACAGGGCGAGACGGTGACGGATGCCGCCTTCGGCACGGGCTACGAGTCGCTCAGCGGTTTCGGAGATTCGTTCAAGGCGGTGTTCGGCGTGTCACCAAAAAACGGCAAGGCGCAGGGCGTGATTGACCTCACCCGGCTGGAGACGCCCATCGGCACCATGTTCGCAGCAGCCGTGCCGGAGGGCATTTGCTTGCTCGAATACACTGACCGCAAGATGCTGCCAACGGAACTGAAAGCGTTGGCCAAGCACTACAATGCCACCATCTTGCAGGGCGACAACCCGCATTTTGCAACGCTGAAAAAACAATTGGAGGAGTATTTCAACGGCAGTCGGAAGGTGTTCGACGTGCCGCTGGCAATGCCTGGCACGGCGTTCCAGCAAGCGGTTTGGCAGGAGCTGCTGACCATCCCCTACGGCACCACCCGCAGCTACGCCGACCAAGCTGCTGCCCTGCAACGCCCTGCTGCCGTGCGGGCCGTGGCCAACGCCAACGGCATGAACCGCATCTCCATCATTGTGCCCTGCCACCGCATCATCGGCTCCGATGGCAGCTTGACTGGCTACGGCGGCGGACTTTGGCGCAAGCAGTGGTTGTTGGACTTGGAGCGGCGGGGCAGTGAAGTGGGTGGTGGCGGGTCGGAGTTGTAATTTGTTTTCTAATCCTCAATATTCTCATCGTTTTTCGCCGCTTTGATGGCCGTGTTCATCCGCTCGAAGAACGCCGGGGTTGGGCCCTCGCAGCGGTAAATCTGGGTGCCGTGCTGGCGGGAGAGCGGCATGTCGAGTTCCCATGCCTTCTCGATTTTCTGAAAAAAGCCGGGCATGTCGTCGCCCAGTTCGTCGTTGATGTAGAGCAGGACCTGGAACTGGGCGGGCAGCGAATCGGGCAGCCAGTAGCGGTAGTTGTCGCTGAAACTGAGGACTTCGGGCACGCCGTATTTTTTGCCAAAATGCTCCACTGCCCCGGCCTGTCCGTAACTGTCGGCGAAGATGGCGGCGGTGGTTTTGTCGGGCAGCGATTGCCATGTTTTCCCCGCAGCTTCTGCCAGTTCCTCCCAGCCGAGCATGTCGGCGAAGTCCTGTGGCAGGGCGTAGTAGTTGCCGTCCTCCCAGCGCAGGATGCCATCGAAGCCGGGCAGTTGGGCGACGTGTTTCACAAAATTGGCTTCCTGCGCTGGCGGCAGCAACGGTAGGGCGGTTGGCATCGTCATCGCCCCAAACAGCAGCATGAACGCTGGCATTGCGAAGCGTACCCACCGCATCTTATCATTGGTGATTTGTTCCAAAAATGCCGCTCCAGCGGCAATCAGCACGGGGTAAGCGCCGAGCGAGTAGTAGCTTTTTGCGTTGAAAAACAGCAGCACGGCGAGTGTGGTCAGGAACATCCAGCCGAAAATGCGCCACGTCGAAGCCGCTTTTTTCACCAACAAAAAATAAAGCCCTCCGAGCCAGATGGGCAGCGCCGGAAGGAAGAACCACAGTTGGTCGCCGAAAAAACCGCCGAGGGTGACGTGGGTGAACTGCGTCTCTGCCAACTCGCCCATGTGCCGGAAAACGGGGAAGCGGTGCGCCGCCTGCCAAGCAATGTTCGGCGAGAAGATGAGCAGCGCCAGCCCAACGGCTAAGTAAAATTTTTTGTCGGAGAAAATGCGGCGCTGTCGCGTGAACAACAGCCCCGGCAGCATGGCGAACAAGAAGATGAGCGGGGTGTATTTGTTCAACATGCCCAGCCCCGCCGCAGCGCCGAACCACAGCAGCCACGCCGATTTTTCGGTGTTGATGTACTTCAAAAACAGCCAGCAGAGCAGCGCCCAATAAAACACGTCGAACACCACGGGCATGAACAACATGCTGGGGCGCAGGTATGCCCCGCAGGTGAGGCCCGCCAAGCCGATGAGCAGCATGGCGAACCTGCCGCTGTTTTCCTTCGGCAAAAATTCCCGCGCCATCAGTCCGGTGAGCAGCACCGTTGCTGTCCCGAACAACGTGGAAATCAGCCGAATGGCCCCCACTGAGCCGCCCAGCACCGCATCGCAGAACCAGGCCCAAAAGCCGATGCCCGCCGGGACGGAAGCGTAGCCCCAATCCAAGTGCCTGCCGAGGGCGAGGTAGAGCAATTCGTCGCGATGGAACGACCAGCCTGCGTTGAGGCAGATGTGGAGCAGGAGTTTGGCGGCCAGCAGGCCGATGAGGATATAAAGCCAAGTCGGTTTTTTCATGGTGTAAATATGGTTCACAGACTTGGCGCTTCCACCTATTTGGTTTTGGAAAAAAACCGAAATTCACGGCTCAAATCAAAACCCGTCCATCATGCAAATCTTCGCCGACACCCCCGACCAGTACGTCGCACAACTGCCCGACGACCGCAAGGTCGCCATCAACGCCCTCCGCCAGGCCATTCTGGAAAACCTGCCGCCTGGCTTCGAAGAGGTCACGGGCTATGGCATGATTGGCTACGTGGTGCCGCACTCGCTCTACCCGGCTGGCTACCACTGCGACCCCAAGCAGCCGCTGCCGTTCATGGGCATGGCTTCGCAAAAGAACTTCGTGGCCGTGTATCACATGGGCATCTACGCCGATCCGGCGCTGCTGGAATGGTTCACCGCCGAGTATGCCAAGCGGGTGAAGGGTCGGCTCGACATGGGCAAGAGCTGCATCCGCTTCAAGAAGCCGCACGAAATCCCGGTGGAACTCATCGGTGATTTGGCGAAGAAAATGACCGTGGAGGATTGGATTGCGATGTACGAAAGGGCGCTAAAGCGTTGAAATACACGCGTCAATCCAACCAATAATACCGCCAGTTCGCCGACCCATCCTCGCCTTCGGCGTAATACCCCTTCACATTGTGCTGGAAGTTTTTGTTACACATCACTCACTCCTCCGTCGCGCCGAGGTGCTACCAAAAAGAGAGCTGGGCTGTCACTAAAATAAATTTCAATTTTTTTCTTCCCCACTTGCGTAACCAAACGGTTTTATTTTACATTTGCAACCGTTTGGTTACTTAAATGCATTACGAAACAAATTCCGATGAAAAAATTAACTTGGTTCATGCATATGTCGCTCGACGGATTTGCGGCAGGTCCCAATGGGGAAATGGACTGGATTCGCTTTGACGACGACATTTTTGACTACGCAGGCGACCGCACCAATGAGGCCGATATTGCCCTCTATGGCCGGGTCACTTGGGAGATGATGCAAGCCTATTGGCCAACGGCCGGCCACCTACCCAATGCCTCCAAGCATGACATCGAACATTCTACCTGGTACAATCAAGTGCAAAAATTTGTGCTGTCAAATACCGTGAAGGACGAGAACCTGCCCCTGACCACGTTCATCGGCGGCGACCTCTCCAATCGCGTTCGTGCGATGAAACAGGGCGAAGGCAAGGGTATCGTCATGTTCGGCAGCCCATCAGTGGGCCGCCAACTTTTGCAAGAAAACCTTGTGGATGAACTTTGGCTCTTCGTCAATCCTATTTTGCTCGGCAAGGGCATCCCAATGTTCCCTGACATGGAAGCGAGCCTGAGCCTCGACCTGCTTGAAACCAAGGTTTTTGGCTACGGTATTGTTTGCTTGCATTATGGCCAAACTGCTTGATTTTTTGTTAATCCAGAACACATGAGACGCGACGTTTTTCAAGCCATCGCCGACCCGACGCGGCGGGAAATCATTAGCCTGTTGGCCCGCAACCCATTGAACATCAACACGGTAGCGGATCGTTTCCCAACGAGCAGGGTCGCTATTTCGAAGCACCTGAAAATCCTGACGGAGTGCGGGCTGATCATCGTGCAGCAACAGGGTAGGGAGCGCATTTGCGAAGCGCAGCCCGAAAAACTGCGGGAGGTGTCGGACTGGGTGGAGCAGTACCGCCAATTTTGGAACGAGAAACTGGATTCGCTGGAGCACTACTTGGCGGAAATTCAAGGCAAACAGGTTGATAATGGTTGATAACGGTTTATGAGGTTTATTTCCTTCATGACGAGTGCCACTACCAACCCTTTTCTATAATATCAACTTTTATCAACCAATATCTCATAACATGAAGAAAATCAACCTTTTCTACTGGATTGTCACCGGGCTGTTCGCCGCCTTCATAGTGTTCAGTTCCTTTTCCAACGTGACCTCGGCACCGGAAGCGGTGCAGTTCCTCAGCGACCACCTTGGCTACCCGAAGTACATCATCCCGTTCCTCGGCGTGGCAAAAATCCTCGGTGTCGTTGCCATCCTCATCCCCAATTTTCGACGGATTAAGGAGTGGGCGTACGCGGGTTTGTTTTTTGATTTGGCAGGCGGTTTTTACTCGCTGGTGGTGGTCGAGGGCGCTAAATTGCATGTGCTGCTCATGCTGATTTTCATCGGCGTGTTGTTCGCTTCCTATTTTCTTTGGCATAAAAAACTCGAAACTCAGGCATGAAACCGACCATCATCGAAACCCGCTACGTGCTGGCAGTCAAGGACTTAGCTGCCTCCGCCAATTACTACATCGAAAAATTGGGCTTCACAACCGATTGGGCGCAGGACGGCTGGCACCAGTTGCGGCGCGGCAACTTCGTCGTTATGCTCGGTGAGTGCCCCGACGACCGTTCGGCCTTTGAGACCCGCAACCATTCGTACTTCGCCTACGTGCAGGTGGAGGGCGTGGATGAACTCTACCAAGAGCTGCTTGCCAATGGCGCTGAAATTCATTATCCGCTGGGCAGTAAGCCTTGGGGGATGCGGGAGTTCGGCATCATCACCATTGATGGGCACCGCATCATGTTTGGGCAGCAATTGGGTTAACGGGTTTAGAAAGTTTAGCAGGTTTAATCCCAGCCTCACCTAAACCTTCTAAACTCCTCTAAACCTCCTAAATTTTCTAAACCTTCTAAACCTTGTCTCATGCAAACTACCAATCAATTCACCATCACCCGCACCCTCGATGCTCCTCGTGAGCTTGTTTTCAGGGCGTGGACAGAGCCGCAACACCTCGCCAACTGGTGGGGCCCATCGGGCATGGGGCTTCGGGTCGTCAGCTTAGACCTGCAACCCGGCGGCATCTTCCACTACGCAATGGTGGCGCAGAACGGCGCTGAAATGTTTGGGCGCATGGCGTACCGTGAAATCGCCCCGCCGGAGCGCCTAGTCTGGGTCAATTCCTTCGCCGACGCCGAGGGCAACGTGGTACAGTCGGCTTATTTCCCGAACAACGAATTCCCGTTGGAAATACTCAACATCTTGACCTTGACCGAGGAGGATGGTAAAACGATGCTGCACCTGACCGGCCACCCCATCCATGCGAATGCCGAGCAAGAGGCATTCTACCAGTCCATGTTCCCAAGCATGGAGCAGGGCTTTGGAGGAACGTTCCGGCAGTTGGAGGAGTACTTGAAATCCCAACAAGCGCTTTAACCACCATCAAAATTTGTAGCCATGTTTACAGTCGAACAGATTAAAGCCGCCCATTCCAAGGTGAAAAGTGGGGCGGATTTCCCAGCATACATTCAGGAAATCAAGCAATTGGGCGTCGTGGATTTCGTGACTTGGGTGACGGATAGCCGCACGGACTATTTCGGTGAAAATGGCTTCAAGGCCGTTTCCGAACCACAGTACGACAACTTGGCCATTGCGGAGCAACTCGACAAAGAACAATTCGCAAAAGACCTGAAGCACCACCAACAGGGAGGGTCGGATTATTTCAGTTTTTGCCAGCAAGCGGCGGAAACGGGCATCGAGAAATGGGTGGTGAGCTTGGAGGCCATGACCTGCACGTATTTCGACCGGGCTGGCGGGGAAGTGCTGGTGGAGGCAATTCCGGGGTAGGCTGACAGCTTATTTTCCAAGAAGTTTCCACCTAAAATCACATTTTGCCGCCCCACCCGCAATCGTGCCGCTGCGAACCAGCTCCAACCCGGCCAGCGAGGAGGTGAGCTTGTCCACTTCGCAAAGAATGGAGGCGTACTTATAGGCCCCGTGCTTTTGGAATAGCTTGCAGATGCCACATTCCACGATGTCCATGCCATAGCCGAGGCCGTAGGTCTGGGCGGGGTCGGTAATTATGCTGACGAGGAACCCATCGGGGTGGCCAAGCTTGCCCGTCTTCTTTTTCATAAAACGGGTGAGCAACTTGCCCAATGGTGATTTGATGATTTTCACGGGCAGGCGCTTGAGCCATGCTTGCAGGCCGTTCTTCGGGCGCACGTAGGCGTGGGTGATGTCGAGGCAGATGCTGCGGATTCGCTCAAAATCCTCACCCTGCCCCTCCAAAACTTGGATGGTTGCGAGAAAATATGCCGTGTAATCAAGTCGCCTGTCTACTGGGTTGGAGGAGGTGCGGGCGAAAGCAACATCCGGGGCAATGGCCGCGTAGTGTGCTTCAATGGCTTCGCAAAGCCGACTTGCATTCGCTGGATAGCGCTGCCGAATAGCTTGGTGAAAGTATTTTTTGAAGCTCATTTTCAGGTGGAAATTTAGCCAAAGGTCGGGAAAGCTGCCTGAAAACAGTGTATTTTTTCAAACGACGACCTCGTTCAATGGCACTGTGAAAGCTTTGCCCTCCTTCCGCTTCCGACGCCGCCCCCACCAAATTAGAAACCCCGACACCGGCAGCGACGCAATCACGAAACTGATGCAAAAAGCCAGCGCCTTGCCTGGCAGCCCGCCGATGGCGCCCACGTGTATGTCGTAGTTCATCCGCAACAGCTTGTCGGCGCCAGTGGCATCGGGCAACCTGCCGTAGATGTTGTCCGAAGGCAGTTCCATGAGCGAGTACTGGTCGAAGTAGCGGTAGTCGGTCTGCCAGTACGTGCCGTGGCCGAGGTTGGCATTGGCGGCGATGCTGCTGCTGTCCGTCTCCGGCGGATGTACTTCGATGTAGCTGGCGGTGGGGTATTCGGCGAGCATTTTTCCAAAAACAACATCAATCGCCGGTGCCGCTGCCTTCTGCAATTTCACCGTTCTTGCCAACTTCGACACGGGCGGGTTGTAGGTCAACGAGACCTCGCCGCCTGCTGCCTTGTGCAGCAGCTCGCCAAATTCGGGCAGGCCCCACACCAAGCCCGTCACCACGAAAACCAGCGCAAACAGGCAAGCGTAAAAGCCGGGGATATTGTGCAGGTCGTAGTTCTTGCGCTTCCAACTCAGCCCCTCTCGCCAGCGAAACGAGAACCGCTGCCTTGCCGCTGCCCGGTTTTTGGGCCACCACAGCACGATGCCGCTAATCAGCATCACGAGGAAGATGAACATGAAGATGACCACCACCGTCTGCCCGATTTCTGGCGGAAGCCAGAGGTAGAAATGCCCCATCAGCACCCAGCGGAAGAAGTCGGCGTCCATGTTTTTCACCTTCAAAACACTGCCGTCATACGGGTTCATGTAGGCGATGTAGTAATATTCCTCCGGCTCATAAGCATAAAAAATCGCCTCAGCAGCCCGCCCCGGTTCGTTGTATTTCACGGCGTGGAGCAACTTGCCGGGCAGCTTTTGCTCCGCAATAGCCTTCAATTCCGAGGGCGGCAAGTAGGCTTGTTTTCTTGCTTCGCAAAAACGGAAGGGTTGCGTCAGGTCGCTGATTTCCTCCTGAAAGGCGTAGAGGCAGCCCGTGATGCTGATGATGAATACCACCAGCCCGGACGTGAGTCCGAGCCACAGGTGGATTTTGCCGAAGGCTTTTTTTATGTTCAATGCCGATTGCTTTTGATTGCCAGCTATGAGGATTGGAACACGGATGACACGGATTGGACACGGATGACAAAAAAAATCCGTGTCCAATCCGTGTCATCCGTGTTCATTCAAAACTTGTAATTCAGCGCCAGCGACACGCTCCTCAAACGCTGTGGCGTCACCGTGCTCCAGCCCGACCAATAGCGCTCGTCGGTGAGGTTGTCCACTTTCAGGATGAGGTTGTAGCGGCTCTTCGTGTAGGAAAGTGCAGCGTTCAGCACGGTGTATGAGGGTAGGGTGAATGTGCCCGTGTTGGCCCGGTTCAGGGTCATGTACTCGCTGGCGTAGTTGCCGCCGAAGCCGAGGCCGAGGCCCGCCAATTTGCCCATCTGCACGGTGTAGCTCGCCCAGAAGTTGACCAAATCGGAGGGGCCGGCCTCCTCCGGGCGCAGGCCGAGGTAGCCGTCGCCGGGGTTGTCCTTCGTCACTTTGCTGTCGTTGTGGCTGTAGCCCGCCACGATGTTGAGGCCGCTCACAGGGCTTGCCACGAGGCTGATTTCGTAGCCCTTGCTGTTCACCTCGCCACCTTGGATGGAGTTGTTCACATTCTCCGGGTCGCCCATCACCCGGTTCTTCACCGTGATGTCGTAGTAGCTTGCTGTGACGGCGATTTTATCCTTAATCAGGTTGGTCTTCACGCCAAACTCGTACTGGTTCGCCTGTTCCGGGTCGAAGGTGGCGAGGCGGGGGTTCGAGCCGTCCACGTCGGCCACCTGCACTGGGGCGACGTTCACAAAGCCGTTCATGTAATTGCCGAAGACGGAAACTTTGCCCAAAATCGGCTGCCAAACGAGGCCGAACTTGGGCGAAACGGCCACTTGACCTTCCGTTTTGTCCGTTTGCCAGTACGAGGCGCGGCCATCGAAACGGTCGATGCGCATACTGGCCATCGCCGAGAGGCTTGGGGTAAAATTGATGACATCGGAAATATAGGCGCTCATCACCTCGCTCTCGGCGTCGGAGTTGCCCTCGAAACTGCCGATGAGCAGCGCGTCCACCCCGGCTTGGGTGAGGTCTCCCGTGTCCGTGCCTTGGGAAAGGCTGACCGTGCCGTTGGCCACCCAGCCCGTGCTGCTGTTGAGGATGTTCGACTTGAAATAGTCCACGCCGACCACCACCCGGTTGCGGAGCCCGCCCAGCTCGAAGTCGCCGATGAAGTTCTGCTGGAAGTCGGTGGTGACGGTCTCACCGTTGCGCTTGGAGATGAAACGGGTGAAAGTATCGCCGTTGGAATCGTCCCAGAGGTAGTGGTAGTAGTCGTCGGTGCGGGCGCTGCTGCGGGAGAGCACGGTCTGCGAGGTCCAGCCGCCGCCGAGTTTGTAAATGGCCTGCGCCTGCACGCCGAGCGTTGGGTTGCGGATGGCGAGGTCGTTGCTGGTGAAGGAGTTTTCATAGTTTTTTTCAAAAATGGCCATCTCGCTGAAGCTCAACGGGGCATAGCGGTTGAGGAACACCATCGGGGCGTTGGCGGCCTCCGAGCTGAGGAACTCCGTGTTGACGAGGAAAGTCAATCGCTCACTGGCCTTGATGCTGAACGACGGGGCGAGGTAGAACCGCATCGCAAAACCCGCATCCTGAAAGGAGTTTTCTTCGTGAAATGCAGCGTTGAGCCTTGCTGCCGTTCCCTTTCCGAGTGGCAAATTCACGTCGGCGGTAAAGCGGTTCAGGCCGAAGCTGCCCGCCACGTAGCCCACGCTGCCGCCGAAGAAGTCGTAGGGGCGTTTGGTGGTCACGTTGATGAGGCCGCCGTAGCTGATGAGCGGGCTGCCGAACAGCGTGCCCGATGGCCCTTTGATGACCTCGATGCGCTCGATGTTGGCGGGGTCAAGCGCCCCGTTGTTGATGCTCGGCACGCCGTTCACCATCGTGGGCTGCACGGCGAAGCCCCGCATGGAGTAGAACTCCGCCCCGTCGCCGCCCCGACCTGTGGACTCCCAGAGGCGGGCAACCCCGGTAGCGTTTTTCAGGGCGTCGTTCATGTTCGTGACCACCTGTTCGGTCAGTAAGCGGTTGGAGATGGAATTGTAAACCTGCGGGTTTTCGAGGTCTTTCAGCGGCAGTTTTGCCACGGTGGCGCTACTATCCCGATAGAATTTATTGGAAAAACCCTTGATGGTCACTTCGTCGAGGTCGTAGGTGCGGAGGGTGTCGGGTGCTGTGTTTTGCGCAAAAATTGCCGCAGGCAGCAACAGAAAGAGAAGTGGAAAAATACTTTTCATGGTTGTTTATTTAATAGAAGTGGTTTAGTCCCAACTCGGCACATTCCGGTGCATTGGGATATAAGTTGAAATCTGGCGCAAAACTCTTATCTGGACGAAATCTAAACAATCGCAAAAAACAAGGAAGATGCTACTATTTTTAGGTAGGCATTAGCAATTTTCATGGGGTTTAGTGGCAAGCGGACAATGTTGCCAGTGGTGCAAAAGCTAATAATCACGAAGAAATTGGCGTGTTGCGGAAGGCGACACGCTATGCCTAATCTTAGGTAGGAATGAAGTGGTGGATTGGTAGGGTGTACGTTTCCGCTATTTTTTCTTTTTGCTTGATTTGGCTTTTGGGTTGAACTCCATCGCCTTTTTCACCCAAAAATCAAGGTCGGCATCGCTCTCGTAGCCAGTTGGGTCAATCATGAGGAAGCCCGGCATAGCCCTACCGCCGTGTATCATGGCAGTTGTACCGGTTCGGTTGGTCAAGGTGACCTCCTCGGCGGGGTCAACACGAGCCATGATGCCGCCCTTGTAGGTGCCCATGAGCATCTTGTCGTCCACCATGAAGCAATCGCCGCCGAACATGCGCTTCTGTTCATAGGCGATTTCTTTTGCCGTCAGGATGTCGGCGATGCGGGCGGCGGTGATTTGGTTTTCCATGTCGAAGATGTTGACTTGACCAAAGGTAGGAATCCTAACATTTTTAAAAGCAGCTTTTGGTTTGAAAAATATTCAAGCCATTTTCCTTAAAAAACAAGAGGCCGCACCCCTGTCACAGCGGTGCGGCCTCTTGTTTTCAGGTTCAATCTCTATCAAAAATCTGAGTTCATGCTGCCATTTGTTTCGATTTTGCCGTTTTTCTCTGAAACTGTGCCCTTGAAAAAGAAGGTGAAATCGGGTTTCAGCGGCTTGCCCCAGTATTTTTCAAGGCCGGATTTGTACTTTTTGAACAAGGCATCGGAGGCGTTTTCACTATCCACGTTCAAGCCTTTTTCATCAAAAATGATACGGGTTTTGCCGTTGAGGGAGGCGATGAGCCCATCTTTTTTCAGCTCGTTAAAGAACCAGTTCATCATGTTCTGGTGCGTCTCTCCCATCTTTTCGCCGTACTTGCCCATGATTTCACCGAGCTTTCCCATTTCCTCGCCCAATGCGTTCATCTTGTCGCCGAGTTCTTCCATCTTTTGTTGGGCGCTCTTGGATTGGCCCTCGCTGTTTTCGAGCTCCTTGCCATATTTCTCCATTTCTTGGCCGTAGCCTTCCATGACCTCGCCGAGTTTTTCCATTTCCTGACCCAAGTTTTCCATTTTGGCGTCAAGTGCGGCCAAGGTCATGTCATCGGTAGAAGCGGTTTGAGAAATCGCCAAAAATGGCGATGTGAGCAGTGCCAGCAGGCAGAGAAAAATCGTTTTTTTCATGATTTAAACAGTTTGGTGATTGAAAGATGATTTTAAAATCTCTTTCATAGACCCAATATCAGTTAGTAGGTTGCTTCAACCAAACCGCTTTTTCCACTTTGCTTTTTTAACCTTACGCCCCGTGCAAATCGTAAATCTTCGCAATCTTCGAGACCTCCTTTTCCATGTCTAAGTTCAAATCTTTCAAATAACCATTGTGCAAGTCATATACCCAGCCGTGTACGGTCGGGTGGCCCTCCTCGTAGTAGCGTTGCTGCACGGAGGCAACTTTTACTACGTTGATGCACTGCTCCAACACGTTCAGTTCCACGAGGCGGTCATAGCGCTGGTCCAGGTTGGAGATGGCATCGAGCTCGTCTTGGTGGATGCGGTACACGTCGCGGATGTTGCGGAGCCAAGGGTTCATCAGACCGAGGTCTTTGGGCTGCATGGCCGCCTTCACCCCCCCGCAGCCGTAGTGGCCGCAGACGATGATGTACCTAACCTTCAAATGCACTACGGCATAGTGTATCACCGATTGCACATTGAGGTCGGTATTCACCACGAGGTTGGCGATGTTGCGGTGTACGAACACATCGCCGGGCTCTAGGCCCATGATTTCGTTGGCAGGCACCCGACTGTCGGCGCAGCCGATATAGAGGAAATCGGGATTTTGGTCCTTGGCCAGCTTTTCAAAAAAGTCGGCGTCATGTTCGATTTTCGACTCGACCCATTTCTTGTTGTTTTCGAAGACTTGTTTGTAGAGTTCCATTTCTTAAAGCATTAAACGATTGTTATAATTGGTTGATTGTTAGATTATTGTGCGTGATAACAATTCAACAATATGGCAATTCAACAATCAATAAATCACATCAATATACCATTCTCCGGCAGCACCCTCGGCGGCAGTTCCGTCTCGCCGAGCATTTCCCGCAGGTCAATCTCAATGTTGCGGCAGAGGGCTGTCATCGGTACGTCGTTGATAAAGTTCTCGAAGGGGTCTTCACTGTTGTCGCCGACGAGTTCCATCGTCATGAAAATCCAGGAGATGAGCACACTGAACGGCACGACCAGCCAGTCGTAGCCAGTGCCCATTTTGTGGAACTCATTGACCAGTGCAAGGGGGAGCAGCAGGATGAAAACCCAGCAGAAAATCTTGCAGAAATAGCTGTACTGGCGGGGTAGGGGCGTGTTTTTAATGCGCTCGCAGCGGCCCTGTTCAGTATAAAAATCCTTGAGCGTGGTCATTAGGTCAACGAGCCGGAAATCATCTAGCAACTTCGCTTTTTCCATTAAAAGTTGGAGGTCTTCGCCCTGCCGCCGCAGGATTTGGGCGGGCATGTTCTGTACGCAAATCAAGTCCTCGTAATCTTTTTCGCTCAAAAATGGCCTCACTTCTTTTTCCCAATCCTGTCGTTCCGGGCTGCTGGCTTGGTAGCGTCGAAGTGCCCCGATATAGTTCGGTGAAAAAGTGCTGGGCTTGCGCAGGTGGAGCCGCAAGGCATTTACCCAAGCCAAATGCCTGTAAATCAATCGTTTGTGGATGTCGTACAACTCTGTATCGCTCACACTCGCGTTCTTGTGAAAATTGGAGACGTAGCTCAGCACTTGGTTGCCCCAAGTACGGCTGCCATTGACGATGCCACCCCAGACCGTGCGGGCCTCCCAAAAGCGGTCGTAGCTCTGGTTGTTTTTGAAACCGAGGTAAAACGCCACCGCCACGCCGATGGTGCCCAGCGGTGCGAAGGGGATGGAAACGTTGGTGCCTTTGTTGTGCAGCCAGACATGGGCAAGCATCATCAAACTGCTCCAAGCCGTGAAAATCAGCAGGTACTTCCAAGCAAAGCGCACAACGATTTTCCAGTGGATGTTCCGGTGGATGTACATTTTTTGAGTTTGCAGTTAGTTGGTTGGCAGTTGGCAGTCAGTTTGACAGTTGCTTAGCCAGTGCAGCGGTTGACAGCACAATACAAAACTAATGGGCAGCAAGACTCCAAGACTGACTGCCAACTGCCAACTGTCAAACTGCAAACTTACTTGCACGCTACTTTCGCAAACGGCTTCCAGGTCAGCTTCGAGGCGTCCTTTATTTTCAAGACGCCGCCCTCGCCCTCGGTGAGTTCGCCTTCACCTTCGGACAATTGGTCACCAGTGAGCTTGAAGACCATTTCCTGCTGTTGGTTCGAACCTTCGATGGTGTAGTCGTACATCAATTTTAGCAGGTCGCCCTCTTTTTTGCCAGTGAGCGTACCGCTGGCACCGTGCTGTTCGTGTGGTTGCCAGTCGTAGGCACCAGTCACGACACCGTCGGTGGCGATGGTCAGGCTGACGGTGGTGCTGTCTTTGCCTTCGGCAAACAAGTAGCACATAGTTTGCGGCGTAGCAGGTTCGGTAGCTGGCGCAATCGCCGTGGAGTCAACCGCTGATTCAGCAGCAGTGTCGGTAGGTTTTGAATTGTTGCAAGCAGCCATGACAAGCAGGCAAGCGGCTAGAATTAACAGGTTTTTCATTGTGAAGCTTGTTGTTTAAATGGTCACAAATTGCCACAAAAGCGGCGAATGGCGCCAAAGGTAGCGACTGTCAGCAAAAGCCACAGCCCGATTTTTTACCGGAGTCGCCAAAATCCGCACCTAGTTTACAATGGCTTAACAGCCCCATCCGTACTGTCACAATTTCATCAACTTGGCTTAACAATCACTTAAAGCCCACCTCGGACTTTTGCCGCGTCTTTCAAAGAAGGCATTTTTTCACACAATCAATTTTCAATGAAAAAGACTGTACTCCTGTTTTTTGCAATGATTCTTGGTGTTTGCGGAGCGATGGCGCAGGTCGTCGTCAACAGCAACATCACCACGAACACTACCTGGACGAACAACAACATCTACCTCCTGCAAGGTGGCTGCCTCTATGTGACCAACAACGCCACGCTCACCATCGAGCCGGGTACTATTATCAAGGGTGACCAAGCTGCCCTCATCGTGCAGCGCGGTTCGAAAATCATCGCTGACGGTACGCCCGAGCAGCCCATCGTTTTCACGTCCAGCAAGGCTGCCGGCCAACGCGCTCCCGGCGACTGGGGCGGCATCATGCTCTGCGGCCGCGCACCGATTAACGTACCGGGCGGCGAAGCCACGGTCGAGGGCGGCTGCTCCGAAGCACTTTACGGCGGTACTGACCTTGCCGACAACTCCGGCATCCTGCGCTACGTGCGCATCGAATTTGCGGGTATTCCCTTCCAGCCCAACAACGAGTTGAACTCGCTGACAATGGGCGGCGTGGGCAACGGCACCATCATCGAGCACGTGATGACCAGCTTCGGCGGCGACGACGCTTTCGAGTGGTTCGGTGGTACGGTGAACGGCAAGTTCCTCGTGGCTTACGCAACGGTTGACGATATCTTCGACGTGGACTTTGGCCACCAAGGCAAGCACCAGTGGCTGCTTGGCATCAGCGACCCTCAGCTCGCCGACGTGAGCGGCTCGAACGGTTTCGAAACCGACAACGACGCACAGGGCACTACCAACGAACCAAAAACGGATGCCCACTTCAGCAACGTGACCATCCTCGGCCCCATTGGTCAGGCGGGTACGCCGAACACCAACTTTCGCCGGGCACTGCACATCCGCCGCTGCTCGTACCTCGACGTTTTCAACTCAGCTTTTTCTGGTTTCCCAACGGGCCTGCTCCTCGACGGCGCTTGCACTGTGGATGGTTTCACCACGAACGACGAAGTAGAATTTGTGGCCAACACGATGGCCTGCACAACGGGCAAAAACGTGACAACGACCGTTGCAGCTTCGCTGCCCGCTATTTTTAACGAGTTCACCGCCTCCGGCAACGACAGCCTTGCTTCGGTGACCAACCTGATGCTGACCGACCCGTTCAATTTTACGGGCAATCCCGATTTCCGTCCGATGACAGGTTCGCCACTGCTGAGCGGTGCCAACTTCACCAGCCCAACGCTAGATGCTTATTTCACCCCAACCACCTACCGTGGCGCCATGGGCGACACCGACTGGACGGACTGCTGGTGCGAGTTCAACCCTACCAACGCGAACTACGACGTAGCCCCCATCAATTACATCTCTAAACCGACTATCACGGCTGGTGGCCCTACTACTTTCTGCTCCGGCAACAACGTGACCCTCACCGCACCAGCAGGTTTTGCATCTTACCTCTGGAGCAATGGCGCAACTACGGAGAGCATCACCGTGAACGCGACTGGCAGCTTCACCGTGACCGTGACCAACACCCGTGGCTGCGTCTCCGCATCTGATGCAGTGGCCGTGACCGTGAACCCGACGCCGACTGCCGATTTCACTTTTACCGTGAACGGCTCTACGGTGGTGTTCCAAAACACTTCCGCTGGTGCAAACACTTACACTTGGGACTTCGGTGACGGCAGCACTTCCACTGCTGCAAGCCTCTCGCACACCTACGCTGCGGCAGGCAACTACACCGTTTGCCTCATGGCAAACACAGCTGCTGGTTGCAGCAATCAAAATTGCAAAACAGTGAGCGGCGTTCAAGCGCCTACCGTGACCATCGTCAACGACGACATCACCTCGAACACCACTTGGACGAACAGCAACATCTACGTGCTGCAAGGTGGCTGCATTTACGTGCGCAACAACGCCACGCTGACCATTCAGCCAGGCACGGTCATCCGCGGCGAGGGCGCAGCGCTCATCGTGCAGCGCGGCTCGAAGCTCATCGCCGATGGTACAGCTACCCGCCCGATTGTTTTCACTTCCAACAAACCTGTTGGCCAGCGCGCACCCGGCGACTGGGGTGGCGTGATGCTTTGCGGCCGTGCGCCCATCAACGTACCGGGCGGTGAGGCCACGGTGGAAGGTGGCTGCTCTGAGGCACTCTACGGTGGCACCGATGCTGCCGACAACTCCGGTACGCTGCGTTACGTGCGCATCGAGTACGCTGGTATTCCGTTCCAACCAAACAACGAGCTGAACTCGCTGACAATGGGTGGCGTGGGCAGTGGCACCATCATCGAGCACGTGCAGACCAGCTTCGGTGGTGACGATGCTTTCGAGTGGTTCGGTGGCACCGTGAACGGCAAGTTCCTTGTGGCTTACGCAACCATTGACGACATCTTCGACGTGGATTTTGGCTACCAAGGCAAAAACCAGTGGTTGCTCGGCATCAGCGACCCAACACTGGCCGACGTGAGCGGCTCGAACGGCTTCGAGACCGACAACGACGCCCAAGGCACCACCAACGGCCCAAAAACGGATGCTGACTTCAGCAACGTGACCATCCTCGGCCCAATCGGCCAAGCTGGCACCCCGAACACCAACTACCGCAGGGGCCTTCACATCCGCCGTTGCTCGTACATTGACATCTTCAACTCTGCTTTCAGCGGTTTCCCAACGGGCTTGTTGCTGGATGGCGCTTGTGTGGTGGACGGCTTCACGACTAACGGCGAAGTTGAGTTTGTGGCCAACACTTTGGCTTGCACAACGGGCAAAAACGTGACAACGACCGTTGCTGCATCGCTGCCTGCAATCTTCAACGAGTTTACTGCTTCCGGCAACGACAGCTTGGCTTCCGTGACCGACCTGCAACTGGCCAACCCATTTGCCTTCACCAGCAACAACCCTGATTTCCGCCCGATGGCAGGCTCGCCGCTGCTCGCTGACGCAGATTTCACTAGCCCAACCGTGATGGATCCATTTTTCACCGCCACCACCTACCGTGGCGCCATGGGCGACACCGACTGGACGGATTGCTGGACGGAGTGGACGCCAGGCAATGCTGACTACACCAACAGCATCAACTACGGCCTGACGCCGGGCATCTCCTTCACCATCAACGACCATGAAGTGACTTTCACTGGAACGACTGCGGGTGCGGCGTCTTATTTCTGGGATTTCGGCGACGGAAACACTTCAACTCAGGAGAACCCAACCCACAACTACTCCGGTGCAACTGGCCCAACCGATGTGACTTTGACCGTGACTTCGGCCCGTGGCTGTGTGTCCGAAACGACAGCCAACGTCGGTCTGACTGCCACGAACGAAGTGACTGGCCTGACTGCCCTGAAGGTGTTCCCGAACCCGACCAGCGGCAATGCCAACATAGAATTTATGCTGAAAAACCAAATGGAAATGGCCGTGCAACTGCTCGACGTAAACGGCAAGGTGGTGCTCGCTGCAAACCACGAGTTCAACGCTGGTTTCAACCGCTACGAATTGAACGCCAGCAACCTGAACACAGGCGTTTACTTCCTGCGCCTGCTCTCCGAAGAAGGTCAAAAAGTAGTGCGTATTTCGGTGATAAAGTAAAGACTTTCATACTACCATTTATTTGATATGAGCCGCCCGGTACTTTGCCGGGCGGCTTTTTTTGCTCCAAAAACATAACCTCCGCTTAACCTAAACTTAAACTTGGAAAACCGATTGTGAGCAATGCCCATCGGAACTTTGCAGCGCTTTATTTCACAAACTTAATTTCACATGAAAGCGCAAAAAATTACCTTTTTATTCTCCCTGTTTTTATTGCTGGCCAACCTCATCCATGCTCAAACGGGCAGGGTGTATGGCATCATTACCGACGAAAGCAACAACGAAACGCTCATTGGAGCGACGGTGTTGGTCATGGAAACTGGATCCGGTGCGGCGTCCGATATTGACGGCTCGTACGAGCTGAAGCTCAACCCCGGAAAGTACACATTGGAAGTCAGCTTCACGGGCTACCAGCCCCAGAAAGTGACCGACCTCGAAATCAAGGGCGGCGAAAACCTAAAGATGGACTTTGCGCTCGGCACCGGCACCGAGACACTCACGGAAGTCGTGATTACTGCTGCGGCCAAGCGCAACTCCTACGCCAACCTGATGCTGCTCCAGCAAAAAAGCGTAGCCGTGGTGACGGGCATTTCTGCGGAGCAAATGAAGCTTTCGCCCGACCGCAACACGAGCGACGTGCTCAAGCGGGTGAGCGGCGCCAGCGTGCAAGACAACCGCTACGTGGTCATCCGCGGCCTGAGCGATCGTTACAACACGGCGCTCATCAACGGCCTCAGCCTGCCCAGCACCGAGCCGGACAAGCGGGCTTTTTCGTTCGATATTTTCCCCAGCAACCTGCTCGACAATCTGCTCATTTTCAAAACAGCGACTCCAGACCTGCCTGGCGAATGGGCAGGTGGCGTCGTGCAGTTGAACACCAAGGAAATCCCGCAGGAGGGCTTTGCCAGCCTGAGCCTCAGCACCAGCTACAATTCTCAGAGTACTTTCAAAAATTTTGAATCCTACAAAGGCGGCAGCACCGACTGGCTCGGTTTCGACGACGGCACGAGGGCGCTGCCCGAAACCATCCAAAACATCAACCGGGACACGTTCAACGTCAGCAACGCCAACCAGGGCAAGTATGCCGGGGCATTCCCCAACGACTGGGCTATCAACCAGGAGAGCAGCATGAGGCCATCGGTTGGCTTGCAGTTTTCGGCAGGCAGGAGCTTCGGCAAATTGGGCGTGGTCGGTGCCTTGACGTACAGCAATTCGCCAAAAATCGTGACGGGCGAACGCAGCGACTTCAACGTGGACCAGTCGCAGTTGTACAACTATTTTGACCGGATTTACAAAACCAATGTCTCTGTTGGTGGCCTGTTCAACCTAGCTTACAAGCTCGGCGACCGGAGCAAAATTCAGTTGAACAACACCTACACCGTGTCCAGCGACGACCAACTTTTCGAGCGCACCGGCACGGACATCGAGCAGGCACGCTACGTGCGCTCCAACTCGATGTTTTTCACC
>CAYTZS010000016.1:5369-45514 GCA_964442355.1 uncultured Saprospiraceae bacterium | reverse complement strand
CATTGCTCAACCACGGCTGCCCCGGCAGGGCGGGCGGCGGCGGCGAACTTGTCGGTATGCGCAGCCTGCACCATTAACTCCAACCCACCGCGTTGCAAGGCCACCCGACCTTCCTCACGGCGGTCACGGGGCAGTACCACCAAGGCGGGCGGCAAACGGAGAAGGACGTGCATATTTTCCGCAAGCATTTCGAGGAACTGGAAATCGGGGAAACGGTCGTGACGGCCAAGCACACAGTCAGTGAGGCGGACATCACCAATTTCGCCAACGTGAGCGGCGATAATTTCTACGCCCACATGGATGCCACGGCGCTCGAAGGCACTATTTTCACCGGGCGGGTGGCGCATGGCTATTTCATCCTATCCAAGGCGGCTGGCCTCTTCGTGGATGCGAGAAAAGGCCCCGTGCTGCTGAATTATGGCCTGGACGAATGCCGTTTCACGAAGCCCGTTTATCCCGGCATGACCATCGGCGTGCGGCTTACGGTGAAGGAGAAGGTTGACCAAGAGAAAAAAAGCGAGGACGACGTAGCGAAGGGCATCGTGAAACTGCTCGTGGATGTCTATGACGAGACGGGCGAGACGGTGGCGCTGGCTACTATTTTGACGATGGTGAAAAAGTTGAACCAGGACAGTTGATGCGATAAAAAACTGCTTGCGCTTGGATTGTCGGCGCAAGCAGTTTCACTGTTTGTTGAAAAAACCCGCCCGTTCCCTACCTTTAGCCCGCCTTGCCAAATAGCACTAGTTCAAAACACATTGAAAATGAAACTAACCTTCCGACTACTGCTGCTTGCCGCAGCCTTCTTCACCGTTTATTCCTGCAAAAAAGACGCAGTCAACTACGACCGACCGCAAGACCCTTGGGTGTTCCGCTCGGTGCTCGACTCCATCCCCCGCATCGCCACGGCGGGGCTACACGACGATATGTGGATTGCCTACAACACCGCCACCTGCGCCGTTTACAAGTGCTGGAAAGGCTCGGTGAACTTCGACGGGGCGGTTTACACCACCGTGCATGGCCCCCAGCCTTCGAGCTTGGGCAATAGCTGGTTCGTGAACAACCACGCCGAACCTTGGCGGGTCGTGCGGGGCGGCAAGGAGGAGACGCCCAAAGTGCAGTACCGGGGCCACCGCTTCGACAAGGGGCAGGTGACATTCAACTACGAACTGATGCTTGCCGATGGCACCAAAATCAAGGTCGGTGAGCGGCCTGAGTACGCCAGCAAGGGCGAACAAGTCGGGCTGGAGCGGGTGTACACCACCAGCGATGTGCCGGACGGGGCACAGGTCGTTTTGGTCACCAACCTCAGTTCCATCTCCCTCGAAAGCGCCGTGGAAACCGATGGCCAATGGCAGGTGACGGGCAAGACTGACCGGGATTTCAACGGACTAAAGGGGCTTGACCTCGACGGTCAACTCACGCTGAAGTCCAACGGCAGCACCCGTTTTGCGGCGTTTTTCACCAAAAAACCGATGCTGGAAAACCTTAACAAAATCGAGGGTGCCGAGGAGGAGGAAAACGTGCCGCTCGGCCTGCGCCTCATCGCCAAGTCCGACTGCAAAAGCTGCCACAATACCTTCGTGCAGACCGTCGGCCCAGCCTACGTGGACATTGCGAAGCGCTACAACAACACCGCCGACAATCAGGCCATGCTGGTGGCCAAGGTGAAAAACGGCGGCGCTGGCAACTGGGGCCAAGCCGCCATGAGCACCCACGCCGACTTGCCCGACAACGACATCCAAATCATGGTGAAATACATCATGAACCTCGACAGTTTGGAGGAGTCAAAAATTGCCAACTCGCCGGAAGCCAAAGCGAAGGCCGTTGGCCCAGCCCTCGAAGCAAAAACGGGTGTGAAGGAAGAGGAGATTTATCCCGGTGCGGTGGTCAGGGTCTATCGCTTTGTTGACAAAAGGAAATTGACCAAGGTGGCCGATATGAAGCCGCTGCCCAAGCCCGTTTTCGAGGGCATATTGCCACAGATACATGCTACTTCTGCCGATTTTGGGGAACTGACGGACAATTTCGGACTCGTTGCCGAAGGCTACCTGAAAATACCGAAGGACAACAACTACGTCTTCCGCACGATCAGCGACGACGGTAGCATTCTCTACATTGACGGACAAAAAGTGGTGGACAACGACGGCCTCCACGGCGACGAACCGAAGGACGGCGAGGTGCAGCTCAAGGCCGGCCTGCACCCGTTCCGCATGGAGTATTTCGAGGCGGGCGGTGGCAACATGGTCTCTTTCCAATGGAAATCCTTCGACGACAAGGGCGGCAAGTTTGAGGTAGTGCCAAGCTCGATTTTGGCCCACGAGAAAAGCATGCAACCGACGGGCATCAGCACCGTGGCGTTGGGCGCTGGCTCGAAAATCCCCGGCGACAAAGGTTACGTGCCGGGCGTTCACCCCAGCTACGACTTGGCGCAGGCTCGTCCCAACGATTTTCTCCCAAAAGTCGGCGGCATGGACTTCCTCGCCGACGGCCGCTTGGTGGTGAGTACCTGGGATGCCGAGGGCGGGGTTTACATCGTCGAGAATGCCCAGAGCGGCGACCCCTCGAAAATGAAGGTCAAAAAAATCGGCAACGGCCTCCACGAACCGCTCGGCCTCAAAGTGGTCGGCGATGTGATTTATGTTTTGCAAAAACAGGAACTCACCAAGTTGATTGACAACGACAAGGACGGCTTGATAGACGAGTACTACACTGTCTGCAACAATTGGGGCGTGAGCAGCAATTTTCACGAGTTTGCCTTCGGTCTCGTTTACAAAGACGGCTTCTTTTACGGTAGCCTCGCCACGGACATTCTGCCCGGCGGTGCAGGTGCTCCCGTGCAGCCGAAAGACCGTGGCCATACTTTCAAAATCAGCGAAAAAGACGGCAGCATCGAGCTGATTGCCCGTGGCCTACGCACGCCCAACGGCATCGGCATCGGCGTGGACGGCGAGATTTTCAACGCCGACAACCAAGGCGACTGGCTGCCTTGCAGCAAAATCGTACACATCACGCCAGGCGCATTTTACGGCAGCCGTGCGGTGGACTTCGAGGGCACGGCCAACCTGCCCGTGAAACAGCCCGTTGTTTGGTTGCCACAGGACGAAATCGGCAACTCGCCCAGTACTCCGCTCGCCTTCACCGACGACAGCCCGTACAAGGGCCAGATGATGCACGGCGAGGTGACGCACGGCGGTGTGAAGCGGGTTTTTGTGGAAAAAATCAATGGCGAATACCAAGGCTGCGTGTTCCGTTTCACGCAGGGACTGGAGGCGGGCGTGAACCGCATGGTGTGGGGGCCGGACGGGGCACTCTACGTCGGCGGCATCGGCAACCCCGGCAATTGGCGGGACATGAACGGCGAGAAACTCTGGTACGGCCTCCAGCGCCTGAAGTACAACGGCAAGCCAGCCTTCGAGATGCTGGCCGTGCGGGCCAAGAGCAACGGCGTGGAAATCGAGTTCACCGAGCCGCTGGAAGAGGGCGACGGCTGGAACGGCTCAGAGTACCAGGTTGAGCAGTGGCGTTACGTGCCGACGAAGGATTACGGCGGCCCGAAGGTGGACCAAACCCGCATGAAAGTGCTGTCCGCCAACGTCAGCAGCGACCGAAAAAAGGTGTTCCTCGAACTGGCTGGCATGAAGCCGCAGCACGTCATCTACGTGCGTTTGCCTTACCATTGGTCGAGTGCCAACGGCAACGAACTTTGGGCGACGGAGGGTTGGTACACGATGAACGTCATCCCCGCTGACCAGCCCGGTGAGAAGACCTCAATGCCTGTTTTTACACAAAATACCTTGAGCGAAGCGGAAAAAGCCGCTGGCTGGCAACTGCTGTTCGACGGGAAAACCACGGCTGGCTGGCACGGTTTCAACAAGAAAACCACCAGCAAAAAATGGGTGGTACAGGATGGCACCCTGCATTTTGACCCAAAAGCTGTCGTGGATGACCAGAACGGCGACATCGTGACGGACGCCGAGTATGCCAATTACGAGCTGCGCTTGGAGTGGAAAATAAGCGCCTGCGGCAACAGCGGCGTGATATACAACGTGGTGGAAGACCCCAAATACGACTGGGGCTGGTTGACCGGCCCGGAGATGCAGGTGCTGGACAATGCCTGCCATCCCGATGCCATGTACGACAAGCACAAGGCAGGCGACCTTTACGACCTCGTGGCCAGCAAGATGATGACCGTGAAGCCAGCCGGGCAATGGAACCGTGCCCGCCTCGTAAACCGCAACGGCAAGGTCGAGCATTGGCTCAATGGCCGCAAGGTGGTCGAGGTGGACATGACGGGCGATGCGTGGAAAAAGCTCATTGCTGGGAGCAAGTTCAAGGACATGCCGGACTTTGGGAAAAAGACGAGCGGTCGCTTGCTGCTGCAAGACCACGGGGACAAAGTGTGGTTCAGGAATATGAAGATTCGGGTGTTTAAATAATTTGGCAATCCCTACCGTTGTTGGCTATTGGAAGGCTGGCAGCGGTCGGGGTGTACTTCTACATATTCCTCCGGTACTGCCCTCCCACCTCGTACAGCGCATTCGTAATCAGCAAATTCATTGCCTACGCCTTGGAGTATATTTTGGAGGTTCTGGTTGCCACGCTTTCAATTGTTCGTCGCAAGTAAAAATCTCCACTTCATAGCCTTTGGTGGAGTAGTCATCTGCAATAAAGGCAATTGTCCTGTCTGCAATAGAAAGTTCAGCCGCCGCATGTGAAGCCCAATCGTCCAGCCATTGCAAGTTGCCTGATTTCCAGATGTCCAGATTGTCAGAAAAAACAATCCAAGGGCTTTCTCCGGCGATGGCTTGTTTAATTAAACTGACCAATTGAGTGGCTAAATCGTACCTGTTTCCGCCGCATTGGGCAATATGATTCCCTGTTTCAATGGCACAAGCAACAGGCAGCACGAATTGCCAGCCCGCTTGTTGTTTTTCTTGAATTCTCGCTTTCGCCGATTCATGCGTCAATTGGATTTCACCATCGCACGTTTCCTTCCCCGGAATATTCAGGTAAACGCAAAGCACAGAAGTGTCGAGGATGAGGAGCTTCGGCTTCATTCGGCAGGTGTTTCGACTTTATTGATAAGCCCTTCGGAAATCACTTTGCCCAATGAGCCGTGAGCGAGGTATTTGGGCAATTTGTCAAATTCTTCCAGCAAACCAATGACACTGTAACCCGTTTCTTCCTCTCTGTAGGCAACGGATATAAATGGCAATAAGTCCTTTTCCAGTGCGTCCATCAATGCTGGATTATGAGTAGTGATTAAAATATCCACGCCTTGTTTTTTGCCCAATTCCAGCATGAAATTCAATAGCAGACCCGCTTTGGAAGGGTGCAATCCGTTGTCCACTTCTTCAATAACTAATAGGCTGCCTTTTTCCCTTGTCAAAATAGCCGTCAAAAGCGCAATTGCCCGCAAAGTACCGTCGGACATGGAACGGGCGTCAATTTCGATTTCTGTGCCACCGGGTAGGACTTCCGTGCCGTAGAGCATGGCGTCTTGACCAAATTTGCCCACTAATTCCACATAGATTTTGCTGAAGGGGTTGTCGGGGAGTTGTCCGACGTAATTTGTTAGGGCGGTTTCTATTCTTACTTTTTCCTCCTCCGGCAATGCTGCAATGACACCTGCCACGTTGGAGCCATCGGGCAAAAGGGTGTCGCTGAGGCGGCAGTAGTCGCGCATGTGGGAGGGAATGGGTTCGAGAATGAATATATTTTTTAGTGCTTCAATAGTAGTCCTAATTATTTGTTTGTCGTCTTCAGAATAATTGACGTTATTTTGAACAGCGTTTAATATTGAATATTCATGGTTTAATGAGACAATAATATCTCTTACTTTAGCCAAGCTACCCGAAACTATTTCTCTAATTTTTTCAGTTTTGAAAATAATCCGTTCCTCGCCGTTTTCAATATTTTTATCAGTGACAGCCAATTTTTCCTTTGATAGATAAGCCCGCTTCGACACTTTATTGTCATTGATGATGTCAATGTATATCTCATATGTTAATTCGGAGTTGTCCTCGCCAAGTATAACTATTTGTAACCCAAAACTATAGCTCCCTTTCAAAGCTGCCCAATCAATCCCTCCTCTTATCTCTGAAATCTGCACATCCCCACCCGTTCCCGTAATCGCCGTAGTCAACGGCATGGAAACACTCCGCTGCAAAAACCGCAGCGCATCCACGAGGTTCGACTTGCCACTGGCATTCAGCCCGATGAGCACCGTCAGCGGGTCAATATAAAGGCTCGCCTCCTTGAAGCTCTTCCAATTGTGAAGTGTGATTTTTGTAATCATGGCGTAAATTTACATATTCCTCCGATACTGTCCCCCCACCTCATATAACGCATTCGTAATCTCGCCCAGCGAACAATGCTTCACCGCTTCCATCAGCGCCCCGAAGATGTTTTCGTTGTGCAGCGCCGACAGTTGCAGGGTTTTCAGTGCCGTATTGCCAGTATTGGCTTGCTTCAAATTTTCCACGGTGGCGATTTGCGCCAGCTTCTCTTCCTCCGTCGAGCGGATGACCTCCTTCGGCAGGATGGTCGGTGAGCCGGTGCTGGACAGGAAGGTGTTCACCCCGATGATGGGGTATTCGCCGCTGTGCTTTTGGTGCTCGTAGTAGAGGCTTTCCTCTTGGATTTTGCCCCGCTGGTACATCGTTTCCATCGCCCCCAGCACGCCACCCCGCTCGGCGATGCGGTCGAACTCGGCGAGCACGGCTGCTTCCACCAAGTCAGTCAGTTCCTCGATGATGAAAGCTCCTTGGAGCGGGTTTTCGTTCTTCGCCAAGCCAAGTTCGTGGTTGATGATGAGCTGAATGGCCACTGCCCGGCGCACACTTTCCTCGGTCGGGGTGGTGATGGCCTCGTCGTAGGCGTTGGTGTGCAGCGAGTTGCAGTTGTCGTAGATAGCGTAGAGCGCCTGGAGCGTCGTGCGGATGTCGTTGAAGTCAATCTCCTGTGCGTGGAGCGAGCGGCCGCTGGTCTGGATATGGTACTTGAGCATCTGACTGCGCTCGTTAGCGCCATATTTTTCCTTCATCGCCTTTGCCCAGATGCGGCGGGCCACCCGACCGATGACGGCATATTCCGGGTCAACGCCGTTGGAGAAAAAGAAGCTGAGGTTCGGCGCAAAATCGTCAATGTTCATTCCCCGGCTCAGGTAGTATTCCACGAAGGTAAAGCCATTGGACAGTGTAAATGCCAACTGCGTAATTGGGTTCGCCCCTGCCTCCGCAATATGGTAGCCGGATATACTCACCGAATAAAAATTGCGTACTTTATTTTCGATGAAATACTGCTGCACATCACCCATTATTTTCAGTGAAAACTCCGTGGAAAATATGCAGGTATTTTGGGCTTGGTCTTCTTTTAAAATATCGGCTTGCACCGTGCCACGCACAGCGTTTAGTGCCTTATTTTTCAGTATTTCGTAAATGTCTGGTGATAATATTTGGTCGCCAGTTACACCCAGTAATAGCAAGCCAAGTTTGTTGTTTCCTTCGGGAATTTCGCCGAGATATGACGGGCGTTTTATGCCTTTATTGTCATATAATTCCACCAACTTATTTTCCACCAAATGCTCCAGTTTATGCTCCCGAATATACAGCTCGCATTGCTGGTCAATGGCGGCATTCATAAAGAAGGCGCAGATGGTAGCGGCAGGCCCGTTGATGGTCATGCTCACCGAAGTTTTCGGGTCGCAGAGGTCGAAGCCGGAGTAGAGTTTTTTGGCGTCGTCGAGGCAGCAGATGCTCACGCCGGAGTTGCCAATTTTACCATAAATATCGGGGCGTGGGTGTGGGTCTTCCCCGTACAAGGTCACCGAGTCGAACGCCGTCGAAAGGCGGTTGGCGGGCATCCCCTTGCTCAGATAATGGAAGCGGCGGTTGGTGCGCTCTGGTGCGCCCTCCCCGGCGAACATGCGGGTGGGGTCTTCGCCCTTGCGTTTGAACTCGAACACGCCCGCCGTGTACGGGAACTCGCCCGGCACGTTCTCCTGCAAGCACCAGCGCACGATTTCGCCCCAATCTTTGAACTTTGGTAGCAGCACTTTTGAAATCATCGTGCCGGACAGCGATTTCCACTTCGTTGGTACTTTGATTTGCTTGCCACGCACTTCGTAAATGAACTCGTCGGAGGCATAATTGGCCTTTTTCGCTTCCCAACTTTCGATGAGCTTGCGCACCGAGGCGTCCAGTTCATCGTAAGTTTCTTCAAAAATTTTGGTCAAACCTGCCTTCAAGTCCCCGCTCACCGAATCGCAGGAAACCTTGAGGGCGTATGCTTTTCCGGCCAAATCCGCCTGCTTCCTTGCCCACTGGTCGTACTTGCGGTTGTTCTCCGAAATCTCCGACAAATACCTCGTGCGGTGCGGCGGGATGATGAAGATTTTCTCGCTCATCTCCTCGGCGGCGTGGAAGTCGGAGCGTAGGCCAGCGCCCGTTTTTTCCACCAAAAGCTTCATCATTTTGGCGTAGAGCACGTTCGTGCCGGGGTCGTTGAACTGACTGGCAATGGTGCCGACGACGGGCATTTCGTCCACGTCCTTTGTCCAAAGCTGGTGCGCCCGCTGGTACTGCTTCCGCACGTCCCGAAGGGCATCCTGAGCGCCCCGCTTGTCGAATTTGTTGATGGCGATGAGGTCGGCGAAGTCAATCATGTCAATCTTCTCCAATTGCGAAGCGGCCCCAAATTCGGGCGTCATCACGTAAAGCGACACGTTCGAGTGGTCAATGATTTCGGTGTCCGACTGCCCGATGCCGCTCGTCTCCAGCACCACGAGGTCGAAGCCCGCTGCCTTGAGGATTTCCACCGCCGACTGCACGTATTTCGACAGCGCCAAATTGCTCTGACGGGTGGCCAGGGAGCGCATGAATACCCGTTCGTTGTTCACTGCGTTCATGCGGATGCGGTCGCCGAGGAGCGCCCCGCCGCTCTTGCGCTTGCTGGGGTCCACGGAGATGATGGCAATCGTTTTATCCTGAAAATCAAGCAAAAAGCGTCGCAAAATCTCGTCCACGAGGCTCGACTTGCCTGCCCCGCCCGTGCCGGTGATGCCGAGAACAGGCGTGTTTTTCAGCGCCGGGTTTTTATCAAAAACCGCCTGCAACTGCGGGCGGATGGCCGTTTCGTAATGCGCTGCGTCGTTCTCCGCCGCCGAAATCATGCGGGCGATGGAGACAGTGTCTTTTTTCAAAAACTTTTGGACTTCGCCGTTCAAATTGATGCCCACAGGGAAGTCGCATTGCTGAAGCAGGTCGTTGATCATGCCCTGGAGGCCCATGTGTCGCCCATCGTCGGGGGAGTAGATGCGGTTGATGCCGTACTGGTGCAGTTCCTCGATTTCGGAGGGCAGGATGGTGCCGCCGCCGCCGCCGAAAATCTTGATATGCCCGGCACCTCTTTCTTTCAAAAGGTCGTGCATGTACTTGAAAAACTCGTTGTGGCCGCCTTGGTACGAGGTGATGGCGATACCCTGCACGTCCTCTTGGATGGCGGTGTTCACGATTTCGTGCACCGAGCGGTTGTGGCCGAGGTGGATGACCTCTGCCCCGCTGGCCTGCATGATGCGGCGCATGATGTTGATGGCTGCGTCGTGCCCGTCGAAGAGGCTGGCGGCAGTGACGAGGCGGATTTTGTGGTGTGGGTGGTAGGGCTGTACGTTTTCCATGATGCTAATTTGGTATGAGCAGCTTTTTGTGGGCCAAAATTTCAAAACATAGTCGTCAGGTGGCTCGCCTCCCAAATTTGGTTTGGAAAGCAACCTGATTTAAATCAAGGGCGAAGTTACAAAAAAAGCCTTTTACGCCGCTGCCCTGCCTGCTTCCTGTCATTTCCCACCCAAAAAACCTACCTTCGCACCACTTTTCAAAACCGCATTTTTATGGAGAAACAAGACCTCGGACGCACAGAAATCGCATCGCTCGGCGAGTTTGGCCTTATTGAACATTTGACCAAAAACTTCGAAATACAGAATCCCAGCAGCCACAAGGGTGTGGGCGATGATGCTGCCGTGATTGACAACACGGGCTACCTCACCGTCGTGAGCACCGACCTGCTGATAGAGGGCGTCCACTTCGACTTGATGTACGTGCCACTAAAACACCTCGGCTACAAGTCGGTGGTGGTGAACATCTCGGATATCTACGCCATGAACGCCCAGCCGAAGCAGATTACCATGTCCATCGCCGTGAGCAATCGTTTCAGTGTGGAGGCATTGGACGAGTTTTACGAAGGCGTGAGATTGGCCTGTAAATTCTATGGCGTGGACTTGGTGGGTGGCGACACGACCAGCTCGCAGAAGGGATTTATCATCAGCGTGACGGCCATCGGGCAGGCGAAGGAGGAGGAGTTGGTTTACCGCAGCGGTGCCAAGCCCGGCGATTTGCTATGCGTCACCGGCGACCTCGGTTCTGCTTACCTCGGCCTGCAGTTGCTCGAAAGGGAGAAGCAGCTCTACCTCTCCAATCCCGGCATCCAGCCCGATTTGGAGCAACAGGACTATCTCGTTGGCCGCTTCCTGAAACCAGAGGCCCGCAAGGATATGATTGACCTTTTCCGCCAAAACAACCTCGTGCCAACGGCCATGATGGACGTGTCGGACGGTATCAGCTCCGACCTCATGCACATCTGCAAGCAGTCCGGTGTGGGAGCCATCATCGAAGAAGCGGGCATCCCCATCCACAACGACGCCAAGATGCAGGCGCTTCAATTCAAGCTCGACCCCCTCACCTGTGCGCTCAATGGCGGCGAGGACTATGAGCTGCTGTTCACGGTCAGCCCCGACGACCTCGAAAAAATACGCCTCTTGCCCGACATCTACATCATGGGCGAAATCACGGAAGCCAGCGAGGGCGTGAAACTGCATTCGTCAGGCGGGAAGATTCATGATTTGGTGGCGCAGGGGTGGAAACACTTTTGAGACATTAGACGATAGACATTAGACTTTAGACAGTGTCGAACTAAATTCAAATGTCATTCAACTAACTTTATTTCCACACGTAGGAAATGGCAGCCCTCATCTAATGTCTATTGTCTAAAATCTAACATCTCAAACAAATGCATTGGATAGACTGGACCGTAATGCTCGCCGTGCTTGTCGGCATCATTGTTTACGGCATGTGGAAGACCCGCACCGTGAGCAGCGTGAAGAGTTACCTGCAAGGCGACAGCGAGCTGGGCTGGTGGACGATTGGCTTGTCCGTCATGTCCACGCAGGCGAGCGCCATCACCTTCCTCAGTACGCCGGGGCAGGCTTATGACGACGGCATGAGGTTCGTGCAGTTTTACTACGGAATGCCCATCGCCGTGATACTGTTGGCGGTGTTCGTGCTGCCCATTTACTACCGGCTCAATGTTTACACCGCCTACGAATACCTCGAACAACGTTTCGACCTGAAAACCCGAACGCTGGCAGCCGTTCTTTTCCTTTTTTCAAGGGGTATGGCGGCGGGCTTCACCATCGCAGCGCCGAGCATCGTGCTGTCGGGCATCATGGGCTGGAACCTCCAACTAACCATCATCCTCATCGGGGTGGCGGTCACGATATACACGGTTTTTGGCGGCACGAAGGCGGTCAGCGTCACGCAGAAACAGCAGATGACCGTCATCCTGGTTGGCTTAATCATCACGGCATTCATCATCATCAGCAAGTTTCCAGCGGAAGTGTCGCTGGCCGACGGCGTGGGCGTTGCGAGGGAGATGGGCAAAATGGACACGCTGGACTTAAAGTGGGACCTCTCCAATCGCTACAACATCTGGTCGGGGCTGATTGCGTCGGTGTTCCTGTTTCTGTCTTATTTCGGCACCGACCAATCGCAGGTGCAGCGCTACCTGAATGGCCGTTCGTTGCGGGAGGGCCGCATCGGGTTGTTGTTCAATGGTTTGGTCAAAATCCCGATGCAGTATTTCATCCTGTTCACGGGGGTGTTGGTGTTCATCTTTTTTCAGTTCGTGAAGCCGCCCATCCACTACAACAAGGCGAACCTCAGCCAGTTGGAAAAATCGGCCGACTACAAGCCTCGGCTGGATTCGTTGGAGCTGCGCTACGACGCCATTTTCCAGCAAAAACAGGCCGAAGTACTGGGTCTCGTGGATGCGATTCGTGAAGATGACCCCACCGCCGTCGAATCATCCAAGCAAAAGGTCGTAGCCTTGAACCAAGCAGAAAAAACAGTCCGCTCCGACGTTGACAACCTCCTGTTGGGCTACGCCGAGGAGAGCGGCAAAAAAATCGAGCCGAACGACCGTGACTACGTGTTCATCACCTTCGTGGTCAACTACTTGCCGTTGGGCATGGTCGGCCTGCTGCTGGCGGTCATCTTTTGTGCCGCCATGTCGTCCATCTCCTCCGAGCTGAGCGCCCTCGCCACCACCACGGTGGTGGACGTCTATCGGCGCACGGTGGTGCGCAATGCCTCCGACGGCCACTACCTCGGCGCCTCCAAATGGCTGACCATCGGCTGGGGCGCATTGGTCATCATGTTTGCCTCCGTCATCCTGCTTTTCGAGAACCTCATCCAAGCCGTCAACATCATTGGCTCGCTGCTGTACGGCACCATCCTCGGCATCTTTGCCGTGGCGTTCATCATGAAGCGCATCGGTGGCACGGCGGTGTTCGTCGCTGGCCTTATCGGTGAACTGACGGTGCTTTCCGTTTATTTTTTGGACAAAATGGATGGCAAGGAAGACATCGGCTTCATCTGGCTCAACCCCATCGGCTGCCTGACGGTGATGGCGGCAGCGTGGGTGGTGCAGCTGGTGGTGGGAGCTCGTTCCCACGATGTAAAAACCAGTTCTTGAATGTGAAATATGTATTCTCAGAGCATAAAAGACAGTTCCCAGAGCATAGAATAGCGTTCCCAGAGTAGAGAATTCCGTTCCCAGAGCAAAGAATTGAATTCCCACACTTAAGGTAAGCGTTCCCAGAGCAAAGAATAGCGTTCCCACGCTTAAGGTAAGTACACCTACAACGAGAAAACGGTTTTTTCAATAGGAAATTAAGGCGGGCATGTAAATGAGTGGTTGAAACGGAATTTTATTCGGTTTGGGCATTTGTCGGTTGCCGGTGCTTGCAAGTTACAAGTGCAGGCTTTTCGCATAGTAGCCGCTGCTGCGGGAGCGGAATAGGGTCTATGGGAAGGATGAAAGCGGTGTGGTGTGTTTTTGTCTGCGGTGGGTAGTTTCCTGCTGGCGCAAGGACTGTAAATTGAAAAATCGGTGCTGCTCGTGACGAGCAGTGACGTTTTTTGATGGGGAGGTAGTGCGACAGCGGATGGCTGATTCTATTCTTTTATTAATTTATTGTGAACAAGAAATTCTACCATGTCCTCTGCAATAATATTTGTCAGATTTTTTAGTATTTCTTCCGTGATAATAGCTCCTTCTGGTACATCTTTCAATGCTTTTTTGATACTTCTTTTCAAAACTTCATCTTGTGTAAATTCTGCATGCTTTTTCAAACCAATACCTATTGAACGATTGATTTTTTCATGAATTCTTTCTATTTTGATTTTCTGCTCTCTTTCTTCAAATTCATCTCTTGTTAGATTCAATTCCATACTTTTCTCAACTTCTTCGTTTTTCAATACATCGTAGCAATAAGAATGTTCAAAACTTTCATCATTAAACTTATTGCTAAACCTGATTAAGAACGAAAAAGTACTAAAGAATTCAACAAAACAATAAAGAAGCTTATTAGCCCTATCTCCTTTTAATAAAATCGAGTGCAAAATTTCTCCCTCCTTTTGGGGGATTATTCTTTTTTCAGGGTAAAAATGTTCGACTGGGTTTTCTTTAGATTCGGACTTCAGGAAGTTTATTGACGGAAGTACATAATCTCTTTTTAAATTAGTTTTTAAAAAATAAAAATTTAAAGAAGTTTTACAGATTGATTTAAAGCTGGCATCGTCACCTATTTGAATCGGAATTGATAGGGGGTCTTTAAGATAGTAAGAATCCCTAATGAACTTTTCTTTAGCTTTTTCCAAATCAATCTGAGGAAACTTTTTCTTTAAACCATTTAAAATCTTTAATAATTCTTTTTCATTTCTGGCACGAATCGAAATATTAACTTCACCATCTTTTTCTTTTACATCGATTTCAGGTTTAGACATTCTTGGGGTTCTGCCATCAATTATATCAAATTCCTCATTTTTACTATTCTTAAGTTTCTTTACTATTGGAACTTCTCCTCTATCCCTTTTAATGATAAAATGACTTGAAAAATAATGAAGCTCTTTAGCTAATTGACTATCAATGGAATCGCCATATTTATTATTGCAATTTTTACAAATCAAATCTTTTGATTTCAATCTCCCTCCAATAGCATTTATAATAATATGCTCCTGAGATTTATTTGTCTCATTTAATTCTGACAGACATATGTAGCATTCATTCATGTAGATTTATTTTCTTTTTTTTGCGGCAGCCAACAACGGCACTCCCGAAAACGAGTAAGTAAACCTGCATTGCGTCTTTACTTACTCGTTTTCGGGAAATTCGCCAATTTCTCGTCGCAACCCCTTCGCAACCTTTTCCGCTTCATCCTTCCCTTCCAAACCAGGCTGTTGTGTGTGGGTAAGGTCGTACCTTAAAAAGCAGGTGCAAGGTAAAAAAGGACGTTTGGATTTTTGGCAGGGGCACGGGATTTTTTTTGGGCATCTCGGCGTGGTGGTGGTGCTGCCTGCCTTGTCGGCCAAGTTCGCTGCCAAGACGCTTACTGCTAACTTCTTACGCATTAAAAATTTTAAGATAAAAATTCCTTTCTCGCCAAACTTGGTACTTTTCTTGCATGTGTACTTCCATTGCCAACAACAAAACAGGGGGATTAAACCAGCTTGAGAAGACAGAAAAATCCACCTCCTATGTTCCTAAAGGGTTTTTGAGAGAAAAGAGAAAAAGAGAAGACACGAGGTAGTGAAGCGTTGTGAGCGATGAGTTTTGGGCAGGGTGCCGTGCCTCTACGACCTGCACCAATTCATCGGATTGACGAGAGCACTGCCTGATTATTAATAGGCTTGGGCGGCTGATTGGGTTCGGATGGTAGGCTTAAGGCCATCCGTTGCATTGACAATCGGCAGCCAGCCACAGAACTATACCCGGAACATGAGGTTACTACACATCCTATCCGTATCCGCATTTTTACTATTGCCAAAACTGGCAACCGCCAACCACATTCCTGACTACGAGCGCCAACTTTTCATCGAAACCTGGGCCAGGCTGGCCGTGGAGCAGATGGGGCTGTACGGCGTACCTGCCAGCATCACCTTGGCGCAGGCCATCGTGGAGTCGGGCTGGGGCAAGGGCACCGTGGCCGTCAGGGGCAACAACTACTTCTGCATCAAGAGCAACAACGGCTGGACGGGCCCCGTCATCAAGTCCATGGACGACGAGTTGGACTCCTCCAGCTTCCGCAAGTACCTGAACATTGAGGAGTCGTTCCACGACCACTCGAAGTTTCTTCGGGAAAACAGCCGCTATCGGCCGCTTTTCGAGCTTGACCCCACCGATTACCGGGCTTGGGCGCATGGCCTGAAGTCGTGCGGCTATGCCACTGCCGACACCTACGCCGAGCAACTGATTGCGACCGTTGAAAAATACGGGCTTTACCTGTATGATTCGGCTGTGTCAATCGAGCAGATAAGGGCGCTGAGCTTGCCGTTCGGGGAGATGGAAGCAGCGGAGGAAACCCCTGCGCCCGCTCCGATTTTTGATGCGCAACCACTCGACAATCGGCCAGTCGCCGACATGCCAGTGTATCAAGTGACGACCAATGAGCGCCAACAACCGCTGAGTGCGCCGGGCTATCAGTTGGGCAGGGAAGCTGCGCCAGCGACCCCGACCAAGCCAGCGGCCGATGCCTCGGATGCCAAGCGCTTTGCGAAAATACCTTTGATTTTGCCGAAGTCTGCGCCGAAGTTCGAGCGCAGGTAGTGCCATCTTGGCCAGCGTAACGTTCAAGTTAAAGAAACGGGAGTAAGCGCCTGACCCTCGAACTGTAAAAAAAACTTGCAGGTAGAAGGCAGCGTCTTGCCCCCGTTTTTTGTTTATACCAAAGTGGTTTTTGCGCTCATTTTAAGCGGATTACAAATTGATAAAAAAAAATTTGTCGGTGGGAAATCCAAAGTTTCCTACCTTAGCAGCCGATTTAAAATGAAGTGAAGACTTCGTTCCGACATTTATCATCCCATGAGCATTTTTTGCTATGAAGCCGATTGTAGTCCTTTTACAAACCCATCTTTTGCATTCTTCTTTGGCCCGGTCTGGTGCGTTTTCGCCACCGGGGGATTCTTGTATTCTCCATGAATAAAAAACGAGGCTGATACTATTGTCCGTCGGTTGTGCCGCCGGAAGTTCAACCTAATCGTGTTTTTTTGGGCGTAGAATTACACTGCATCGCTTCTCAGGCAAGAAATCCCGGAAATCCAATTTTTTAAATTCTAAACTGGTTAAAAAACGAGGTATGACGAACCGATTACTCCTCAAGTGGCAGTTGCGACTATTGTTCGTAATGAGCCTAATCCCATGTACAATGCAGCTTCTCGCCCAATGCGAGTGCGGCACTCCCACAATGATACCTGATCCGTCTTGCCCTGGTGGCACGAAACAGGTCTGCACTGGAGACCTGTTCACAATGACCTATTGCGGGCCTGACACCATCTTCATTGGTGCATCTTGCATGGGTACATTGAGCAGCCCTAGTACTTACATCCAAGTTTCGGGCGGCACCGTTTCATCTTTTGTGGAGTATGTGCCCCCCGGAGGCTACCCCATTGGCAGCAACGTGCCTGCGGGCACCAACGTGACCGTACACTACATCATCAGTGCGCCCGGTGCAGGTGGTATCAAGGACACGCTGTGCTTCAATCTCAGCTTCATTGACACCATTCCGCCGGTGATTGACATCAACCTGACCAATGCGACCGTGCCTTGTGAGTCGGACAACTACGCAGGTTGGCTCCAAGCGCAAATGGACTCGCTCAGTGCAAACCAAGCGGGTTTCGACAACTGCGGCATTGACACCATTTATAATAATGGCCCTGCCAGCTTCACCTCCAACTGCGGCTCCGTGACCGTTACGTTCACCGTGGTGGATGATTCGGGCAACACGGATACGGCCACCGCTACCTATACCATCACCGACACGACCGTACCGCTGCTAAATGGGGTACCTGCCGATCTGGTGATAGACTGCGACGACCCCATTCCTGCGGTGGCCGTCGTGACGGCTTCCGACAACTGTGCGACTGGCCTAGTGGTGGCATTTTCGCAAACCAACTCCCAGTCCCCAAACACCGCTACCTGCAACCACTACGATTATACCATCGTGCGGACTTGGTCGGTGGCCGACGGCTGCGGCAATTCGGCGACCGCTTCGCAAACCATCAACGTGGAGGACACGGGCCTGCCAACTTTTGACATCCCGCTCGACACCACTGTGAATTGCGGTACGCCCACCGATACCATCACGCTCGGCTCGTACAGCAACGTGCTGGACAATTGCTCCTCCGTGCTGACCATCACGATGAACGACGTTGTCAGCAACGGCCCTTGCGCACAGGCGAGAACCATTCAACGCACTTGGACGGTGACCGACCCCTGTCTCAATGCCGTTTCCAAAACGCAAACCATCACAGTGGTTGATACCATTCCGCCCACGGCGGTCTTCCCGGCTGACATCACGGTTGATTGCGCCAGTGTTGGCAACATCAACATCACAGGTGTGCCAACCATGCTCGACGACAACTGCGACACGCTGGCTTTTTACACCCAACTTCCTGACACGTTGGTGACAGGAGCTTGCGACCATAGCTACCTCCTCAAACGGCCTTGGCTGGTGCAGGATGCTTGTGGCAACAGCATCACCGGACTGCAAATCATTACGGTAACGGACAATATTCGGCCAGTGGTGACCACGCAGGCGCAGAACCAGAGCATCGTCTGCGACGATGCGGTGGATGCGGATGCCACTTTCAGCACATGGGTAGCCAACCACGGTGGTGCCATTGCTTCTGACAACTGCACAAGCACAGGCGACCTAAGCTGGCTTGCCTACAATGCTGGTACAACGACAAATGCAACCTTGGCGGCACCAAACTGTGCCAACCCAACAGCAGGCATTTACCGTACCCGTACCGTTGATTTCATCGTGATAGACAATTGTGGCAACCGTGACACGACTACGGCCACTTTTACCGTGACCGACGTGACAGCCCCGGTTTTGTCAGACTGCCCAAGCGATATTGCCGTTGGTACTGACCCCGGGCAGTGCGATGCTACGCTGACGCTTGACCTGCCGGGCATCATTGAGGAGTGTGGCAATGTGGCAGCGACACAGAACTTTTCTATCACGCAATTGCTGACGATTCCAATCGGGCAAGACCCCGTGGAGACACCCGTTGACGACCTTGTTTTCAACTTTGGCGTGCCTGGCCCGCCATTCATCGCTACTACCAATGCCTCGCTGGTCATCAGCTTGGACAATGTGGACGCCGAGGAGCCAACCGAGTTTTTCATGGTTTATGGAGAAAATGGTGCGGTGTTGGGTGCCGTAGCGCACACTCCAACGCAGTGCGCCGATACGGTTACGACGTTCACGCTCACGGCTGCCCAAATCAACGCTTGGGCATTTGATGGCGTGCTGACATTGACGGTCAAGCCAAACATCCCAGTTGGCCAGCCCGGTCGTTTTTCCATCAACCCGATTTGCCCCAACGGCTCGGTGACTGCCGACCTGAGCTATGGTACCGAGTTCCCGGCCAACCTCAAGTTTGAGTACAGCTTGAACAACGGTACACGCAACCTGGTGTCACCGATAGCCCCTGTCACCGAAACATTTGGTCAGGGCACTACCCTCGTGTGGTACTTTTTCACGGATTGCGCAGGCAATGAATCTTCTTGTGGTTTTGAAGTTGTGGTAGAAGACAATGAGGCTCCGGTCATTGACTGTCCACCCAGCGTCAGCTTCGACTTGGCTCCTGGCGAGTGTACGCAGGATGTGTTGATACCGCTCTTTTCGTCCATCACCGACAACTGTGCCGTGACGACGCCAACCACGCAGGTGCAACCTGTTGACTCCCTCGACCAGCTCATCACCTTCAACTACAACCCGAACCTAAACGATTACTTGGCAAACGACAAGTCGTTCACTTTCAGCGGTTTACAGGGCAACGCCATACCCGGCGGCGTTCAGCTTATCATTACCATTCAAGGTGATGTGGACTCGGTGGGTGCTTATTATGAAATTTACGACAACAACGGAAACTTCCTTGGTACGACGGCCAGCGGACAACCACACGTGACGCCCGGCGATTGCAATACGCCAAGCACGGCGGTTTTCACCATCCCTGCCACTACCTTCAATGACTGGGCTACGGCTGGCGATATTCAAATCACCGCAGTTTCGTACCAGAGCTACCCGATACCACCTGCCGGGCCGGGTTGGGGCATCAACCCTTGCAACCCATCGGCGGTAACCGCCGACGGTGACACGGACGGCAGCTTCATGTTCGCAACATTCAGCTACCAGAGCGTGGCACCAACGTTCTCGGCCACGGGTGCGACCACCATCAGCCAAGTGACCCTGACGCCGCCACTTGAGGCAGCTACTTATACCCTCAACCAGGGCGTTACCACTTTCACCTACGGTGTAACGGACTTGGCAGGCAACCCCGGCAGTTGCTCGTTCAACGTATCAGTAAACGATACCCAGCCACCGGTGGCACTTTGCGGCCCAACTTTCGTGGAAATCAACCCTTCAGGTATTTTTTCACAGACCATCTTGCCATCGGAAATAGACCTCGGCAGCACGGACAACTGTGGAATCGTGTCCATGACCGTGACGCCCAGCACCGTTACCTGCAACGACGAAAACTTCAACCCCAACCCTGTAACGCTGACGGTGACGGATGCTGCGGGCAATGTTACCACCTGCAACACCTTCGTCAACGTGACGGTACTTGGGCCGGAGCCAACGGTGTCGAGTACTTGCGGCAGTGACGATTTGTCGCTCTTCGCCAACCCGCCTGCCGCACCTGGCGGTGGCAACAATCCTTACCAATACGTTTGGTACAATCCACAAGGTTTGGCTTTTGCGTACACTGAAAATCCAACCATTTTGGATGCCAACCAAGGCAACCTCGGTTTTTACAATGTGGTGATACAAGGGCTTACCGGCTGCGATGCAGTCGGCGTTGTGCAAGTGACCTGCGACATGTTGCCGCTGCAAAAGCCAGCGCTTCAAGTAGCAGATGCCACGCTTTGCTCTTCCGAGAACGTGCAGTTGAGCACGCCAACCGTTTGCGGCAGCACCGTTATTTACAAGTGGTACAGCGGCAATGCGCCAGGTGTCCTCATCGGTACTACGACTGTACCGACCTACTCGATGGCGCCACCCGCTTCGGGCATGTTCACATTTTATGTAGTGGTGGAGCGCAATGGCTGCGAGTCTGCGCCGTCTGACCCGATAACCGTCACTGTGGAAGCTACTCCGGTGGCTATGCCATCGCCAACTAGCATCATCATCTGCGAGGGCGAGGAAATACTGCTCAACTCCATCAACAACAACGCCGGCACGACCTGCCATTGGACAGGCCCTTGCGGCTACGAGTCGTTCAGCTGTAGCCCGGCGCCCATCATTGACGCCACACTTTGCAACAGCGGCATCTATTCGCTGGTGGTGACAAGGAACGGTTGCCCATCGGCGCCTGCCAACGTGGCGGTGACAGTGGTGAGCCAGCCAGCGCAGCCTTTCATTTCGAACTCTACCAGCCAGAGCACGCCCGCCTGTGAAGGTGAAACATTGACACTGACTTCTACTGACGTGGCGGGTGCGGTGTCCTATCTCTGGACGACCCCGACTTTTTCTACCATCTCCACTTCCACCAATGTGCTGACAATTCCAGATGCTGACATCGTGCAGCACGCTGGGCAGTGGACCGTGCAGGCTATCGGGAACCCTTGCGTGTCCGACGTGTCGCTACCAGTGACGGTGTTCATCACACTGCCACCAGAAGCCATTTCGGCGGCCGCCAACCCATCGCAGGTTTGCGAAGGACAAGACGTGCAGCTTTCGGCTTCTTCCGCTTCGCAAAACGTGAGCTTCCTGTGGGACTTCCCCAACGGGAACCAGACCACGGCACTGCAGAACCCACTCATCACGAACGTCAACACCAACAACAGTGGCGTTTACGTCTTGACGGTGACCAACCAGTTCGGCTGCTCCGTGACAGCGAGCGTGGAAGTGAGCGTCGTTGACAGGGTGGACATCACCAGCGTCAGCAGCGATGCGCCCAATTGCGCCAACGGTCCAGTGAATGTGGAACTGGTATCCACGCTCTTCCCGATTGACAATGGCACTTACCAATACCTTTGGACGGGGCCAAATGGCTATTCGTCCGTGAACGCCATTGCCACGATTCCGAACGCCACATTTACCAACAGCGGAACCTACACGCTGGTGGTGACAAACGCCCAAGGTTGCAGCTCATTGCCAGCAACATTGAACGTAGCCATTCCGCAGGTGATCAACACACCGACTCCACCAACGGGCATCATCAACCCGTACTGCGTGGGCGATGATGTGACCATTACCACCAGTGCTTACCCTGGGCCAAACGTGACTTATATTTGGCATACGCCTTCCGGCAATTATACGACAAGCACACCTTCCTTGACACTCAGCAACCTGACTGTTTCCGATTCAGGCCCGTACACCGTTAATTACAACGTGAACGATTGCCTTTCTGGAACCTCTGGTACGAGCGAATTGATAGTGAATCCAGCACCTTCGGTGCAGGTGGTGAGCAACAGCCCAGTTTGCGAAGGTCAAACACTGGAACTGAGCGTAAACTGCACGACGGGTGCCATGTACGAGTGGACTGGGCCGAGTGGTTTCAGCTCCTCCGTGTGCAATCCAATCGTTCCAAACGTGAACCCAGCGCTGAACGCAGGCACCTACACTGTTCGCATGCGGGTAGATGGTTGCTGGTCCGACATTGTTTCCGTGAATGTGACTGTGAACCCGAAGCCAGCCGTGCCCGCTGCCATCAATGCAGGTCCGTACTGCGCCGACACCGACAACGTCATGCTCAGTGTGACAGCCAACTCGGCTACGCCCGGTGCTACTTATACTTGGTACAATGTGAATGGCCAACCGCTCGGAGCGGCTACGCCATCGCTTAATTTCCAAGTGCCCAACCCGCTGCAATATGGCAACGGCACAGAAGATTTTTATGTGATAGCTACTTTGAATGGCTGCAACTCTACGCAGTCCGTACCTACGATAGTTACTTTGAATACGGTTCCGACCAACCAGGCAGAGGCGGGTGCTGACATCGTTGGCTGTGAGGGCGACATCGTCACGCTTTCGGCTACGATACCTACGGCTGGCACTGGTTTTTGGACTTTGACAAGCGGCAACCCCAGCGGGGTGGTCATTGCCAATCCAGATGAGGCAACCACCACTGTTTCCGGCATCGTGCCCGGTCAGGATTACGTGTTCCAGTGGTCGCTCTCCAACGGCGCTTGCGAGGATTACTCCACGGACGAAATGAACGTGTATGTTGACTTTTTGGAAGATGCAGATGCTGGTCAGCCAATAACTGTTTGCTACTCCAGCATTGCCAGCTTGGATGCTGTGTTGCCTGCCTCTAACATTGGATTCTGGACGCAACCATCCTCGCAGGCCAGTCTGGGCATCACCATCGTTGACCCAACCGACCCAGGTACGCAAGTGACAGGGCTCGTGCCAGGCAACAGCTATGTGTTCACATGGACAATAGACGGTGGCTGTGGGATGTCGTCAGATGCCGTTTTGGTAACAGTAAGTACCGAGAGCGCCTTTGCGGGTAATGATTTTATTGCTTGTGGCGGCATAAGCGAACGGTGCGCAGACATCTCAGCAAGCGCTCCGCTGAATGGAAGCGGCGCTTGGAGCAGCCCAAATTCAGAGATAGTTTTTGATTTGCAGACTCAGCCATCTACAAGGGTCTGCGGCCTTGAACCTGGGGAAAATATCCTCATCTGGACAATATATGGCGGCGCTTGTGGGGAGTACTCCGTGGACACCGTCATTGTGGAATATTCGGTGCTTATGGCGATGGGCGATGAAACCAATGTGCAATTCCTCGACGAGGGTTTTGTCAATGTGCTATTCAATGACAACTTTTTGGGTACCGTCAACGTGAGCATCGTTGAGCCGCCAGTACACGGAACCTTGGAGCTTGGCTCGAACGGCATAGTAACCTATCAGTCCACCACGAATTTTATAGGTCGAGATTCAGCGGTATATAGGCTTTGCCAAGAGGGTTGTGCTTGTGTAACAGCCACCATCACCTTCAGGGTTGGAAGCGATGCTGAGTGTGAAATCCCATCTATCATCACGCCAAACAACGACGGCATGAACGATGCCTTCATCATTCCATGCCTTGGTGAAGGGGACCGGTATCCGAGCAGTGTGCTGAGTATCTTCAACCAATGGGGTGACGAGGTATTCCACGCTGAGCCGTACCAAAATGATTGGGAGGGTACTTTCGATGGGGAAGACTTGCCGCCGGCAACCTATTTCTACATCATTGACCTTGGCAATGGCGAAAAACCAATGACCGGCTATTTAATCATTCAGCGCTAAACAGTGATTGGTGATTGTTGATTGGTGATTTGGGACACCCATTCACTAATCAACAATCACGAGTCACCAATCACCAATAAGACATGAAAAATATAATCACCGCCTTCATATTCTGCCTTTTAGGCACTGCCGTGTTGCACGCTCAGCAACAGCCGCACAACACGCAGTTCATGTACTACAAGCTTGGCTACAATCCCGGTTTTGCAGGCAGCCAAGAGTCGCCCTGCATCACCTGCATCTACCGCCAGCAGTGGCTTGGCTTGGACGGTGCGCCTTCCATGGCCATCGCCACGTTCAACATGCCACTGTCCAACCAGCAGGTGGGCCTTGGGGTAAACCTCTTCCGTCATACAATTGGCATCACTACGATGTACAATATGGACATGGCATACTCCTACCGGGTACGGTTGGGCAACGGGATGCTTGGCCTAGGTGTGATGGGGTCGTTGCGTTCATTGGAGCAAGATTTTCAAAAGACCACTGCTACGCAACCCAAAGAAGAAGATGGCAGCATACCTGGTGGCCTTCGTTCCAAGTTTTTGTTCAATTTCGGGACAGGTCTTTACTACTCCAACGACAAATTCTACCTCGGCCTTTCGGCACCACGTCTCCTGAGAAACAATACGGACTTTGCCGATTCGGACATCGTCATCTCCAGGGAGGTACAGCACTTGTACCTCATGGGAGGCTGGACGATTCCGTTGAGTGAAAGCTTGGCGCTGAAACCCCAGGCATTGTTGAAGTATGCATCTAATGCGCCCATTGACTTTGATGCCAATGTCAGCCTTTTGATAGCAAACAAATACGGCGTGGGCGTCACTTACCGCCTTGGTGGCAACAAGGAAAATGGCAACGGCGAGTCAGTGGACTTGCTACTGGCAGCTCAGGTCTCCGATCATATCATGTTTGGCGTGTCCTACGACATGACCATTTCAGATATTAAGGACTATTCCAATGGTAGCATCGAGGCCACTGTACGCTACTGCATTGGCAAAGTGGAAGAGGGCAAGGAATATGTGAACCCTCGTTTTTTTTAATAAAATAAGCTTCTGAACTGGTAGGCAGCATCGCTGCCTACCAGTTCAATGAATTTCTTGATTCGCCCCACTGGCAGTGAGCTTAGTACAGCGTAATTAGTTTACGCTGTATTTAGTCAGGAAATTATCTTTTGGGTGTTACTTGACGTACTAAATCCTATTATTCCGGTGTTATTGTCTCTCGAAACTCCCAAGCAACTCGAAACCAAGAACAATCTACCTTCCCTATTCATGCATTCAATCATTGGGTCAACCATGAAAAAAATCCTGTTATTTCTAGTGGTATTGTCATTGCCGTTCTGCCTGTTGGCACAGCAGCAAAGCTCCAAGTCCAAAAGCTCCGACAAGCTCTACGAAAAAGGAACTGCCAAGCGCAACATCACTTTGCAAAATGCCAAGGGTGTAAACAAAGTTAGCTACGAGTTTTCCCCTTCTTTTTACCAAAATGGCATCGTGTACGTCTCGTTCCACAAAAACGGGCCGATAGACCCCAACACGGGCAAACCGTTTTTCGAACTTTTTTATGCTGAAATGGATGAGCAGCACATGCCGCAGTCGGGCCGCTCGTTTTCCATTACCATCAACTCACAGGTACACGAAGGCCCAGTTTCGTTCAGTCGTGACAACAACTTGATGTACTTCACCCGCAACAATCTCGAAGGCGGCATCGCCAAAACCAACTCCAAGGGACAGGTGACAATGAAGATTTACGAGGCACGTCGTGGGGTGTACGATTGGGAAAACATCAAGCCACTGCCATTCAACAACGACGAATACACATGTTTCCATCCGTCGCTTTCAGCCGATGGCAATCGCCTGTTTTTCTCCTCCGACATGCCGGGCGGCTACGGCGGCTACGACCTCTACTACGTGGAAAAGAAGACCAACGACTGGTCAAAACCCATCAACCTTGGCCCGGACGTCAACAGCAGCGGCAACGAGGTGTTCCCTTTCCTGCACGAATCCGGCACCCTGTTCTTCTCGACCAACGGCCGTGGCGGCGAGGGTGGGCTGGACATTTTCATGATTGACATCAGCGACAAGGATTGGGGGCCACTCTACAACCTCGACACGCCGCTGAACTCCGCCAATGATGACCTCGGCTTCATCATCAACGAGTCGGCCACCCGTGGCTACTTCGCCAGCGACCGCCCCGGTGGCATTGGTGACGATGACATCTACATGTTTGAGGCAGATGGCTCCATCCTCAACGAGGAATCTCCGGTGCTCAGTGCCGCCATCATCGCCTACGATGCCACCACCAATGAACGCATCCCATCGGCTGGTGTGCGGGTCTTCCAGCAGTCCGAAGATGGTTTCATCGAGGGCAATGACCTGTACGACGTGGAGCTTTTACCTTCGGAAAATGGTGAACTGCGCATGAAACTCGTGCGCAAGGATGCCAGCGACCTTGGCAAGCCTACCCTTTTCACAGACATGGACGGCACGGTGAACAGCATCTTGCGACAAGGCAAAAAATACTTCATCCTCGTGAGCAAGGACGGCTACGCAGATGGGGAAGTGCAGTTTTCTGCTGCCGATGCTACTGGCGCACAGACCATCCGGGTGCCGCTCCGCACCCGCAACTGTACCAACCTTGATGGTACCGTGACGGTGCAGGGCTACGGCGCAGCCGTTCCGAATGCCCTCGTGCGAATCGTTGACCAAGCTACGGGGAGGGAAGAACTCGTGCGCACCAACGCCAATGGTGGCTTCGACCATTGTCTGCCGCCCAATGGCGACTTCATCGTGACCGCTGAAAAGACGGGTTACAACAGTGGCTCCGCCAATGTTTCGACCAAAAACCTGCAAGGTGCGCAACCGCTCAACGTCAACCTGAAATTGCAACCCGCCAACAACGATGAGAAGGTCGTTAAAGAACCTATCCGAGAGGGTAGCGTGATTTTGCTGGAAAATATTTACTACGACTTCAACCAGTACATCATCCGCCGGGGTGCTGGCGTGGAGCTTGACGCCCTCGCCCAGCTCATGAAGCAATACCCCAGCATGGAGGTCGAGCTGATTGCTCACACCGACAGCCGGGGCAACGACCAGTACAACCTTGAGCTTTCGCTAAAACGTGCCGAGTCTGCCAAACGTTACCTCATCCAAAAGGGCGTTCGTGGCAGCCGCATCAAGGCGATGGGCATGGGCGAGACCCAAATCCGCAACCGTTGCGCAGACGGCGTCGAGTGCTCGGACGATGAGCACCAGTACAACCGCCGCACCGAAGTGAAGGTCATGCGCATTGACGAGCCAGTGAAGGTGCAGTACGGCGAAGGCGACCCGAGAGGGGAGTGATTTTCTTTTGCAGCAACACTTTAAAAGCAAACGGCGGCAGTGGATTAACCCCTGCCGCCGTTTGCTTTTATGCGTTTTCAAAGCTTCATTTTTCTCCCTTGAAACTAATCCGCACGAGTTTCAAGCGGTTGCGCCGCTCGCTGGGCACGATGAAATCGTAGCCAGAGACCTGCACGGCATCACGGAACCGCAACTGCAATTCCTTTCGCTCCGTGCTCATCACCGCATTTCGGTCGAAGTCGCCGTTGCCACGCACGATGTACTCGCTGACAGTATTTTCGTGCTTGATTTCATCGTTGAAGACAAGTCGCAGTGCTGAGGGCGTTTTTGCCAAAAAAAAGGACGAATAAATGGCGTTGTCGTCTTGGGAGTACTGCTTTTTGTGAAGGATGTTTTTCCAGTGTACATCGCCATTTGGGTGCATCGAAATGAGGAAAACGTCGTCGTAATAATAGTCCACAACGGGGCGAAACCCTGTGCGGCTGTACATGCTGGCGTTGGTGCTTCCTCGTTGGAACTCCTTGTTCAGTTCCCCGATGATGATTACGCCGCCATCGGTTCTCATGACGAGTTGCTGGATGGAGGATTCGGGGATGCCTTTGTTTTTTACCTTTTCTTTTTCGGTCAAAATAGCCACGAAGTCCTCGTCGAACGGGTAGAATTGGAGCAGCTTGTTTTCGGGGTTGGACCGTTCGATGCTGAGGAGGTAGTGCCCCTCTGCCTTGCTGGGGTTGTTGGAGGAGTAAAGTCCGCCTGCTTTTAGCGAGCGGTGGAAGTTGTCAAAAGCAAATTTCACATCGTAGGTCAGGTAATCCTCCATGGGCACCGTGTAGCGCCTTAGTACGCTGTCTGTACCGGGGCCGTAGTCCAGTATTTCCAAGTAATGTTTCAGGCGCTTGCTGGGGAAATTGTCCTTGCTCATGATGAAATACATGTTGCCTTCGTTGTCCACGATTGCCTGAAGGAAATCACGGTTCAACAGCATGTTTTCTGGCGAGAAAGACTTTTCCCAAAGCAGTTTCATCTGCCGCATGTCGAAGGCAATTGCATTGATTTCGGACTGTTCCCGCACGTACCAAATCAGTGCGATGTTTTTGTCCTCCGATATTTCAACGTCAAACGCTGGCGAGTAAAAAGCTTGGTCAAACAGCTTGATGGTCACCGAGTCAACGAGGTTGGCAGCAGCGCTGTAGCGGTGAATTTTGAGCGCAGGCAAGAATTTTTGGCGGTATTGATAAATCAGGTTGAACCCGCCACCATTGCCCTGCACCACGGCTTCAACGACGGGTGTTTTTCGGTCCAGTTCAATTTCTTTTTCCCAACTGAGGTTCAAGTTGGCGTCGAAGCCCTGCACCTGGAATTCGGTGGTTTTGTTCCTGAACAGCAGCACGTTGCCTCGGTCGTCGTTGAAGATGTCGTAGGAGGTTTCATCCCGTAGGACGACAGGCTCAGAGACCGTCACGGTTTGTGCGGCGACCATGAGCGACACCAGCCAAAAAAAGGGGACAAGGGCATTTTTTATCATAGCCAAGAGGTATGTCGTTCGTGTTGCGGGCCTATCTCACAGGAGGTGTAGTAGTTCGGTTTGCCAATTTACAGAAATTAATGGATTCCGCCGGGTTTGGTTCAAAAACTGTTGGCAAAATGACAGGGATGGGTCAAGTTTTTCAAAAACCATTGCTTCCCAAAAAAGCGTCCACCGCATTGCGCACGCTGCCGTGCTTGAGCAGCAGCTCGCTGGCTTGTTGATAAGGTAGGCCAGTGTCCTGCGCCACCATCTTGGTGCCTCGGTCAAGCAGTTTGACGTTGGTGAGTTGCATGTCCACCATCCGATTGTCCTTCACCCTGCCTAGCTGTATCATCAGGCTGGTGGAAATCATGTTGAGCACCAGTTTTTGAGCCGTACCCGATTTCATGCGGGTGCTGCCGGTGACAAACTCTGGCCCCACGACCACCTCCACCGGGAAGTCGGCGGCAGCGGCGAATGGTGTGCCGGGATTGCAGGTGATGCAGCCAGTAGTGACGCCATTTTTTCGGCAATCAATCAAGCCACCTACCACGTAGGGTGTGGTGCCGGAAGCGGCGATACCAATCACAACATCTTGATTGTCAATATGGTAGCTCTGCAAATCGTGCCATGCTTTGGTGGGGTCGTCTTCGGCGTTTTCCACGGAATGTCGGATGGCTTGGTCGCCTCCGGCGATGACGCCGATGACCAAGTCCGGCGGAACGCCATAGGTTGGCGGGCACTCAGAGGCGTCAATGATGGCGAGGCGGCCACTGGTTCCTGCCCCGATGTAGAACAGCCGCCCTCCGTTTTGCACTTTCTCAACGATGGCTTTGACGAGTTTTTCGATGCTGGGAAGTGCCTTTTCTACGGCCAGCGGCACGGTCTTGTCCTCTGCGTTAATGTTGGCCAACAGCTCTGCGACCGTCATCTTTTCAAGGTGGCGGTAGTGCGAGGGGCTTTCCGTGATTTTGTCCATGTGAATAGATTGGAGGTATGAGGTGTGAAGGTATGCCAGTGCCCCACAAATCTTCATACCTCATTAATCCCTGATAAAAATAAGCTCTTCATCTTCCCCGACCCGGGCGACAACTGAAGGTTCGTCCATCTCCTTGTCCATTTGGCGATACTTGACCACAAAGTCAATGCCCTCTATGACGGCGGAGCTTATTTCCCCAAAATGCTTGGGGTACGGGGTTGTGCCGACACAGGCAGCGGTGGCAACGATTGGTTTGCCGAACTCCTCAAGCATTTCCATGCAGAAACTGTTGCGGGGGACACGGAAGGCGATGCTGCCGTCGGCGGCGGCGGCCTCCTGTGGGAGGTTTCGCGCGTGGTCGTAAACAATGGTGAGCGGCCGGGTGTGGAATTGCAACAAGGTTTCAATCCGTGGGTGTATGTGGGAGACGTATTCCTTGACCATTTCTATGGATGGTGCCAGCAGCGTCAGCGGTTGGCTGGGGGGCAGTTGGCGTAGTTGGCGGATGCGTGCGACCGCTGCTGGATTGGTGGCGTCGCAGCCGATGCCCCAAATGGTATCGGTCGGAAAGAGTATGAGCCCTCCGCTTTCCAGTGTTTCAAGAATGGGTTCTAATAGGTAGTTTTGAACCATGCACCTGCGCTGGTTGGTAAAAGTTAGCATGAGTTTTAGGTGTTTTAGATGAAGCGGTACGTTTAAAACTCATTAACAAACGACAAACCGCTCCAAAGATTTTCAGGGTCGAGGCAATAACAGGGGCTAAATCCTGCATATTTCGCCAAATTACTGACAAAAATGCCACAAAATCTTGCCTACCTTGCACTTTAAACGGTCTATTCCTAAAACATGCTCGCTCAAAAATGTTTAAAGATGGCCTTGTTGTAAAAAAATTACTGCGGCTGCTTGGACGTTCCTGATTGCATGGGGCATGATTCAAGAATTTGTAGCCAAGAAACACCTCGGCGCCCCAAGGCATCAAAGACATGCCGCTCATAAATAACGCAGCTATTTCAAACCGAAAAGCATGACAAAATTAAGCACTTCGAAAAAAGCACTCCTCCTGACGGGGGTGGTTTTTCTGTCCTTGATGCTTCCACTTCAAGCTGCACATATTATTGGTGGCACCATAAATTACGTGTGCAAGGGCGGCGGTGACTATACGTTCACCATGAGAATCTACCGTGACTGTAACGGGGGCGGGGCGGCTTTTGATTCGGACTTTAACGGTGGGGCGCCTTTTCCTGGCACAGTAACGATTTTTCAGGGCAACTCCACGGTGCCTTACGATGTCATCACGCTGGATGCCCCTGTCATCACCAATATTTTGCCCAACCTGAGCAACCCCTGCCTTGTAGCACCGCCAAACGTTTGCGTGGAGGAAGGTGTATATGTTTTTGACCTTGACCTGCCATTGTCCACTTCAAGCTACCACATCGTTTACCAGCGTTGCTGCCGCAATGCGACCATTTCCAATTTGGTGCAACCTGGCGAAACGGGGGCGACCTACCACATGGAGCTAACTGCCAAGGCGCAGGAATTTTGCAACAGCAGCCCCGTGTTCAACGACTTCCCGCCCATTGCCATTTGCACGGGCGAGCCCATTGACTTCGACCATGCTGCCACCGACCCTGATGGCGACGTGCTGGTGTACGAGCTGTGTACGCCTTACGTGGGTGGTGGAAACGACCAGTTCAATACCGACGCCCCCAACGGCGTGGCTCCAGACCCAGACCTGCCGCCACCGTTCAGTGCTGTCACTTTCAGTGGCCCCTACTCATTTTCTAACCCCCTGCCAGCCAACCCACAATTGACGATTGACCCGAATACGGGTTTCTTGACGGGTGTGCCCAACGCTTCTGGCCAGTTTGTGGTTGGTGTCTGTGTGAAGGAATATCGCAACGGAGTGCTGTTGAGTGAAACCCGGCGAGACTTCCAGTTCAATGTGGCGCTCTGCGACCCCACCGTTGTAGCCGACGTGCTGGAAAACGATACCGTGAACTTGTTGGGCGTTCAGCACTACGTGGTGGATGCATGTGGGGCAAATTCTGTGCTATTCACCAACCAAAGCTATCAACCTGCCTACATCAATGAGTTTCGCTGGGAATTTGACATAAACGGTACAACTGAGGTGTTTACCGATTGGAACCCAGTCGTGGATTTTCCGGGTGTTGGCACTTATTACGGTGTCCTACTGCTTAACCCTGGTGCTGTAGCTTGTGCCGATACGGCCTACCTCGAAGTGAATGTTTATCCCGGTATAACCGCAGATTTCGACTTTGTTTACGATACTTGCGTGGCTGGGCCAGTAGCTTTCACCGACCAGACGGTGGCTGGTGCTGGGCCGGGCAGTATTGTTTCTTGGGAGTGGAAGTTTGGCGATGAAAAACTGTCGCAGGAACAAAATCCACAGCATACCTACCAGCTTCCTGGTGATTTCACTGTGCAGTTGCTGGTGCGGGACACCAACAACTGCACAGGGTTGGCCAGTCAGACACTCCCTTATTATCCAATACCCGAACTGTTGGTCGTGGCCCCCAGCGAGTTCATTGGCTGCCAGCCCGCCGAGATTTTTTTCGACAACCTTTCCACACCCGTCAACGAGAGTTATACGCTGAACTGGGACTTCGGCGATGGCGGCACCAGCAGCGAAATCAGCCCGACTTATGTTTACGAGGATGTCGGCACATACACAGTTACCCTCGAAATCATCTCCCCGCTTGGTTGCCAAACCGATACCACTTGGAACAACCTCATCACCGTGCTGCCAAGCCCGGTGGCCGATTTCACCTACACGCCTTCACAGCTTAGCAACCTGCTGCCCACTGCACAGTTCACAGACCAGTCAATAGACGCCGTGAAATGGCGCTGGACCTTTGGCACGTCAGGTATTTCCATTGACCAGAACCCCTCGCACACCTTCCCCGATACGGGCTTGCAAGTGGTTCAGTTGGTTGTGTTTCACCAAAGCGGCTGCACTGACACCATTCAGAAAGTCTTGGATGTGATACCGGAAGTGCGCTATTTTCTGCCCAATGCATTTACGCCAAACGGCGATGGCTCCAACGATGGCTTCCGGGGCAATGGCATGATGGAGGGCGCCACGAACTTCAACCTGAGAATTTGGAACCGATATGGCGAACAGCTTTTCGAGACCGATGACCCGTTTGAGGCGTGGAATGGTCAAAAGAACAACACGGGCGACCTGTCACCACAGGGAGTTTATGTCGTGGTGGTGACCTTTATTGGCCCTCGGGGCGACAAACATGAGTTGAGAGGCTATGCCACACTGATAAAATAAGCGGCTATTCCATACATTTGACCTCGAAGGCCGTGCAGCGGCCAATAGGCACATTGACCTCGTTTAGTCGAACAATTTATTTAGTATGAAATACCTCTACCTATTTGCCCTCTTGCTGTTTTTCAGTGTGCCTTCCTTTTCCAAACACATCATCGGTGGAGCCCTGACTTACGAATGCTTGGGAGGTGGCAATTATCGGTTCACGCTGAAAATGTACCGTGACTGCTCAGACCCATCGGGAGCTTATTTCGACATGAACGCCCCGTTTTCCATTTACAAGCAATCACCAAGCGGCGTCAATGCACTTTTGACCACCATTTACCGAAGCCCCACTGTGGTGGTTGATATTGACGCAGAGGACAATCCCTGCATCACGGTGCCGCCCAGTGTTTGTGTGCAGGAGGGTGTTTACACCTTCACGTACCAATTCACTGACTGGCCATCCACTTCCAGTTACCATATCAGCTACCAGCGTTGTTGCCGAAATGCCACCATCTCCAACATCGAGACGCCGGGCGAGGTGGGTGCTACTTTTACCGTCGAACTGACGTCGGCTTCGCAATTGCTCTGCAACAACAGCCCCGTTTACAATACTTTTCCACCAATTGTACTTTGTGTAAACGAGCCACTTGTTTACAACCACAGTGCCTTCGACGCCGAGGGCGACCAGTTGGTTTACGAATTTTGCGCCCCGTTGCTTGGCGGTGGGCAGGGCGGCCTCGGCGGTGGCAATCCCGATGCCTGCAACGGCGTAACCCCCGATCCAGCTTGCCCACCGCCCTACGCCGAGGCGAACTTCGTGAATCCACCTTACAGCCCCTTGAATCCCATGGGCGGTAGTCCGCAAATTACCATCAACCCACAGACGGGGCTTTTGACGGGAACCCCCAACACCCAAGGGCAGTTCTCTGTGGCAGTTTGCGTCAAGGAATACCGCAATGGCCAGCTGCTTTCCGTCATCTTGCGTGATTTTCAGTTCAACGTGCTCCAGTGCCAGTCGCTGGTGGATGCCGATATCAGTTCGCCAAATCTCACGGTGGTCGGTGAAGATTATTTCATCAATACCTGCTACGCACTTGATATTCCGTTTCAAAATCTCAGTACCAACAACACCAATGTGGATTCTGTCAAATGGGAGTTTGATATGGGGGGCACCACGGAGATTTTCAGTACTTGGGATGCACTCGTGAACTTCCCGGAAGCAGGTAATTATGAAGGCAGGCTGATACTTAACCCCGGCTCGCAGTGCAACGACACGGCGAATATTTACGTGGAGATTTATCCTGAAATCGTGGCCGCTTTTGCCTACGATTATGACACTTGCGTGGCAGGCCCCGTTATTTTTCTTGATCAGTCGTCTATTTTAGGGGTGGGGCAAATTGACCATTGGGCTTGGCAGCTGGAACCGGGCATCACCGACACCATCCAGCGGAATCCCGTTTACGTTTACGAGGAGCCAGGCACGAAGCTCGTTAAGTTGGAAGTTTGGGACGAGCATGGTTGCAAGGACGAGACAACGCAATTGGTCATATACCAGCCCGTGCCTGCCATTATTTTCGTCAAGCCGAACGATACTATCAGCTGCGCTCCCGCCGCTGTTTTTTTCAACAACCAGTCCAGCCCACTCGATGCCAACTACGACATCTTGTGGAGCTTCGGCGATGGGGAACAGGGCACGGACATCAGCCCGACGCATACCTACCTCGATACGGGCAGCTTCGATGTGCGGCTCGAAATCACCTCGCCCATCGGCTGTTACACCGATACGACGTTTGTTGGGCTTGTGAAAATATTGGCACCGCCTCTGGCTGGATTCAGCTTTGACCCCACGAATCCTGACAACTTCAATCCAGTGGTCAATTTTTACGAAGAAAGCCAAAACTCGAACCACTGGGACTGGTATGTGGACGGCAAGTTGGTATCGCAGATGCCCGATTTTAGCTATTCCTTCCCGGATACTGGCCTGCATGAGGTGAAGCTTGTGGTGGTACACCCGGAGAAATGCCTCGATACCCTCGTGCAGTTCGTGGACGTAGCGCCAAAGGTGACGTTTTTCATGCCCAACGCCTTTACGCCCAACGAGGACACCGTCAACGATTTATTCGTGGGAACTGGCGTGACCCGTGGTGTCACCGACTTCAACCTGTCCATTTGGGACCGTTACGGGCAGAAGGTTTTTGAGACCAACGATGTGGGTGAGGCTTGGAATGGGCAAGTGGGCAACAGTGGCAAACAGGCACAGGCAGGCGTGTACGTTTGCCTCGTGAGCTTCACTGGGCCGAGGGGCGAGCCTTTTGAATACAAGGGGTACGCTACGCTCATTCGTTGAGTAAGCTCCGGCATGGAATTTATTTTTCAAAAAACCTTTTCTAAGAAAAAATAAACGCTTACTTTTGCGCCTCTTTTGAATACAACAACTTTAAATAGTAGAAAAATGGACGCCATCCAATACGTTCACGAGCAACTTGCAAAGAAAATTGACTTCCCTAAGTTTCGTTCCGGCGACGCCATCGCTGTTAGCTATCGTATCATCGAGGGCAACAAGGAGCGTATCCAGATTTTCAAGGGCAACGTCATCCAGATAAAAGGTACAGGAGCTACGAAAACTTTTACCGTCCGCAAGATTTCCAGTGGCGTAGGTGTAGAGCGTATTTTCCCGTTCACTTCGCCTGCCATTGCCGAAATAGAAGTACTGAAGCGTGGTAAAGTACGCCGCTCAAGGCTGTACTATCTGCGTGGTGCCATCGGTGCAAAAGCTCGCATCAAGGAGCGCAAATACCTGCGTGTTACTCCGGTCGTGGAATAAACTTCACAACGGTTTTTTCGTAAACGCCTTGCAAGCTATTGGCCTGCAAGGCGTTTTATATTTTTGAAAAACCCATTTCGAAAGATGAAGCAAGTTGTACTCGTTTTGTTGTTGGCGGTGTTGCCCACGCTGTTATTTGCTCAAATCGTGAACATCGAAGAGCAGCGCATCACTGGCACGAGCGATTCCGTGTATTGGTACGGCCACCTGCGCTTGGGTGCCAATCTGATCAAGGTGCAGGACGAAGTACTTCAGCTGAATGCGAACGGCCAAGTGGAGCACAAAATAGGCAAGAGCCTATTGCTTTTTTTGTTGGATGCCCGGTTCTTGCGGGCGGGCGGCACGGAATTCAACAATGCCGGTTTTGCTCACCTACGCTACAACCGCAAACTGACAGACCCGCTTTCCATGGAGTTTTTCACGCAGGCGCAGTACAACCGCCTATTGTTTATGGAACTTCGGGCATTGGGCGGTGGCGGCCTGCGCTACCGGCTTTTCAAAAGCGCCAATGGTAAAAATCGGGTGTATGCTGGAGCTGCTTACCTCTATGAGCACAACCGATTCACAGACGACACTGCCGACCGCAATTGGCATCGCCTCAGCAGCTATCTTTCCTTTACCTTCCGGCCTTGGCAGGGCGTGACCCTCGTTAGCACCACTTATTTTCAGCCCAAAATCACTTATTGGAGTAATCACCGATTCGCTACGGAGTGGCGTTTGGATATGCCATTGGGCAAAAAACTGAATTTTTTCACCGATTTCACGCTGCAAACGGACAAGGCGCTACCCATTGATGCACCTGTGAGTACCTATGCCTGGCAGAATGGGCTGACTTACAAGTTTTGAGTTGCGAAGCAGCAATACCCCTCGAAAATTAGCTGAACAGCACGACCATAAAAAGCAGCACGGTCGCTACAAAGCCCACCATAAAGATATTGTAGGAAATGGAAAGGAAACGGTACTTCCGGTCGAGTACCTTGCCAAGATTGTAGAGGTCACGGGTCATGTTGCCGTAAAGTAAGTCGCTGTCCCGAAACATCTGGTCCATCAACTCTTCGTAGCGTTCCGGTTTTAGTGAGACGAAGTTGCCAAAGAACATCAAGTTGCGCTTGGCCTCCTCAAGTGGGGTGGAGTCGTTGATGTTGGATGTCACCTTTGGTCGAGCGGCCAGCACGGCGAAGATGAGCGACGATAGCCCTGTCACTAGGAATATTGCCACAGGCATCAATACAGCGGGGTTGGTCTCGGTCATGTTGCGGTACGAAATCACCGAAATCATCACCGAAATCAGGATGGCGTTCACGCTGATCATGATGTTCGCCTTGTTGTCGGCGATGGCGCTCAGGTTGATGTGTGTACGGTAGTTGGTGCGAAAAAATGTCTGCGCTCCTGGCGAAAGCCTGTTTTTCAAGCCTTGGAATTTCTTGTCGTCCTGCGGTTTTTGGGGCTGCTCCTTGCTTTTTCGCTTGTCAAGGCGGTCTTTTAGCGAGAGGATGTGATTCGCCACGATAGGCTCATAGTTTATTTTGGCAGGCGAGGTGTAAAATTGAACGTTGAGCAACTGCTGCATTTGGAACGCTTCCCATTCCTCCTTCGTGAAGTGGCGGTTCAGCAAAAGCTCTTGCTCCAAACGCATCAGCGGCGAGTTTTCGAAGAAACTTGCTCCGAAATGCACTGCATTCACCGCATCTGAAAGCAGTTGACCCTCTTTGGAGCGCATGGCCTGCCCATTGAACAGCACCTTGATGGTATCGGTGATTTTGGCGGTTTTGTCCGACGGGAACTGGGGGTGTGCGCTGAAAAATTTCTCGGCTTTTTCCACTGCCCTGGGTTCTGGGTTTTGGTAGTCGAACAGGTAGCCAGCATTGCTAAACCATGCTGCCAGGGCCGCTGTCTCCCATTCTTGTTCGGTGGAGCCGTTGGCTTGTGCCAAGCTGTTCACCGTCTTCACGATTTCCATCGTCTGCCGATAGGTTCGGAACACGAGCCGGGCATCGTTCTTTTGATTGAAAAGATTGAGGGCGAATTGCTGTGCCAAGCTGGCGATATCAGTTTGTGCGATAATTTCTTCAGATGGGCTGTGTAGTTCCCGGCTCATACGTTGTTTGTTTTTCTCAAGGTGCCAAAAAGGTTTGGCGAGCAAAGTTGAGCGAAAAGGTAGGATTAATTATTTGAAAAAAAAGAATTTCATTAGGCATATTTGGTTCTCAGAAAAACGTGAGCAATTGCTAACTTTGGACGCATGGAAGAATTCGGATAAAACACACTGCATGGAAATGGTTATGGCAAAAGTGATACTTACCAAGTGTTTTCCGTCTCAACCTATAAACCGTCATTTCCGACGCATTTCAATCAAAATAAAATAAATACACATGGCAAACTTATTCGATTTGTTGCAAGGGCACCTTGACGACAACGTTGTTGACCAACTCAGCAACCAGATTGGCGGCGCAGACCGTCAGCAAACCGCTACTGCGGCTCAAAGCATCGTGTCCACGCTTCTGAGTGGATTGGCCAAAAACGCCTCTACGCCAGAAGGTGCCGCCAGCCTCAACAATGCCCTCGAACGTGACCACGATGGCAGCCTTTTGGACAACCTGATGGGCTTGATTGGTGGCCAAGCAGCCGAACAAAACCCACGTGCCGCCAACGGGGCGGGCATTATCAGCCACATACTCGGCGACCGTCAGAGCGGCGTTATTGATATGGTTAGCAAGATGAGCGGCCTCGACAGTGGCAAGACCGGCAACCTGATGACCACCCTCGCTCCGATGGTGATGAGCATGCTTGGTCAGCAGAAGCGTCAGCAGGGGCTTGACATTGAAGGTATCGCCGGCTTGCTAAACGGCTCTGTCAACCAGCAGCGCCAAGCAGGTAACCCACTCATGGACATGGCCAACCGCTTCCTCGACAAGGATGGTGACGGTTCTGCACTCGACGACGTGGCCAATATGGTGGGCAAAGGGCTGCTGGGTAAGCTGTTCGGCGGCAAGTAATTGAAAGTTCAGGTATGGAAATTGGTGACGAGCCAATCTCAATTTTTCAGAAAATACAGCGTGGGCGTGGCTTCGGTCACGCCCTTTTTTATTTTTGGCAAATGAAGCAAAATCACCTTTTACTCGACATTTCGCCTTCGGTAAAAATAGCACTCGAAAAAGGCCAGCCTGTTGTGGCACTTGAAAGTACCATTATCTCGCATGGCATGCCCTACCCGGACAATGTTCGGACAGCCATGCTAGTCGAGCAGATGGTGCGTGAGCATGGGGCTGTGCCAGCTACCATTGCCATTCTTGGTGGAAAGTTGAAGGCTGGGCTTTCGGAGGCGGAAATCGAACACCTTGGAAAAACTGGACGAGAAGTGGCCAAAGTCAGCCGTCGAGATGTACCGTTTCTGTTGGCCAGCGGCCAACCGGGAGCGACCACCGTCGCTACGACCATGCTTATTGCCGAGTTGGCGGGCATCCGCATCTTCGCTACGGGCGGCATCGGCGGCGTACATCGGGGAGCTGCCGAGACGATGGACATCTCTGCCGACCTACAAGAATTGGCTCGAACCAGCGTGGCCGTTATTTGCGCTGGCGCAAAATCCATTCTCGACATCGGCCTGACGCTAGAGTACCTCGAAACACACGGTGTGCCCGTCATAGGCTACCAGACGGACGAATTCCCCGCTTTCTACACCCGCCGAAGTGGCCACGGCGTTGACCGCCGCCTCGATTCTCCCGTTGATATTGCTAAAGTTTTGAAAATCAAATGGTTGGCAGGTCTTGTTGGTGGGGTAGTCATTGCCAACCCCATCCCAGTAGCACACGAACCAGCGGTTTCACCCATCCAATCAGCCACCGAAGCAGCGCTGGCTGAGGCCGAAAAACTAAGCATCAGTGGCAAGGATATCACACCTTTTTTGTTGGCAAGAATTAAGGAGTTGACAGGCGGTGAGAGCCTTCGTGCCAATATCGAACTGGTACTGAACAACGCAAGGCTGGCGGCACAGGTGGCGGTGGAGATGATGAGGTAAAGTAAAGCAAAACGGGCCGACCAGCTTTCGCTCATCGGCCCGTTTTGTATCAAAATCGGCCCTATTTCTTAGAAAAGGCCCTGGATAATCTGCTCTTCCGTAATTCCTTCTGCCTCCGCCTTGTAGTTCCGCACAATGCGGTGACGTAGCACGTAATTGGCGATGGCCCGTACATCCTCAATGTCAGGAGAGTATTTGCCAGAGACGGCGGCATGGCATTTTGCGCCAAGCACTAGATATTGCGAAGCACGGGGGCCGGCGCCCCAAGAGATGTAATCGTTCACCTTTGCTGTGGCTCGCTCCGTGCCGGGCCGGGTCTTGGTGGCCAATGACACGGCGTATTCCAACACGTTGTCCGACACAGGGATTTTACGCACAAGTTGCTGAAAAGCAAGGATTTGCGTGTCGTTCAGGATATGCTTGAGGTTGGGTTTTTCCAACCCAGTCGTACTTTTTACCACATTGATTTCCTCCTGATAGGAAGGATAACCCAGCGGGATGTTGAACATGAAACGGTCCAGCTGTGCCTCTGGCAGCGGGTAGGTGCCTTCCTGCTCGATG
>CAYTZS010000016.1:0-5359 GCA_964442355.1 uncultured Saprospiraceae bacterium | reverse complement strand
TTTTGAGTAGCCAACACGAAGAATGGTGCGGGCAAAACGTGCCGGGTACCAGCTACCGTCACGGAGCGCTCCTGCATGGCTTCGAGCAGGGCAGCTTGGGTTTTGGGTGGCGTCCGGTTGATCTCGTCTGCCAAGACGATGTTGGAAAAGAGCGGCCCTTTGTTGAACTTGAAATGGCGGTCTTCGTCCAAAATCTCGGAACCAGTGATGTCCGAAGGCATGAGGTCGGGTGTGAACTGGATGCGTTTGAAGCCGAGGTCGAGTACTTCGGCAATGGTGCTCACGAGCAGGGTCTTCGCCAAGCCCGGCACTCCAACTAGCAGGCTGTGGCCGTTGCCAAACAGGGAAATGATGACTGATTTCACCACATCGTCCTGTCCGACGATGACCTTGCCGATTTCTTTTTTGAGTTCTTTGTAAGACTGCGCCAAAGCATCTACTGCTTCGACGTCAGATTTGTAGGCAGTTTGAGACATAAGTTTTACGTGATTTTTTTGGTCGGAAAAGTCTGGGTCGCTCCGAGCATTTTACAACCTGTTAAAAACGGTGTTGGCTCCGCAATTGTTGCGAGAAATTCAATGACCTCAACCTTTCGTCCAAGTTGCTCCGTCTTTGCCGTCCTTCACGACGATATCCAATTCTTTTAAGGCATCCCGGATTTTGTCGGAAGTTCCCCAGTCCTTGTTGGTACGTGCGGTTTGGCGCATATCTAGGATGAGCTGCATGAGGCCATCCACCACGCCATCCCCAGAGGAGTCGAAGTTTTCTTCTTTCAGCCCGAAGATGTTGAAAAGGAAGTCGTTGAAGGTTTTCTTTAGGCGCTCCAAAGTTTCCACCGTCAGGTCGTTGAACGAGAGTTGGCCACCTTTCAAGCTGTTGACCTTAGTCACCAAATCGAACAGGTTGGCCAGTGCCTTCGGGGTATTGAAGTCGTCGCTCATGTCCGCGAATGCTTGGTCAATGGCAGCATTGATGTCCTTGTCCAAAGCGCCAGCTGAGCCGCCGCCGGGGTGCGTCATGCCTTGCAATGCCTTGTATGCTTCCATCAATCGGCGGTAGCCTTTTTCGGCCGCTTGCAGGGCATCGTCGGTAAGGTCGAGGGTGCTGCTGTAATGCGACTGGAGCATGAAAAACCGCACCACCATTGGCGAGTACGCCTTGCTCAGGTGGGGGCTGGTACCCGTAAAGAGTTCGCCTGGCATCACAGAGTTGCCCTCGCTTTTCGACATTTTTTTGCCATTCAAAAGGAGCATGTTGCTGTGCATCCAGTAGTTGCAGGGAGCGTGGCCACAGGCGCCGTAGTTCTGGGCGATTTCGTTCTCGTGGTGCGGAAACTTGAGGTCGTTGCCGCCTCCGTGGATGTCGAATTTTTCGCCCAAATACTTTGTGCTCATCACTGAGCACTCCAAGTGCCAACCGGGGAAACCCACTGACCACGGGGCCTTCCAGCGCATGAGGTGTTCCGGCGCAGCTTTTATCCAAATCGCAAAATCGGAGGGGTGGCGCTTTTCCTCTTGGTTCTTCAGGTTGTCTCGGCTCTCGGCGATAAGGTCTTCGATTTTGCGGCCAGACAGTGCGCCGTAGACGCCGTGTTGCTCGGCAAATTTCAAGGTGTCAAAATATACCGAGCCATTGTTTTCATACGCCAAGCCGTTGTCAATGATGGCCTGCACCATTTCGATTTGTTCGACGATATGCCCTGTTGCCCGTGGCTCGATATGCGGCGGCAGCACGTTGAACACCTTCATCATATCATGGAAGCCGTTCATGTAGTGCTGCACGATTTGCATCGGTTCGAGCTGTTCGAGGCGAGCTTTTTTCGAGATTTTGTCTTCAGCGTTGGAGTCGGCATCGCCTTCGAGGTGGCCCACGTCGGTGATGTTGCGCACGTAGCGTACCTTGTAGCCGAGGTGCATGAGGTAGCGATAGACCACGTCAAAGCTGACGAAGGTGCGGCAATTGCCTAGGTGAACGTCGCTGTAAACGGTTGGACCACAAACGTATATGCCCACTTGGCCGTCGTGTATCGGTGTAAAAACTTCCTTTTTGCCGGAATAGCTGTTAAAAACCTGTAATTCGTTTTTCATGGGCGCAAAGGTAGGGATTGAAGGCCGGAGGCACGTATCCCGTTGATTTGTGATTTGAATTTTTTTTTGAAAAATGGTGTGTAGAGTTTAACGGGAGTATTCACTAGTTGATTCCCCTGTTGATGTTTTCTCTGCTAAAAATCTAACAGCCGCTCAACCTTTAAAAATTGCAAGATTGCCAATTCTGCTTAAGCCATTTCTTTTTCTGCTTGTAGTCTGGCATCGCATCTTCCACGAGCTTCCAAAATCGAGGAGAGTGGTTCATCTCCACCAAGTGCGCCAATTCGTGTATGATGACGTAGTCCACCACGTCGTCAGGGGCGAAGAGCAAGCAGGTACTGAGGTTGATGTTGGCCTTGGAGGAGCAACTGCCCCAGTTGGACGTGTTGTACTTGAGCACTATACTGTTCACATTTTTTTGGAAAAAAAGATGGTTCAATTCGTGAACTCGCCGCTCGATTTCTGGCAAAAAATCTTGTGCCACTACCCGGCTCAGTAACTGCCGAATGACCTTGGTGCGATTGGCTTCGTTATCGGATGCTGTGAGTCGCAGGTGGATGGTTTTACTGTGCAGTCGGGCAGAGTGTGTTCGGTTGGATGTACAATCAATTTTAAGGGCATAAGTGCGTTCGCCCACTTGCAATTGGTCGCCGTCATGATAATTTTTGCCAAGTGCGTGGTTTTCTTCGGGGCCTTTTTCTTCGATTTTTTGAGTGACCCACGCCCTAAATTTCTCCAACTCCAACTGCTTCCCGTACGGCGTCAACAAAACTGGCATACGCAATATTGCACCGTTTTTGCCGAGCGAGAAGCGGACTCCCCGTCGCATTTCGACGTAGATTTTGGCAGGAATCTTCCGCTCACCAACCACTACAAAGGTCTGTTCTGGCTTGGGTTGCTTTTTTTTGAAAAACATGATGGAAGTAGGGACATGGCCAAATGGCAAAGCCCGGAGCGAAATTAACCACTCCGGGCTTTAAGCCGGGATATATTGTAGCAATTGCTAGCTTATTTCACGTGCTTCTCGTCGGAAACAGTAAGTTTCCAGCGGCCCTGCGCACGACGACGTGACAAGACCTTGCGGCCATTCTTTGTGCTCATGCGTTCACGGAAACCATGCTTGTTGGCCCGTTTTCTTCTAGAAGGTTGGAAAGTCCTTTTCATTGTATCGTCAATTTATCAGGTTCTGAATCATGCCCTTTTTAAAAGGGACGGCAAAGGTAACTTCTTTTTTTCTAAACAACCAAGCGTTTTCAGGATAAGATTTTTGCTGGGCAAGGAAAATTAGCGCCGATAGGCACAAAAAATCAGAAAAAATAAAGGCAGAGGTATTGAGTTTTCCACAGAAAGCCTATCTTTGCCCGCCTTTTGGAAAAAATGAGTTCCAAAATTAGCCAAATTCTCTGTCGCTGAGGTTGTTTCAAGGCCCTGACAGGGTATTTTTTCAGAATTTAAGCTACAATAAAAAATAATCATGGTTACGGTAACTATCAACGGAACGCCACGCAGCAACATGGGGACATCCTCCGCCAAAGCTGCCAGAAATGCAGGTACAATTCCTTGCGTACTTTATGGCGGTGGCGAGAATCTTCATTTTACGGTGAGTCCTGATGAAGTTAGGGATATAGTTTACACTGGTGAGTTCAAGCTCGCCAATGTTATTATAGGTGGCAAAACCTACAGGTGCATCCTGAAGGAGGTGCAGTACCACCCCGTCACTGATGCAGTGTCTCACATTGACTTCCTGCACTTGGTGGATGGCAATTCTATCAAAATCAACGTGCCCATCCGTTTTGAAGGCTCTGCACCAGGCGTTCGTTCTGGTGGCAAGTTTGTACAGAAGCTCCGCTCTGTCAAAATCAAGACGAGGCCAGAATTGATGGTGGACGAGATGAAAGTAGACATTTCCAAGTTGAAACTCGGCCAGTCGCTTCGGGTTCGTGACATCGCAACCCGAGAAGGCGTCGAAATCATCAACGCCCAAGCGCTTCCAATTGCAACTATCACTATCCCAAGGGGTTTGAAAATAACAGACGAAGAGGAAGAAGGCGGGGAATAATATTTTCTTCAATAAGCTTCCTGATAGCGAGGCATAAAGATTTTACATCTTTATGCCTCGTTTCATTTTACACTGTTTTAGAATGGCCAGCAATCTAAGAATCACCACCGTGCAGTCTGCACTTGCTTGGGAAGACATTGAGGCAAATTTGGCAATGTTTTCGATAAAACTCGCCGAACTATCGGATTCTACGGACTTGATTGTCCTGCCAGAAATGTTCACCACAGGGTTCAGCATGGCTGCTCCCCGCTTGGCTGAATCAATGAACGGCCGCACGATGGAGTGGCTTGCCAAGCAAGCAGCATTGGCGGGGGCCGTGGTCGCTGGCAGTTTCATCGCCAAGGAAGGAGTTCGGTATTACAATCGGTTGGTGTGGATGCTGCCAGATGGTAGTTTTGAGTTTTACGATAAACGCCATTTGTTCTCCCCGGCTTCCGAGCACGAGACTTATACCGCTGGCCAAAGAAAACTGATAGTCGAGTGGCTGGGATGGAAAATCTGCCCGCTCATCTGCTACGACCTGCGTTTTCCAGTCTGGAGCCGGAACGTCGAGGGTTACGACTTGCTGCTCTACGTCGCCAACTGGCCCGAACGGCGCAATCATCACTGGAAACAGCTGCTCCTGTCCAGAGCCATTGAAAACCAAAGCTATGTGGTGGGCGTGAACCGCTGTGGCATGGACGGCGTAGGTCTGCACTACTCTGGGGACACTGCCGTGGTTGATTTTAATGGAAAAGTGCTGTATCAGATTTCTCATGATGAGGACATTTCCACAATTTCGCTATCCATCGAATCGTTGCAGGACTATCGCAGTAGCCTACAATTCCTTGCTGATAAAGACGAATTTGAAATTTTTATTCGTTAGGTGCTTGGAAATAAAATTCAATTTAGCATCTTTGCCACCGACCCATTAAGGCTTGGGCGAACAAACAGAAGGTTAAAGACATATTGGCGCTGACAGAACTCCTGATTATCCCACTTCGAACACTCCTATGTAAGCGCCCCCCGGAAGATTAACCCTGTTTAGCAAAAATTCATTTAAATCGTGGTTTTCGGGCCAACTTAAAAAAAACAGCACTGTATGAACATGAAAAGGCTGGTAAGAGGAGTGTTTTCTATTGTTGCACTCGTAGGTCTTACATCTTGCAGTTTACTATCACAGACACTTGAGTCGTCTGGACCGATAGCTGAAGCTAAAGCAAAGAAAGTCAAA
>CAYTZS010000015.1:0-46864 GCA_964442355.1 uncultured Saprospiraceae bacterium | reverse complement strand
GCAAGCGTGATTGCGGCACGGTCGGGCGCACCCGGAATGGCGATTTCGTCAAGGTGGAAAGTCCCCGTGGAGAATGCCGGGTGAAGGCTCATATAACCGACGACGTTAAACCGGGCATCCTAAGCACAACTTTCCACTTCCCAGAGTTGGAGGTGAACAACGTGACGTCGGGCGTGACGGACGAGATTGCACATTGCCCGGAGTATAAGGTGGTTAGTGTGAGGGTGAGTAGGGCGTGAGGGCAATTTGTTATCATTTAAGAAAAATCAAATGGGGCAGACAACATCAGTCACTTTGGGAATACCCGATAGTGCGGGCATGGAGGCGAAAGAGGTTAAACTCCTCGTTGCTTCCCGGCTTTATGAAAAAGGGAAATTGACGCTTGGTCAAGCTGCTGAATTGGCCGGTTACTCTATGGCAAACTTAATGGAATTGCTCGCTGATGTGGGCGTTTACCTTGTCAACCATCCAGCCGAAGACCTCGGAAAAGACCTGCTGAATGCTCGCCGTTATCATCACTGACGCCAGTTGCTTGATTTTATTGGATAAAATAGGCAGGCTGGACTTTGTTGGCCAAAGTCTATGGTTCGCTATTGCCCCCATCAAAAGCCAAAACTGACATTAACAAAACAACTTGAAACAACTACCCATCTACCTGTTCCTTATCTTTTCCTTGGCGGGCCAAGCACAGCCCGGCACCCTCCGCTTGGACTCCCTGCTCCAGTTCGTTGACTGGCACGAAAACCACCGTTCTGGCTACGCCTTGGCCCCCGGCGAGAACAGCATGTTGACCAAGAAAGCAGATGTCATCTTGGGCCAATTGGATTCCTTTTATTATTACCGGGTAGAAAACGGCAAACGCTCCTATTGGACCAATAGGACCATCATCGAAGCGGATACTATTTTCCACTTGTTTTTTGAGATGGACAAACCTGATTACGGCACGGAAGTTTATTCCAAGGCTACTGGCAAACTCCTTAAAAACATCACCCAACGGGGCCAAACAGAATTGGAATACCATTATTCAAATGATTGGAAACTGGACAGCACCACCTCCAAATCGGGCGGCTCGATGTATGTCGTTTATGAAGGGAATAAAGAATATTGGCGCATGCGGGAAAATGACCAATTGCTAACCTATCAGGAATTTGACAATTATGGCCATATCGTCCAAATACGGAACCACCGTGGGCTTGCCGAAGATGGCTCGGAATGGCGGGAAATCAATTTTGAATGGAAGAATGGGCAGTTGGTAAAGATGGATACCCGAACCGTCAAAAAAGGCGAAAGCAGGCCCGGCGTTGAAAACACGCTTGAAAGGGACAAAAAAGGCTTGCTCCAAAACGTGGGGTATTATGATTTTGACAGCAAAAAAAGAAAGTTTCTGGTGAAGGGATTTGGTGGCCCCATCAAGTATAAAACCAGCAAGAATGGCCAAGGCCAGACGGTCGTTACCCGCACCTATGAGGGCGAGCCTATTGTCTATACCTTCGACGAGCGGGGCAACTGGGTGAGTATCGTTGGGAAATACGTGGAGGAGCACAGGGTACTGTTTTACAAAAATTAGCATCAGTTTGGCTGGCGATTGGGCTAATGCAATGCTTTTTTATCATCAACATCCCTCCTCAACCGAACAGACATATTGCCGAACAAGTGGCCACCGAGAACAAATTAAAAAAACTTTCCAAATCAACTTCCTACGGCACAAAACTTGCAAGCAAATGTGTACATGAATATCCCATGGGCTGACGGCCCCTTATCTTTCCAATATCCATAAAATCAGGTGTTTAGGAATCAGTAAAAGTTAAAACTGACAATTCCGACCCGCAACTTCTATACAGCTTCAGGCAAAAACAACGTCAGGCAACACCCAATTGGCTCGATAACAGCCCAGCACGTATTTTGCATTACTCGATGAAAAACCCACTGCACTTACTGACACTATTTGCTTGCGCAATAGCCACATCGGCCTTTGGCCAAATCGAACTTAAGCTCCAACTCCAACCCGATGGCGTCACCTACACCGCATTTGCCCGTTCGCAAACCGACCTGCTGCCCCCCCTCGACAACGTCACACACTCGGCCCAGGTAGCCATCACCGTGCCGACCGGTGCTTTCGAAGTGGAGACGCTGACCAGCCACGTCGGACAGTGGCAGTTGGCCAACCTCGTACAGCACCCCGCCGAAAACCCCGGCGTTGACTATGCCCTTTTCAGCCTTGCCGCCCCAACAGATGCGACCAACTACCCTGCCGGGCAGGATGTGCCGCTTTTTTCTTTCAAAAACCGCCTCGGCTGCACTGGCTCGCTCGACATCATGCACCCCGCCAACGACCCCTTCCTGCCGCCCAACTCACTCGGACTGCCCGTGCGCAGCGAGTTCGTCATCGAGGGGCTAGGCCAAACCAATGCCGTCAGTGGACGTTACGACGATGGCACTGCCGATTGCTTTCGTTTTGCTAACTGTTTGATTGCCTGCGAATTGGAGTTGCTTTCCGACAATTTCTACCAAATCTCACTGGTCACGGATGCAGCATTCACAGCCACTAGCCCACTCACGCATGTGCAAGTTTCGCTGCGGGTACCGACCAATTTTTTTCAAATTCACGAACTCACGAACCTGCTCCCCGGCCAGTTTTCATTCGGCAATGCTTCCCGTCACGACAGTCCTGCTGAGGACAATGCACATGACTATATTACATTCCGGCTCAACGCAACAAGCCTCGGCTTGAATCTTCTGCCAAGCACGACAACCCCCATTTTGCGCTTCGCAAACGGCGGGAGTTGCCAAGGCGACTCCATTTTTTTGGTAAAAAACAACGACCCGTTTTTGCCACCGAACTCACTTGCAGCAAGTCTCGGACAGGTTGCTCGCTTTGGATTTAGCGAAGTAAACGTACCACTCTGCCTCAGCTCACTCGACGCCGCCCCCTGTGTCGGTTGCCAGTTCACCGATGGTTTGGTACAGCTGGACAGTGTGCAGTCGGCCAATCCAGTTGTTTGCCTGGGTGGCACGAACGGTATGCTTCGGCTGTTCGGGCACGGTACCCCTAACCTTGAATTCAGCATTGACGGTGGGCAAAACTGGTCGCCCGACAACTACTTTGGTGGCCTGTCAGCCGGAAACTACCAGCCACAGGTACGTGGCAAGAAGTTTGGCTGCCTGGTGACGGTCAGTGGGCAGTCCATCGAACTGCTGCCCAGCACGGTCGTTGACGTTCAACTCGAAGCCCCAATTTCGGTCTGCGCAGGCTCAGACGTTCAGCTCAAAATCATGTCACCGAACCCACTGCCAGCCAACGCCAACCTCTCGTGGTCAGGACCACAGGGCTTCAACCCGACTTTTGCCGACCCCGTCATTTTCAACATAAACGATTACCAATCAGGCAATTACACGTTGTTGCTCAACGCTCCCGGTTGCGAACCCGCTACTGCTTCGGTTAGTTTGCAGGTGCATACTCAGCCCGCCGTACCAGATATTTTGACCAATGGCCCGGTTTGTTTTGGCGAAAAGCTCAAGTTGTTTACCACTGCCAACGCCACAGCTTTTGATTGGTACGGGCCTCTTGGCTCGGTGCTTCCCGTGGTCACCACGACCGATACTTTTACGTTCATTGACCCGACCATGTCGGCCTACATTTCCGGCAACTGGCAAGTGCAAGTCACTGACGAGCATGGATGCACGGCGATGAGTGCCCCTGTGGCGACGCTCATCAAGCCAAGGCCGCAGGCATTTGCCGAGACCAGCGGCCCTACTTGCCCCGGTGGAACTGCCCAACTACTCTCCAATCCGCTACCCGGCGCTACCTACGAATGGCGGCTTCAGGGCGACAGTACGTTGTTTTCGACACAACCTAACCCACTTATAACCAGTGTTTTGACTTCACAAACGTTTCAGTTGCTCGTCTGGCAAGACGGTTGCGTGTCCAGTGTGCCAGCATTTGCAACGATTTCGCTCAACCAACCGCCAAGCCTCAGCCCGCAGCATCAGTACACCCCCGCCACCGATTGTTCGCCGAAGCCCCTCACGCTTTCGGCCAACGCCAATGGCACGGGTCTCAGCTTCGCTTGGTCAGGGCCGAACGGCTTTGCCTCACAAGCCGCAAACCCGGTTATTTCGGCAGCAAATGCCACCACCAATGGCACGTACACCGTGCAGGTGAGCAATGTTTTTGGTTGCTCCGCAACGCAAGCCGTGCTAGTCACAGGAATCCCCGACCCCGTGGCCCAACCGCTTGTACAAAGTACCGGCCCGGCCTGCCCCGGAGACGACCTAACGCTCTCCGTGCTTCCGTACGCAGGCTCACAAGTGAGCTACCAATGGTTCAAGGGCACTACGCCAGTGTTTGGGCAAACATCCAACACATTGATTTTCAATGGAATACAATCCATTTCCGAAGGCAATTACATGCTACGGGCAACCGTGGACGGCTGCGTCGTCGAATCGGCCAGCTACCCGGTGGACGTGCTGGACCAGCCCCAACCCAACGCAGATTTTTTTCTCAGTCAACCCTGCGAGGGCGGCGTGCTGCAATTTTTGTCCAACCAAAATGGCATCGTCAACTGGCACTGGACGGGGCCCGGCGGCTTCACTTCTGACTCGCCGACCCCCGTTATTTACCAAACCAACTTCAGCAGCATTGGAGCCTACCAGCTCACTGTCACTGGCATCAACGGCTGCACAGCCACTGCCAATTTGGTGATAGACGGCATTTTGCCAGTGCCACCTGCGCCGCTCGTAGCTTCCAACAGTCCGGTTTGCCCCGGCGCTGAAATCCTCCTGACGGTGCAAAATCCTTCCAACTTTGGTACGGTGAACTACGAGTGGCAGAACGCCAACGGCGAACCTGTCGGCACTGGAGAGGCTACACTCACGCTTTCTGTTAACGACCCGTTGGCCGTACCCCCATTTTTGGTAAAAACCATTGTGAACACCTGTCCAAGTCCACTATCGGCGCCCATTCCGGCAACTATTTTGCCCGACCCCGTTGCGGTGGCTTGGAACGGCGGTGCAGTTTGCGAGGGCGGAATGGTGCAATTATTTGCTGCCAGCCAACCCAGCGTCAGCTACGAGTGGAAGGTCGCTGGACAACTCGTCTCCGTAGAGCAAAATCCTACCTTGATAATTTCTGATTCCACTGATTTTCAATTGGTTGTAAAAACGAATGGCTGCCCTACCGAGGCACTGGCGACGACCTTCGTGCCCGTCAATCCTGCTCCGGTCATCGCCAATTTGACTGGCGGTGGCACGTTTTGCGAGGACAGTCCGGTGAGCCTCAGCGCCTCCAACGGTGTACCGATGACCGCCCCCGTGCAGTTCACTTGGGCAGGGCCGAATAGTTTCTCATTTACTAGTTCGACAGCAGCGGCAGGGCCATTTCCACTTTCATTTTCCTCTATTGCTCCGCAAAATGAAGGCAGCTACACGCTCACGCTCACAAGTGCCGAGGGCTGCGTTTCTGCTCCGCAAAGCGTGGCCGTGGAGGTCGGTTCGATGCCCGCCACGCCAACGGTGACAGTGGCAGACGCCGTGCTTTGCGAAGGTGAAACGCTCCAACTCGACGCCACGCCCGCCGCTGGCAACAGTGTGAGCTACAACTGGTTTTTCAGCGATGGCAACAATGTCCAACAACTTGCCACGACCGACTTCCCAACCTATGTTTCACCTTCGGTAAATACCTCACAATCAGGAAGTTACTTCGTAAAAATCACTGCTGACGGCTGCCAAACACAGCCGTCGAACTTAGCCTCGCTGACTGTACTTTCTCTGCCAACTGGAGTGCTGGCCACCAACCCGACCAATGCGCTCACCCCCGCCTGCGAGGGCACGGATGTTCAGCTTTCTGCGACGCTGCTGCCCGGTGCGAGCTACCACTGGTACGGGCCGGCGGGCTTTTTCGCTGATGTACCGAACCCGGTTTTGGAGGCCGTGGAAACAGCGCAAGCAGGCGACTTTCTCGTGGTCATCGGCTTCCCAGAGTGCTCAACAACGCTGGCTTTCGAGACGGCGGTTTTTGTGCAGGAGACGCCCGAAACACCGATTTTGGGAGGCGCAACCACCGCTTGTGAAAGCTCAAACGTGCAGCTTTCAGTGATCAATGCCGAGGTCGGGGCAGTATACAGTTTTTATTTTGGGCAAAATGGGCAGCCGTTTCAAACGGGTGGAGACACGGCTGTATTAGCAAATTTGAGTACTGCCCAAAACGGCAACTATTTCGCATCTGTTGCGATAAATGGCTGTGAATCAATGCTTTCCGCCCCGTTCAACCTGCAAATCGTACCAGCACAAACGGGCACGGCCTTCGCGGGCGACGACCAGACCATTTGCGAAGCGAGCGAAATCCCCATGCTGCAAGCCACCCCGCCAACGGTTGGTGCTGGCCATTGGACGCCGCTCGATGGAGCTACGGTCGTTCAACCTGCCTCCGCCCACACGACGGTGCTGGGCCTGCTGCCCGGCGAGAACCACTTCGTTTGGACACTGACCAACGGCATGTGCCCCGGCGTCGGCAGTGACACGGCGGTAGTTTTTCTGGAAAACGTGAGGGCCGTGGAGGATTTCTACTCACTGCCGCTCAACGATAGTTTGCTGAATATCAACCTGTTGGAAAATGATTTCACGCTGAATCTGCCCGAATTTGAGTTTCAGGTTTTGACAAAACCAATAAAAGGGCAACTGCTCGAAAATGGCACGGGCGAAGTGACGTACATCCCTTACCCCAACGCTTTCGGCGAGGATGCTTTCCGTTACCGCCTCTGCTCCATGACCTGCCCCGACGTCTGCGATGAGGCCACAGTGCGCATCTCGTTGGACGGCTCCGTGGCTGCCACAGACTGCTTCCGCCCGAACCTTATCACCCCCGATGGCGACGGGCTGGACGACGTGTTCGTCATCCCCTGTGCCGCTGGTTGGCCGGGCAGCAGCATCTTGATTTTCAACCGCTGGGGGGCGACGGTTTTTGAGGCCAACGACTACCAAAACGACTGGGGTGGTACGTACAACGGGCAGCCGCTGCCGCCGGGCACCTACTTCTACCAGCTCCGTTTAAATGACGGAAAGGGGACGGTTTTGCAGGGGTACGTGGCGGTGGAATAAGTTATGAGCTATGAGCTATGAGTTATGAGTAGTGTCCCTCATAGCTCATAGCTCATAGCTCATAGCTCATAACTCATAGCTTATAACTTTGAAAATGAGATATTTACACCTACTTTTTTTGTTTTACTGCACCTCGCTGTTTGCACAGCAGGAGCCGGTCTTTTCGCAGTTTTTTTACAATAAGCTGCTGTCCAATCCCGGCGCTGCAGGGAGCACGGGGCTGCCCTGTTTTACGGCCTTCCATCGCCAGCAGTGGGCGGGGCTGGATGGCGCTCCAGTGACGCAGGCATTGAGCATCAACTCGCCGATTTTGGCGGGCAGGGTCGGCTTGGGCCTGACGGTGGTGAACGACCGCATCGGCTTCTACAACTCGACATTTGCGCAAGCGGCTTACGCCTATCAAGTAGACGTGGCAGGCGGCAAACTCGGCATCGGGCTTCACGGTAGCATGACCCGCTACGAGGCAGATTTGTCTGAAATACGCACCATTTCCGGCTCGACGAAAGCGCAGGAAGGCATGATGGATTTCAGCTACCTGTTCAACATGGGCATGGGCGTCCACTTTGAAAATGAGCGGTTTTTCGTGGGTGCTTCTATCCCGTCGGTGCTCGACCGGGGGCAGTCGAATGGGCAGGTGCGGCACGTTTTTGCCAATGCGGGGGCGGTGCTGGAACTCTCGCCCGCACTGCGGATGCGGGCTGCCGGAGCCGTTCGGGTGGTGGAAAATGCGCCACCGAGCTTCGATGCGCACCTCGGTTTTGGCTTCACGGAGGAGGCGAGGTTGTGGCTGGGGAGTACCTTGCGTATGAGCAACAACTACAACGGCCTCGGCGGTGATGCGCTGGTGGCCGTCGGGCAATATCAAATCTCGGAGCGGCTGCGGGCGGGCTTGGCTTGTGACATGGCGCTTGGTGCGGTCAGGCGGGGGAATGCGGGGTCGTTTGAGTTGCTACTGGAATATGCGTTCGTGAAGGCTTCGGCTGTGCCGATGGTGCCAGCTTTGAGGCCGAGGTATTTTTAGTTGGCAGTTCGACAGTTGGCAGTTTGCAGTCAGTAAAGAAACGTGAGGTTTGGATTACTAAACGGTTTTTTTGCTGGTTGAGTGGTCATTTTTGCTGAAGCTGTGCCTTGAATCGAGAGGGCGGGTTATCCAACCCTCTCGAAAGATGACTGCATAACCAATTTTGCACCTTTTTTTTAAAAAGAGTCTGATTATCAGTGAATTACAAGAGTTTAAATCCAGACCTCACGTTATTCTAAAAACCGACAAGACGGCTTCCTTCCATTTTTCCAGCACAATCCTCCACCTCGGAACCACCACCTGCGGGGCGATGGTAAGCGGCCTCCACGCTTCCCAGCCAGTGCAATGGACGTGGATTTTGTAGCTGCCCGGCGGGACTTCCGCCAAGTGCAGCACAATGGTTCCGCCGTGCCGGGGCAACTCATGCACGGACCTGTATTTTACCTCGCCATTTTCAGCAATCAACGCTACCCCGACCGGGGCGGGCACATCTCCCACGCAGGCGAGGAATACCCTCCCATCTTCCATCGGAGGGTTCGGGAAGGGCTGGCCGATGAGGATGGCTGGCCAGCCCGCTTTGGTCGTATGTCGTCGTTCTGAAAATGTCATTTGATGATGAGCCGCTCCCGCCACTGCACTCCCCCTGCCTGTACTTGCGCCATGTAAATGCCTGTCGGCAAATCGCCCAGCCCTATGTCCGTGCGGAAAGCGCCGCCTTCCAGCGACAGGGTTACAGTTTTCATTTGTTTTCCGGTGAGGTCGTACAGGGTGAGGGTGGCTTCGCCGGAGTAGTCCGTTTCGAGGGCGAGGGTGACGCTGCCCGTGGCCGGGTTGGGGAAAAAGTGGATGCCGCCGCCCCCATTTTTCATTTCAACGCTCACCACTTTCGAGTACTCGGACTTCCCGTCGAAGTCCACCTGCTGGAGGCGGTAGTAGTTCATGCCGGGCAGGGTGCGCTCGTCGGTGTAGGCGTAGGATTGCTCCTCGGTCGTCGTCCCGTGGCCAGGGACGAAGGCGAGGTTGTTCCAGTTTTTGCCATCGGTGGAGCGCTGGATTTCGAAGCCTTCGTTGTTGGTTTCGGAGGCGGTGCGCCACAGCAATTGGGTAAAGTTGTTTTCGGAGCTTGCGGAAAAACTGACCAGTTCTGCAGGCAAAGGCGCTTGAGCAGTGATAGTAACAGCAGCATTTGTGTGGCTTGTGGTGAAACTCAGGCCTGCCACAGGTGGTATGGTCACTGTACTAAACGTGCCTGTTCTGCTACCAAAGGTCATAACCGTAAAGGTCTGACCTGCCGTGGGCGTGAAACCGCCCCAATCCACCACCAAACTGGCACCGGAGAGGGTGGCAGCGCCGCTGACAGCCAGCCAATCATAGGTGGTGCCTTGTCCGGTTCCGTTGATTTCACAGTTGTAGGTGCCCGAGCCCAAGTCGAGGTCGCCTTCGACTGTAAGTGTGCCGGGGCTGGCGCCGGGTGCTATACTGGCGGTTGCACTATTGGTAAAAATATTGTATTGAAAAAGTGTGCCTGTGCCTTTCAGGGTACCCAGATTGTTCAGGTTGTTGTAGTTATATAAAAAGTCGTTGATGTTCAAGATGCCGCCTGAGTTGTTGTCTAGGGTGCCGTCGTTAGAAATAGTACCTCCACTATTGTTATTGATGGTGCCAGAATTGTTCAGGTTTTCGTAGTTATATAAATCGCCGTTGATGTTCAAGATGCCGCCTGAGTTGTTGTCTAGGGTGCCGTCGTTAAAAATATTACCTCCACTATTGTTATTGATGGTGCCAGAGTTGGTAAGAGTCATACCTGTTTTGATGCGCAACTTTCCCGTTGATTCATTGATAATGATGCCCCCAGAGTTGTTGTTTATCGGGCCATTAGCACCGTTCATATTGTTAGTTTCACCTCCGTTGTTCCAAGTGCCTATGTTGTTCAGGGTCCCAGTCCCAAAGTTGCGCACAATGGCATTTGCTGGGTTGTTCAGGATGCCTCCAGAGTTGTTGTTTAGGATGCCGCCTGATTGAGTGAGCACTCTGTCAATATTATTGATGGTACTAGAGTTGTTTAGGGTGCCGAAGATTAAAAGTTGGCCATAGTTTTCCAGGGTCCCATTGTTAACAAGGATTTTTGTTGCTAAAATGTGCACGGTGGAGCCATTATTTTGGAACATGACGCCAGCGGAAATAGTATAATCAACATTAATTAGGCATGGTCCATTTCCATCACCTTCGATACTGATAATATCTCCCGACCCTAAGGGACTAGGTGGAATACCATTACCATCCCAATTACCGATAACATCCCAGTTCCCACTACCTATAAAGGTGTAAGTAGTTTGAGCAAGTATATCGCTGCTAAAGGAAATTGAAAAGAAGAAGACAAACAAAGAAGGCTTCAACAACGAAAGTAAAAATTTATTCATGATGACATATTTTTAAAAGTGAAAAAATCAATTGTCAAAAAGACCACCGGGCGGTTCACTTTAAAAAATATAATGAGTGCCCGGCGGCCTGGTTTTCTGTTGGTGGGGTTATTCGTTCGAGGAGGTTTGCTGGTCTTTGTTTTCCGTCTTCTCCGGCCAGTGCAACAGCGCCAGGGTGATGATGGAAAGGAGGAGGATAATCAGGTCGTCCATGTTGTTTTCCTGTCTATCGTCAAGTGAAGTTTACCCACATCTTTAGACCACGAAGTGGTCAAATACGAATAGCCCCGGTTGAAATCCGGGGATTTTGGGCGCACGGGAAAGACCCCAACGGGGTCGAATGTCAACACATTTGACCCCGTTGGGGTCTTTCCCGCTTTACATTCTCCACCGGATTTCATCCGGGGCTATTCACGTTCAACCCCTTCGGGGTTTTGGGCTAAACTTGTGGGCAAACTTCACTTGCCGTCAGGCAGACATTTTGTTTCCGTGAAATGAATGGGACAAAGGTGAGGCGGGGCATGGGGTACAAAACAGACATCTTGGGGGTACAAAAGCGACATTTTGGCCAGAAACCTGAGAAAATAGGGCGTTTTGAATCAGGAAACTTGGTCGGGTGTCAACTGCACAGTCCTCGCATTTGGTGTTTTCGTAACTACTTAGTAGGGGGTGTTTTTGGGGAAAAATTGAAAATTTTTCCCCAAAAACACCTCCCAATTACGGGAGGAGGAAGAAAAAAAGCCTTGGCCGACGGTCGGCCCAGGCTTCCGTTTCCATTTATGTTGCCGCTTTGCCGCTGTCGGGTCACTGCGCCTTCACTAGACGGTTGCCCAGGGCCAGCGTCGGGCGGTAGTTCTCGTGCAGTATAGATTCCATCTCCTCGATTTGCTCGTACGAGGCTTCGATGTTCGTTGACCAGACCATCCAGTTGACGATTTCGGAGCAGGGCGGGGTGGTCAGCGAGCCGTTGTACCACCAAAAGTGCGCCTTGTAAGAATTGTTGTAGCCCTCCGGCATCAGCACGTTCGGGTTGTAGGTAGCGGTCGAAGAGTAGTCGCCCTCGTCGTGCGGCCAAGCATCGGTGATGCCCTCGAAGAACGGGTTTTCGTCACCTTCCTCCACGAAGACACCGATGACGGCGAGCTTTCCATTCAGCGGGTTGCGGTGGACGAAGTGGATTTCTACCGGGTAGTGTTCCCCGTTAACGGTATGCTCCGACTCGGCGTGGAAGTGGAACTGCAGCAGGTAGTATTTTTGTCCGTTCAGCGAGATGTAGCTGCCATCGTTCGGGTCGGCGGGCTGGTCCACGTTGTACTGGATGGTGTGGCCATTGTTCACGATGCTCGTGGCCGTGTTTTTCCAGTAAAAACGGAGGTTTTTTGACAGCTGCCGGGTTGGAGGCGGGATGATGTTGACGGGCGATTGCTTGTTCCCGTCGCAGTCCCAAGCGTCGCAGAGCATCGGCCAGTGGTCAGCGCCTTCAGGTCCCTCGTACTCCCAATGGATGTCTGTGCCGTCGCAGTCGGAGCGGAGGGTGACTTCCCCGGTGAGGCCGTCAATCGAGTAAGGTGCTTGCGCTGCTGTTTCGGGGGGTGCAGGGGCAGGCAGTTCCTCCCTGTTGCTACAGGAGAATACCAAGGTGAGAAAAGCCGCCGACAGGATGCCTGTCAGCATTTTGAAGAACGGATTGCATACTTTCATTTTGAATAATGATTTAGGTGAAAAAAATGAATAAAACGGGTCTAGGATTTTCTTGAGAAAAGTTGGCAATCCTGATGTTTGAACCGGGATGGTCAACTTTGAAAACTGAGAAAATTCAATTTCAAAAGACCACCGAGCAGCTCACTTTAAAAAATATGATGAGTGCCCAGCAGCCTGGTTTATTGGTTGGTGGGGTTATTTGGTCGAGGAGATTTGCTGGTTTTTGTTTTCCGTCTTCTCCGGCCAGTGCAACAGCACCAAGGTGATGATGGAAAGGAGGAGGATAATCAGGTCGTTCATGTTGTTTTCAATTTTGTTTCCGTGAAATGAATGGGACAAAGATGAGGCGGGCCATGGGGTACAAAACAGACATCTTGGGGGGACAAAACAGACATTTTTGGCCAGAAACCTGAAAAGGAAGGGCGTTTTGAATCAGGAATGGTACGCCGAAGGCAGCACGCCAAACCGCTCCTGGAACAGGCCGGAAAAATACTTTGTGTTGGAAAAGCCGACGGCAAAACCGACCTCCTTCACCGAGGCGTATTTGCCCTCGTGGAGGAAATCCTTGGCCCGTTGCAGGCGCATTTCCCGGAGGTAGTTGTTGGGCGTCAGCCCGGTGAGTTGTTTCAGGCGGCGGTCGAACTGGCGTTCGCTGAGGTGCATTTGGCCCGCCACCCAGTCAATTTTGAATTGAGAATCAGACAATATTTTTGAAAAAACGGCCTCCACCTGTTCCAGCCAGTCCGTATCGGTGGCGGCCATGTTAACCCCCTCCCGACCTCCCCCAAAGGGGGAGGAGACGGCCGTGCCTCCCTCTCCTTGGGGGAGGTCTGGGGAGGGGCCTTCTGCCAATGCCTTCACCCGTTCCCGGTAGTTGTTCAGCAGGTTTTTGATGCGGACTTGCAGTTCCTCCTCCACGAAGGGCTTGGTCAGGTAATCGTCCACGCCGATGCGGAGCGCCCGCAATTTCACCCGCACGTCGGCCCTAGCGGTGAGCATGATGACGGGAAGGTGGCGCAGGGTCTCGTGCGATTTTATTTTTTCCAGCAACTGGAAACCGTCCATCACGGGCATCATGAGGTCGGAGATGATGAGGTCAATGGAGAATGGAGAATGGAGAATGGAGAATTTTGGTGTTTCGGCTAATTCTCCATTCTCCATTTTCAATTTTCCATTCAAAATTTCCCAGGCTGCCTTGCCGTTTTCGGCGGTGATGACGTGGTACTCGTCCTCCAAAAGCAACTTCATGTACGAGCGCAATTCGGGGTTGTCTTCGACGATGAGGATGGTGGGTTTTGGTGACTGGTGATTTGGGATTGGTGACTGGTGATTTGGGATTGGTGATTTGGGATTGGTGACTGGTGATTCGTGATTGGTGGCTGGTGATGGGTGATGGGTAACTGCCGACTGTTCACTGCCACCTAGCTTCATCGGGAACCGGAAATAAAAAACACTTCCTTTGCCCCATTCACTCTCCGCCCAAATCTTCCCGCCCAGCAGTTCTGCCAGTTCGGCAGCCAGCGAGAGGCCGATGCCGGTGCCGCCCTGAGTCGGGGCTTCCAGCCGTTTGGACTGGTAAAAACGGTCGAAAATATGCGGCAAATCATCGGGGTGGATGCCAGGGCCTTGGTCGGTCACGCTGACAAGGAGGCTGCCGTCGGTTGCTTCCACTTTCAATTTTACGACAGCCCCTGCCGGGGAAAACTTGATGGCGTTCGAGAGGAAATTGTGGACGATTTTTTCAAACTTGTTCGCATCCAGCAAAATGTTCAGGCCGGGGTCGGCTTGGAAATCGAACTGCATTTTGACCGATTCGCTGTCGCCGAAGGAACTGAACTGGGACACGATGGGCTGCAAAAAATCGTGAAGGTTCACGGCCTCCTCCTTCAGTTCCATCCGCCCCGTCTCCAATTTTGACAAATCCAAAATCTCGTTGACCAGCTTGAGCAGGTGCTGGCTGTTGTTCCGCACAAATTCGAGCAGCCGCTGCTCCTTCTCCGGGCGGTCCCTTTCCTTTTTCAAAATGCTGTCCAGCGGCCCAATCATCAACGACAGCGGGGTGCGCAGCTCGTGGCTCACGTTGGCAAAGAAGCGGGACTTGAGTTTTTCCAGGGATTTCAATTCTTCGGCCTGTTCCCTGATGGTCACTGTCCGTCGAACGATTTCCATTTCAAGTTGCTGCTTTTGCTTTTTTAACTGGTTCGTTCGCATTATATAAAAAGCCGGTCCGCTAATGAGCAGAAAAGCACCGCAAAGCACCAGAAACCACGTTTGCAAATAAAAAGGTTTTAGAACCTCGACGGCAATGGATAATTCGTTGGTTGACCATTGGCCATCGGCGCCTTGTCCTTTTACCCTTAATATATGTTTGCCATAAGGCAAACGACTGAGCTGAATCGAGTTTTCCTTTTGGAAGGTCCATTCCTTATCAATGCCTTCGATGCGGTAGGCATATTGAACAGTTCCTAAATTATTGTATTCAAGCAAAGCGAATTCCAGTCGGAAATAGCGGTCGCTGGGGAGCATGGTAATTTTCCGGCTATTCCGAAGGCTGGCAGTGCGTTCTACCAATTTGTTTTGCTCGCCGTCAAATTGTTGAAATTCGGTAATAACCAAAGGCTGGCTAGCTGTTGAGTGCTCATTGGCGATGTCTTTTGGATGGAAGGTCGTAAGACCATTGATACCCCCAAAATAAAGCCTGCCATCCTTGCCTTGGTAATGGGAAATCCGATTGAACTCATGGCCGGAAACACCATCTTTTTCCAGAAAGGCTTTTGATCGGAAACTTGTTTTGTTGAATTGATTGATGCCGTAATTTGTAGGTAGCCAAAGATTGCCGGAATCATCTTCATAAACGGCATATATGGTATTGTCCGAGAGGCCGTCCGCTTTGGTAAACCGATGGTACGCTCCCGATTCGGGGTTCCACTTAAAAAGCCCCAAGCCATTTGACCCGAGCCAGAATGACCCGTCGGCATCTGCATGGGCGTGGAAAATTCCTGACTTCAAAAAATTGAATCCTTCCGGATGATGGGGCATGGCGGATTTCCTTTCCACGTCCAATTGATAAAGCCCATCATCTGTGCAAAGCCATACCCGCCCGGTCGCATCTTCAAAAAATTGATAAATACAACCACCCTTTGCACTTATGTTTTCCATTTTTGGCAATAGAGCAACCGAATTGTCAGCGCCGATATAGCCGATTACACCGTTATCAGTGCCAAACCAGAGAATACCATTTTTATCTTCATAAAACGACCAGATGTTGACTTGCCCATTACCTGGAATCTGATAAGGAAAATGTTGGAGGCTGTTATTTCCAGGATGGTACTTGGTGATGATATTTTCCTGTCCCGAACCAAACCATATATTGCCAATTTCATCCGAAAAAATTCCATACTTGTATCCCCTTCCCCATGCTGCTTTTTCAGAACCGATAATTTCAGTTTCGTAAGCACCACCGTTAGTTTTAAAACGGCCCAACCAACCGCTCCCCCGGTCAATACAAGCCCATAAGGTGTTTTGCTTATCCTGTGTGATTCCCCGGAAGGCTAAAAGGCTTTCTTTTGTGGGGTCATAAGCCAGGCTCCGAAAAGGGTTTGGGTTCAGGTCTATGACATACAACCCAAAAGTAGTCCCCACCCATGTTTTTCCAGCTTTGTCAAAAAAAACTACGTTGGGATGGGCCAAGTCTTTATGGGTTACTGCCAATTCCTGGCTCCAACCCGAAGCGGGATGAAAACCCAGAAAGCTGCCCTTGCTGTATAACCAAAAATTATCTTTTTTGGGGTTCAACCAAAAACCATACTCGTTACCGATTAAGGGTAGGTCGAGGTTGACGGCCCCATCTGGCAATGCCGAGTCCTCCAATAAAAAAGCATGCTCTACCCCCGATGGGTCAATTTTGAAAATCCTGCCCTTTTGTTTTTTTTCAAACCTTTTGTGCTCCCAGTATCTTGAAAGGTACCAAAGGTTGTCGCCCTTGTCTATCCCGGCAATAAAATTGTGTTGGAATGGAAATTCATGTTCATAGCGTTGCACAACCCTTCCCGTAAAGTCAATTTCAACGATTAAGTCCCGGAGCTTGTCAACCGTTTTACTCGTATGGCACCAGATGGTATTGTGCTTGGAGAAAAACTCCACGGAGAGCGGATAAATGCCGAGGTTGTGCGATTCAAATCCATCAGCGCTTGAATATACCCAGAGCTTTTTTTGTTTGGTCACAAACGCAAGTCGGCCTTCATCGGAGGCACAAAAACTGTTGATATCGGAAGGGGCAAAGGGGAGTTCTGTTCCAAACTTTTCCTCGAAAGAGACAACTTGTTCCGTTACCGGATTCAAAATATCTATGGCCCTTACCTCCCAGGATGTACAGAAACCAGTATTGATCAGCCATAGCCAACCTTTGTCATCTTCCAAGATGTGGTTAACAGCATTGGTATGTAAGCCGTGTTTTTCTTGTGTAAACCATTTGAAACGGTAGCCATCAAATCGGTTCAAGCCATAGTTCGTGCCGATCCACATGAACCCTTCCCGGTCTTGGTGGATACACTGCACATCTGTATGTGAGAGTCCCTCTTCCATCCCGTAATCCGCTACTTGGAAAATATATTCCTGACCACTAAGCAGGGTATTCCATCCTGTTAGCAATTGAATACACAAAAAGAGGCATCTAAATGTTCTTGTACTCCCCAACCGCCTATGATTTATTTGAATGACCATTTCAAGGGCCTCAAGAAATTATTTCACCGCCAGCACCACCACCGAAGCCGCAGGCATTTTCACCGTCAGCACCCCGTTTTTCAGCGTAGCATCCGTGAACGCAGCAGGCTTCACCTTCTCCGGCTGGTCGAAGCTGTTGTAGTCCTGCACTTTGCCGGAGGCAAGCACCCGACCGCTCACCGAACTGGCTGATGTTCCCCGTAAATTGATAGTCACTTCCAGCGCCTTGTTGGCGTCAATATTCGTCAGGCTGACGTGAATTGCACCGTTCTTGTCCTTAGATGCCGAGGCAGAGACTGCGGGCAATTTCTCCTTACCAAATTGATAATCAGCCGTTTGCAGCGTGATGGGTAACAGCGTTGCATCTTGGTGAACGCTGTACATTTCCATGACGTGGTAGGTCGGCGTCAGCAGCATTTTTGGGCCGTCGGTGAGGATGACGGCTTGTAGCACGTTCACGATTTGGGCGATGTTCGCCATGCGCACCCGGTCGGCGTGGTTGTTGAAAATATTGAGCGTAGCGCCCGCCAAAACGGCGTCTCGCATGGTGTTTTGCTGGAACAAAAAAGCACCGTTCGTGCCGGGTTCCACATCGTACCAGCCGCCCCATTCGTCCACCACGAGGGCCACTTTCTTCTTCGGATCGTATTTGTCCATGATGGTCGAGTGGCGGGTCACGAGTTCCTCCATCATCAAAGCCCGCTTCATAATCGTGAAATATTGCTCCTCGGTGAAGCCCGTGGCGGGACCTTTGGCGTTCCAGTCAATGACCGAATAGTGGTGCAGCGCCACGCCTTCGAGCATGTTGTGGGGGATGTCCCGCATGAGCACCTCCGTCCAGTTGTAGTCGCCGGAATTGGCACCAGAGGCGATGCGGAACAGGCCACCAGAGTTCGACCAGTCGGACATGAACGTGGCATACTGCCTGTAAACATTGGCGTAATACTCGGCAGTCATGTTGCCGCCACAGCCCCAGGCTTCGTTGCCGAGGCCCCAGTATTTTACCTTCCACGGCTTTTCACGGCCATTTTTTTTGCGCAAATCGGCCATCGGGTCACCGCCGGGGTGGGTGGTGTAGCGGGTCCATTCGACGACCTCCTGCACCGTGCCGCTGCCAACATTTGCGCTCAGGTACGGCTCGGCACCGAGCGATTCGCAGAGGTTGAGGAAGTCGTGGGTGCCGAAGCTGTTGTCCTCGGTGACGCCGCCCCACCAGACGTTGACCATCGAGGGGCGTTCAGCTTTCGGGCCAATGCCGTCTTTCCAGTGGTAGGTGTCGGCGAAGCAGCCGCCGGGCCAGCGCAGGTTGGGGATTTTCATTTTGCGGAGCGCCTCCACCACGTCGTTGCGCACGCCCTCCTTGTTGGGGATGGTGCTTTTGTCGCCCACATAAATGCCGCCATAGATGCAGGCGCCGAGGTGCTCGGAGAAGTGACCGTAAATCTGTCGGCTGATGGTGTGCTGGCCGAGGTCGGCGTTGAGGGTAATAGTAGCTTGGCTGTTTCCGGCCATTGCGAAGCAGCAAAAAAAGAAGGTGAGTAGTGGGTTCTTCATTGGTGGAAGTGCTTGTTTTGATGTGTTAGTTTGAAAAGGCCAAAGGAAGTGATTTTTGAAAACCTAAGCCTTAATTTTCCAAAAAATCAAAATAGAGGCATCTTATTTTTTCAAATGATAAAGCAGGTGGATATCCTGCTTCGATAGGTTTGAAATTTAGTTCAATGCTGTTAAAAACAAAACAGCAGGCAAATCGAGTTTGCCCGCTGTATATTGGGTTAGTAGTCTATTGATGGAAACATTTCAACAATGTAACCAATAGCAAAAAGAGCTATTCAGCCACCATTATTTTGAAATACCAGAGCGTCTCCAATAAGTATGTCATCCACGGTTGTGGTGCTGACGCTAGTGCCGGTGGTCAGTGGCGGGTTGTTGGCAGTAATTATCACCCGACACCTAATTTCATCATTGTCAAAAAGATTGCCTGGCAGCGTATCCTCATCAAGTACGCCACGAGATACATTGAAGGTGCGACTACGGGTTAGGGATTGCTGGCCAATGCCCATAGTCCAACCTGTTGATGGAAAGTCCCTTCTAGTCAGTACTTCAAATGACACCCCATCTCTTCCTAGGATTTCAATCCTCTCCCTGTAGGTTACTCCGTTGGAGAAGAACAGACGGTCAATCTGGTCAAACACAACATTGTAATTGACAGTTACTCTTACTGTGTTGATAGCTGGACCAGCCAGAAGCCGTAAGTCCAAATTTTGAATTCTAATCATGGCAAAAGAATTTTATGGCCAAGCATGTGGCATTACTGGTTTGTCGAGAACCCGCAAAGCTTTCTCTTGGCATTAAGGTTAAGAAAATTATTTACAGTGTGGATGCGCCGATGTTAGCGGAGAGGCATTATTATCCCTATTTTATAATTACATCTTCAACAACGATTCCTGAAGATAGCCCATCGCATATAGTTTGAATCTTGACCAAATGGTTGGGGGCTTCGACAACTGAGCTGCCATCAAGCAAACCGAGAGACTTTAGTTTCTCAGTCACTACCCAAGATTGAATCGGCGTTTCTACAGATTGACTTTTATCAAATAGCATGACAGAGTAGGTGTTGGTTGTACCACTATCATCGTTCCAACGTACTTCCCATATTATGTCGCCATTGCCGGGTAGGGTGTTGAAAAATTTCACGTTTGTGACCGTGTCGCAGGTCGAGGATAGCTCCCTTGGTGCGTTCTGTGGTTTGTTAGTGCCTGAGGTATTGGTGCATTCTTCGCAAGAAAAAGTCAGGCAGGTCAATACAAGTGCATAAATGGCTAAGTTGATTTTAGTTTTATTCATGTTGATGTTTTTGACAAAATTAAGAATACCAAGTGCCTGAGTTCAATAACATTTTTTTTAGGGTTTCATACACACTCCTTACCTTTCCACCTGTGAAACGCCACCAATAGCATGATGAACGAAACCCTACTATGCGAGACACTTGGAGCACTGACGCAAGATGAACAAAGCCAACTCAAAAAAGCTTTGCTTTCTCCTTTGTTCAACCCATCCCGATTGGCATCGAAATGTGCCGAACTATACTTTTTCTTTCAACAAAGAGGATTCGAACAACCAATTTCTTACGAGGAAGCATTTAATTCAATTTATCCAGACAAGCCGTACAACAAAGCGTTGCTGGAAAATGTAATGTCAGCGCTAATGGATTGTGTGCGTGAGCTAATCGCATGGCAACAGGTGAGGCAACGGAATGGGGCGACTGGGCAAAGGCTTGAAATGGCTCGATTTTACCGTGAGCGCCGCCTTGGCCAACGCTTTGAGGCAACCATTGACCAGGCTAGGCGGGAATTGAAAAAGCAACCATCGGCACTTTCGGCAAGTACACAGTTCCAGCAATTCCAAATCGAGAAGGAAATATACGACCATCGTTCAATCCACAATGACCTCCAGAATGACCTAAACCTTCCTGTTACTGCCGATAGTTTCATCCAGTATAACCTTGTGCAGGGCTTGGAACTTGCCCTCCGTTTGGCACATCAAGCCAAGTTGACTTCGCTTGAATTTGCGCAATACGATAATTTATCCATGCGGCTGCTGGGCTTCGCCAAAGCCTCTGATTACCGGAATCCCTTAGTAGAATTGCTATGTTTTGGCTTTGAACTTTTGAATGCACAAACATCTGAAGCAGTTTTTCAACGATTTAACACCCTGTTCAATACAGTAGTAGGTGACATCAATTTCCAAACCAGCCAATTTTTGGCAACGATAGCAAGGCATTTTTGCCTTGAGAAAATCAACCACGGTCAGGCAGCGTTCCGTAAGGTGCTGTTCGACCTTTACAAGTCGCATCTTAGCCAAGGTCTTATATATGATAATGGTAAAATTTTGCACAACACCCTGCTCAATATTGTCAGCATAGCAGTGGGTGAAAACGAAGGCACCTGGGGCGAAGATGTATTGGAATCGCACCGTTATAGTATCATAGGTTGCGAATGCCAAGAATCTTCCTATTTTTTTATCAAATCGGTGATGCATTTCAACCAAAAAAACTTTCATGAAGCAGGTTTGGCGCTCGACAAGGCTTTCCTCGAGATAAAGAAGGTTGAGGCACGTAACCACTTCAAGGATTTCAACCTTAAGTTGATGGCTCGAAAGCTTGAAATACAGATACTCTACGAGAGTGACCCCTACTCAACTCTGCTGAACGACCGCCTCAATGCCCACAAGATGTTTGTGCACCGAAGCCGCCACCTCACCTCATCGCATAAAACCCTGCACAACAATTTTGTAGATTTGATGAAGCAGCTCATTTCTCCCAACAAACAAAAAATGGCAAAAAAACTCAATGAGAAACTGCAAATACCTGGTTTTTTGATTGCAGACCGCAAATGGGTGACTGAGAAAGTCGCTGCTTTGGTAGCTGATTCCAATGGAGGAGCTTTTTCGCCCTATCGTGGTGGTGTTCGATTAGAAAATAGGGGCAAGAATTTAAACCATTGAGATTATGGTGAATTGGATTCGTCGAGAGCTGCGTTTGGCGCCTAGTAATATAGAAACCTTGCTCCCTGAATGGTTGGGCAATTGGACTTAACCAAGAACTCCAAACCAGCCGAAGAACTTGTTTTGAATTGATGAGGTAGATTAGCTACTATTTTTATAAAATACTTATACCCTTACCTGCTTATTTTACAGCTCATTTACGAAGAAGCCCCCACCTTTGTCCCATGTTTTTTGATAAAAATCCAAGCCCGAAAATTGGGAACCAATATTTGGTGAGCCTTGCGGCAATCGTTGCCGTGGCACTGGCTTGTTACCCGGTGGCGGGCGTCATCGGCTACCGCTCGGTGGCGCTGCTGCTGCTCTTTGCCTTGTCCCTGCTCTCGCTGCGGATGAGCCTGTTCCCCATGCTGGCGGCGGCAACGGTGAGCGCTTTGGTCTGGAATTTCTTCTTCATCCCGCCGCAATTCACTTTTCAAATCCACAGCGTGGAGGACGGGCTGATGTTCAGCATGTACTTCATCGTGGCGCTGCTGAACGGGGTATTGAATGCCCGCATCCGTCGGGCGGAGGAACTGGCGAGGCAAAAGGAGGAACGTGCCAACGCCGCCAAGCTTTACGACACCATCTTCAATTCCCTCTCCCATGAGTTGCGGACGCCCATCGCCAGCATACTCGGTGCTTCGGATAATTTGTTGACAAACAGCCGATTAAGCGAGGAGCTAAAGCAAAATCTCTACACCGAAATCAGCACCTCCTCCGAGCGGCTGAACCGCCTCGTGGACAACCTGCTGAACATGAGCCGCCTCGACAGCAGCTTCCTCCAAGCCAAATTGGACTGGTGCGACCTCGGCGAGCTGTTCGCTGCCGTGACGAGGGGCTTGGAAAAAGAACTGAAAAACCACCGACTCGAAGTGGAAGTGCCGAACGACCTCCCGCTTTTCAAACTCGATTTTGGCCTGATGGAACAGGTACTGACCAATATCCTCTACAACGCCTCGCTCTACACGCCGCCGGGCGGCAAGATTTGCTTGTTGGGGAAACTGGCTGACAATCAATGTATTATCACGGTAAAGGACAAAGGCCCCGGCCTGAAACCCACCGATATTGAACATATTTTCGAGAAGTTCTACCGCCCGAAGGAGGCCCGGACGGGCGGCTTGGGCTTGGGGCTTTCCATCGCAAAAGGCTTCACCGAGGCGCACGGCGGCACGATTTCCGTGGAAAATGCGGCAGATGGCGGCGCTGTTTTTACCTTGCGGATTCCAACGGAAGTGCTTTCGGTTCAAATGCCTAAAGATGAAGAGGTTTAGGAGGTTTAGAGGGGTTTAGAAGGTTTAGTTGCACCGTACTACACCCCGCTAAACTCCCTAAACCCCTCCAAACCTCCTAAACCTCAACAATGAACAATCCGACCATCCTCATCATAGACGACGAGCCGCCCATCCGAAAGCTGCTCGAAATCACGCTGCAAGCGCACGATTTCAAGACCACCGTGGCCACAGCCGCCAAGGAGGGTCTCACCCTTGCCGCCATGCACCCGCCCGACCTCATCCTGCTCGACCTCGGCCTCCCCGACGAGGACGGCCAATCGGTGCTGGTCAAGCTGCGGGAATGGTACACGAACCCCATCATCATCCTCTCCGTGCGGGCCTCGGAGGAGGACATCGTGCGGGCACTCGACCACGGTGCCAACGACTACCTCGTGAAGCCCTTTCGCACGGGTGAACTCATCGCCCGCATCCGTTCGGCGCTGCGGCTATCGCAGGGGGCGGCGCACGTACCCGTGCAGGCGTTCGGCAACCTCTCGGTGGACCTCGCCGCCCGCACCGTCCGCAAAAACGGCGAAATGGTGAAGCTCACCGCCACCGAGTTTTCCCTGCTGAAACTGCTCATCCGCAACGAGGGGAAAGTGCTCACCCATGCCTTTATCCTTCGGGAAATATGGGGCCCCGGCTACGTGCAGCACCCAGAGTATCCGAGGGTTTTCATCGGTCAGCTTCGCAAAAAAATAGAGGACAACCCGAACCAGCCCAGCTTGATTTTGACGGAAAGTGGGGTGGGGTATCGGTTTGTGGGGGTGGGGTAGGTATTTATTGAATAAGAGCTTACAGCCTCTTTTGTGATTTGTAAAAATGAAAGGAAGATTACCTACCAATTTAATCTTCCTTCTTTATCTGGACTTCTCCTGCCTATTTGCTTAAAATCTATTCTGTTTTCTTTTTCTCTCCAAATAATCCACATATCAATTGCTTCGAGAAATTTCAACTTCTTATCTACGGTTTCAGGGGGCATCACAATATTGTACTCATCATAAATTGCAGCTATACTTGGATACATTATTCCATCAATTTTTTCTCCAAGATTAAAGGCTCTTATTCTATCAAAAACTCTATCGGCATAATAATTTGATAGCTTATACTCATAATCATTGTGAGTATCTGTTTTGGCAAATTCATCCGAGAAAAATTTCAAAATTTCATACTCAATACCGTCTCCTATCATTTGAAAGGTTTTTTCGTTGACCTCTTTGACATACTCTGGCGAGATTTTTATTGCTTCCAAATTTTTTACTTTTTCTCTAAATTCGCTAAAGTATTTTTCTGAGTGTATCATCTGAGTCAAGGTCAAATCTTCCAATACTTCCCAAACACCCATAGTCAACATTATTGACCCCCTTTCTTTAATTAAGTCAAAATTGACTCCTTTGCTAAAAGTTTCTATGCAAGCAGTCGAATAATCGGACGAACAATAAAACATGGAATTATTTGGTTTATTAACTCTTCCGAAATATTTGATTTTATGCTGGCATTTTAAAGGCACGTATGAAATGTCTTCCACACTTGCATAAGGTGCATTTGTTCCTTTATCGTTTACTCTTGCCCTATACAAAAGGTTTACACCGCCAGAATGATGCTGATTGAGAGCATATGGTTCGTTCTTAAAATCATAAATACAAATTGGTATTTTGGGAAGATAGGCGTTCAGTATCTCAACTAAATCAGTGTAGTTGATTTTGTCAAGAATATCTTTTGCTTTACTTAGTTCTTCGATAATCGTCTTCGAAATATGCATCTTAGTTTGTTTTATCCAACTACGACCGAGCAAGGGTACACTTACTAAGCCACCACCTTCCAAAGATAAGCCCTTTTCAAAATCCCCCAGCCTCCAACTGCCATTTTTTATCAGCTTTCCCCCTCTTTACAAAATCCTTACACCCTCCCCCTCCTTCTTTACACCCCCCTTATAAATCCCGCCGCACCTTTGCAGCGTCAAATAAAAACAACCAAACCATCATGCTAACCATCATACTACTCGCAGCCGGCGCCTCGTGCTTCTGGCTTTTCTTCAAGTCCATTGATTTTTTTGAAAAAATCTGAACATGATAACGCTATTCATTATGTCCATACTCGCCTTCGGCTACATGTGCTACGTGCTGCTGAAGCCGGAGAGGTTTTAATTGAAATTGGAAATTGAGAAATTAGAAATTGCAAACACGGCATCCCTAATTTCTCAATTTCCCAATTTCCTAATTTCCAATTTCATGACTTCCGAACTCCTCGGCGTACTCGTCCTGTACGCCCTTGCGATAGCTTTGGCCATCCCCTTCGGGAAATACATCGCCCGTGTATATGCGGGAGAAAAAACCTGGCTCGACCCCGTTTTTGGCCCGATGGAACGGCTGTTCTACAAACTCAGCGGCATTGACCCGACGCTGGAAATGAACTGGAAGCACCACCTGTCGGCGCTGCTCGGTATCAATTTGCTCTGGTTTTTCCTTGCCATGTTCGTGCTGATGAACCAAGGCTGGCTACCTTGGAACCCCGACGGCAACCCGTCCATGTCGGCGCACTTGGCCTTCAACACGGCGGTGTCGTTCCTCGTCAACTGCAACCTCCAGCACTACTCCGGCGAGAGCGGCATGAGCTACCTGGGGCAGATTTTCTGCCTGATGTTCCTCCAGTTCGTGACGGCGGGCACGGGCATGGCGGCTGCGGCTGCCGTGTTCAACGCCATGCGGGAGCGCACGGCCACGCACCATGGCAATTTCTACCATTATTTCCTGAAAAGCTGCACCCGCATCCTATTGCCCGTGGCGTTCGTGGCGGCGTTGGTGCTGGCGTTCAGCGGCACACCGATGACCTTCGAGGGCAAGGACACGATGATTACGATGCAGGGCGATACCGTGGAAGTGAGCCGTGGCCCCGTGGCGGGTTTCGTGTCCATCAAGCAGGCGGGCACCAACGGCGGCGGCTACTATGGCACCAACTCGGCGCACCCCCTGGAAAATCCCAGCTACCTGACCAATGCGGTGGAGAATTTCCTGATACTTATCATCCCAATGGCGCTGGTGTTTGCGATGGGCTACTACCTCAACCGCCGCAAGCTGTCGTGGATGGTTTTCGGGGTGATGACGCTCGGCTTCCTGCTGCTCTCATTGCCCTCCATTTACAGCGAAATGCAGCCTGCACCCATTGCGCAGCAGCTTGGCATTGACGGCTCGGCGGGCAATATGGAAGGCAAAGAAACCCGCTTCGGCACAGCGGCCAGTGCATTCTGGGGCATCAGCACCACCGCCACTTCCAATGGTTCGGTGAACTCCATGCACGACAGCCACACGCCCCTCAGCGGCGCCATGCAGTTGCTTGACATGATGATTAACTCGCTTTACGGCGGCGTTGGCGTTGGCTTTTTAAACTTCTATATCTTTATTATTCTTGCTGTATTTATCAGCGGATTAATGGTAGGCCGTACCCCCGAATTTTTGGGCAAAAAAGTGGAGGCACGGGAGATGAAAATCGCTTTATTGATAGCACTGCTGCACCCGTTCCTCATCCTCGTCGGCACGGCGTTGTCGGCCTTTATTTTCCATAAAAACCCCGACATCGGCTGGCTGAACAACCACGGCAACCACGGCTTTTCGGAGATGCTCTACGAGTTCACCTCCGCCTCTGCCAACAACGGCAGCGGCTTCGAGGGCCTCGGCGACAACACGCCTTGGTGGAACATCGCCACGGGTATCGTACTGCTGCTGGGTCGCTACCTGCCCATCATCGGGCCAGTGGCCATTGCGGGCATTTTGGCACATAAAAAATACATCCCCGAAAGCGCTGGCACGTTGAAAACAGACACGGGCACTTTCGGCATGATGGTCTTCGCTGTGATTTTTCTGGTGACTGCGCTGGCGTTTTTCCCGGCGCTGGCGCTTGGGCCGCTGGCCGAATATTTCAGTCAATGACGAGTTTTGAGGTGACATCTTTTCGCCAGCTACATACTTGAAATTTAGAAGAGTTTCATGGCGAAAAGATGTCACCTCAAAACGCTGGCCGCCTGCGAGATGACACCTTTTTGCCATTTTATAGTGTGTTGAAATTGAAATGTGGGGCAGGCAAAAAGATGTCACCTCACACCTCATTATCAACCGTAATCAACCGTTATCAACCATAAAATGAAACGCACCAATATTTCCACCTCGCTTTTCCAGCCTGATTTAATAAAAACGGCTTTAAAAGCGTCTTTCGTCAAACTCTCCCCAGCGGCGATGTTCCGCAACCCCGTCATGTTCCTCGTGTACGCTGGCACGTTTGTGATGCTCGGCGTGTGCATCTGGATAGCGATGGGCGAAACGTCGCAGGGCGGTTTGGGCTACAACTTGCTGGTGTTCGGCATCCTATTTTTAACAGTGCTGTTCGCCAATTTTGCGGAGGCCATCGCCGAGGCGAGGGGCAAGGCGCAGGCCGATTCGCTGCGCAAAACACGGGAGGACACCCCCGCCAAAAAAATCTCCTTCATGGAAGACGGGGTCATGCCGATTTTCCAGACCGTGCCTTCTTCCTCGCTGCAAAAAGGCGACTATTTCCTTTGCGAAGCAGGTGACATCATCCCCGCCGACGGCGAAATCGTGTCCGGCCTCGCCACGATTGACGAGAGCGCCATCACGGGCGAGAGCGCCCCTGTCATCCGGGAGGCGGGCGGCGACAAAAGTTCGGTGACAGGCGGCACGAAGGTCTTGTCCGACCGCATCAAAGTGCAAGTGACCGTGAAGCCGGGCGAGAGTTTTTTGGATAAAATGATTGCCCTCGTGGAAGGCGCCAGTCGCCAAAAAACGCCCAACGAGATTGCCTTGACCATCCTGCTGGCGGGCTTTACGCTGGTGTTCATCATCGTCTGCGTGACCTTGCAGCCGTTTGCGCTGTACGCTGGGGCCAACATCCCCATCGCTGCCTACATCTCACTCTTCGTTTGCCTCATCCCGACCACCATCGGGGCGCTGCTCTCGGCCATTGGCATTGCGGGCATGGACAGGGCACTTCGTGCCAACGTCATCGCCAAATCCGGCAAGGCCGTGGAAACGGCGGGCGATGTGGACACCCTGCTCTTGGATAAAACGGGCACCATTACTATCGGCAACCGGAAGGCCACCCATTTTTATCCTGCCCCTGGCGTGGACCTGGTTAAAATGACGACCGCCGCCGTGCTTGGTTCGCAGGCAGATGATACGCCAGAAGGGAAGTCCATCGTGGAACTGGCGCAGGCGGGTGGCAAAGACTTTCCAAGTTTCAAAAACTTGGAAAGTCTCGTGAACGAAGGCGCAACCTTCATCAAATTCACCGCCGAGACCCGCTCCTCTGGAGTGGACTTGCCGAGCGGCATCCGCATCCGAAAAGGCGCTTATGATGCCATCAAGGCGCAAGTGGAAAAGGCGGGCAACCCCTTCCCCGACGAGGTTTCTGAGGTGGTGAAAAAAATCTCTGCCAATGGCGGCACCCCGCTCGTAGTCATTGAAAATGAGCAAGTTGTGGGCACGGTCGAGTTGCAGGACATCATCAAACCGGGCATTGCGGAGCGTTTTGACCGCCTACGGAAAATGGGCGTGAAGACTGTCATGGTCACGGGCGACAACCCGCTCACCGCCAAGTTCATCGCAGAAAAAGCAGGGGTGGATGACTATATTGCGGAAGCGAAACCGGAGGACAAAATGAATTATATCAAGGCCGAGCAGCACAGCGGCAAGCTCGTGGCGATGATGGGCGACGGCACGAACGACGCCCCCGCCCTTGCCCAAGCCGACGTTGGCGTGGCCATGAACAGCGGCACTGCCGCCGCCAAGGAAGCCGGCAATATGGTGGACCTCGACAACGACCCGACGAAGCTCATCGAAGTGGTGGAAATCGGCAAGCAATTGCTGATGACCCGTGGCACGCTCACGACCTTCAGCATCGCCAACGACGTGGCGAAGTATTTTGCCATCGTCCCGGCGCTGTTCATCACGAGCATCCCAGCGCTCAATGCCCTGAATATCATGCACTTGCACAGCCCGGAAAGCGCCATTTTATCAGCGATTATTTTCAATGCCATCATTATTCCCATGCTGATTCCATTGGCATTAAAAGGCGTGAAATACCGCCCCATCGGTGCTTCGGCATTGTTGCAGCGCAACCTGCTGGTTTATGGGCTGGGCGGGGTGGCGGTGCCTTTTGTGGGGATAAAGTTGATTGATTTGTTGGTGAGCGTGTTTTTCTGAGGTTTAGAAGGTTTAGGTAGGTTTAAAAAGTTTAAACCGAGACCTACTTAAACCTTCTAAACTTCTCTAAACCTTCTAAACTTCAATAAAAATGAAAGAACCACTCCTTCCCGCCCTGAAAATGACCCTGCTCACGCTGGTCTTGTTTTCCGGCGTTTACACCTTGGCCGTTTGGGGCGTTGCCCAACTCGCCCCGAACGGCGGCGAGGGCGAGACCATCTCGTACAACGGCAAAACCTACTATGAAAACATCGGCCAGACCTTCACGGAAGACCGTTATTTCTGGTCACGGCCCTCTGCCGTTGGCTACAACGCCGCTGGTTCCGGTGGCAGCAACAAGGCCGCTTCGAACCCCGACTACGTGGCCACGGTGCAGACCCGAATTGACAGCTTTTCGGCGCACAACCCCGGCGTGGCCAAGGCCGAAATCCCCGTTGACCTGATGACGGCATCGGGCAGCGGCCTCGACCCGCACATCTCGCCGAAGGCGGCACAGGTACAGGTACAGCGCATCGCACGGTTGCGTAATTTGCCGCCCGAAAAAGTGCAGGCGCTCGTTGCGGAGCACACTGAAAAACCGTTGCTCGGTTTGTTCGGGCCGGAGCGGGTGCATGTGCTGAAATTGAACATTGCATTGGAAAAACTTAAATAATAGCCTCCGTGAAATCTCTGTGGCTGTGTGCCTCCGTGTTTAATTTTTAACACAGAGGCACAGAGGCACGAAGATTTCACGGAGTAAAACTCATTATGAAAAATCTTTTCGCAGCCTTAATCATTGCTTTTGTTTTCACGCAAACGCAAGCCCAGAGCGACTCCACCTCGCTCATATTTTCTGGCTATGCCGAACCCTATTATGCGTATGATTTCGGCCAGCCCGATAACCATAACCGCCCCGGATTTATTTATTCACATAACCGCCATAATGAGGTAAATCTTAATTTGGGCTATTTAAAAGCAGGATATACGGCCTCTAATGTACGGGCGAATCTGGCTTTGGCGGCTGGCACCTACATGAACGCCAACCTCGCCGCCGAGCCGGGCGTGCTGCGGAATGTTTTCGAGGCAAATGCAGGCGTCAAGCTCTCCAAAAACTCGGAAACTTGGGTGGATGCGGGCATTTTCGGCTCGCATATCGGCTTCGAAAGCGCCATCGGGAAGGACTGCTGGACGCTGACCCGCAGCATCCTCGCCGAGAACTCGCCGTACTATGAAAGCGGTGTGAAACTCTCGCACACCACCGCCGACGGCCAATGGTTCCTCTCTGCCCTCGTCCTCAACGGCTGGCAACGCATCCAGCGGGTGGACGGGAATAACACCCCCGCCTTTGGAACACAAATCACCTTCAAGCCAAGCGCCAATGTCACGCTGAACAGCAGCAGTTTCATCGGCAGTGACAAGCCGGACGATGCCCGCCAAATGCGGTATTTCCACAATTTCTACGGCATATTTCAATTGAACGAAAAATGGGCGGCCACGCTCGGCTTCGACATCGGGGCAGAGCAGGTGAGCAAGGGCGACAGTGAGAAAAACACTTGGTATTCGCCCGTTTTAATGCTGAAATATGCGCCTAGTGGCAAATGGTCGGTCACGGGCCGGGCCGAGTATTATTCGGATGAAAACGGCGTCATCATTGCCACGGGCACACCAAACGGCTTTAAGACACTGGGCTTTTCAATGAACGTGGATTGTGCCATTCGTCCGAACGTGCTTTGGCGCATCGAAGGTCGTGGATTTAGCAGCGAAGACGATATTTTCAGCGACCAAAACGGCGTTGCCACGAAAGGGAATTTCATGCTGGTGACGGCGCTGGCGGTAGGTTTTTAATAGTTATGAGCTATGAGTTATGAGTGCAGCACTCACGACTCATAACTCATAACTCATAACTCATAGCTAAATAAAAGTGCCTGAACAAATCCATAATGCCCAATATTTCCTCGACTTAATAAAGCAATCAAAACGGGGGAAATTCAAGGTTTACATTGGCATGAGCGCCGGGGTGGGCAAGACCTACCGTATGCTCCAGGAGGCGCATTCGCTGCTGCGCAATGGGGTGGACGTGAAAATCGGCTACGTGGAAACGCATGGGCGAAAGGAGACCGTGGCGCTGCTCGAAGGGCTGCCCGTGATACCCCGGCGGAACCTGTTTTACAAGGGAAAGGAACTGGAGGAAATGGACTTGGAGGCCATCCTCAACCTTCGCCCGGAAATCGTGGTGGTGGACGAGCTGGCGCACACCAATATCGAAGGCAGCAAGAACGCCAAGCGCTGGCAGGATGTGCTGGACATCCTCGATGCGGGCATCAGCGTGGTGAGTGCGGTGAACATCCAACACCTCGAAAGCTTGAACCAGGACGTGAAGGGCATCACGGGCGTGGAGGTGCAGGAGCGGGTGCCCGACTCGGTGCTGGCCCAGGCCGACGAGGTGGTGAACATTGACCTGACTGCCGATGAGTTGATTGTCCGCCTGAAAGAGGGCAAGATTTACGCACCGGACAAGGTGGAGACGGCGCTCCGCAATTTCTTCAAAGCTGAACATATCCTGCAACTGCGGGAACTGGCGCTAAAGGAAGTAGCCGCCCAAGTAGAGCGGAAGGTGGAAACGGAAATCCCCCGCAATACCGGGCTGCGCATCGAGCGGTTCCTCGCCTGCATCAGCAGCAACGAAAAAACAGCGAGGACGGTTATCCGAAAAACCGCCCGCCTCGCCAATTATTATAACTCAAAATGGTACGTGCTGTACGTGCAAACGCCCCGTGAAAACCCCGATAAAATCCCGCTCGACAAACAGCGGCATTTGATTAATAATTTCAAAATGGCAACCGAGATGGGCGGCGAAATCATTCGGGTAAATAGCCCGAACATTGCCGAAAGCATATTAGGAGAAGCCGAAAAACTGAACGTGACGACCATTTGCATTGGAAAACCGCATATCAGTTTATTTCGGGTAATAATGGCCACCAATGTTTTTAATCAATTGCTGCGCAAATTAGCAGCGTCGGATATTGACCTTGTAATTCTTTCGTGATGAAAATTAAAACCAAGTTGACCCTTGGCGTTGGCCTGCTTTTCCTGCTGATAGTGCTGTTGGCGACCATTGGTGCTCGGCAGATTTGGAAACTGTCGGAGGAGACAAAAAGCATCCTAAAGGCAAACTACAATACGCTGGATTATGTGCGCAATATGTTCTCCGCATTAGATAATTTAAATGCGGACACGACGGCGATATATTTTTTTCAAGACAACCTAGCAAAACAACAAAAAAATATTACCGAATCGGGCGAAAAAGAAGCGACGGAAAAGTTGCGGATTGATTTTGAGCAATTAATCAAAAACCCTTCAAATGCAGAACTTTCGGTGTCAATAAGGAAAGATTTAATTGAAATAATGCACCTGAATATGCAGGCGATTCAGCACAAGAGCAAATCGGCGGAATTGACGGCGGACGAGGCCATTGTTTGGATTGGCATTGCGGGAGCCTTATGCTTTATTATTGCCTTTGTTTTGATGGTAAATATGCCGGGCAATATCGCCAATCCGATAAGGGAATTAACGGAAAGCATTCGCCAAATAGCCGGGCGGAAATACGACCAAAGGGTGCATTTCAAGTCGGGCAGCGAATTTGGGGATTTGGCAGAAGCGTTCAATACGATGGCCGCCAAATTGCAGGAATACGAGAGCAGCAATTTGTCCAAAATCCTGAACGAGAAAAAGCGCATCGAAACGCTCATCAACAATATGCAGGAGCCAATTATCGGCTTGGACGAGAAAAAGCGGGTCATTTTCGCCAACCAACAGGCCCTCAAATTGCTGAACCTCAAACAAGGCGAACTTATCGGCCACCATGCCCAAGACGTGGCCAAGCACAACGACCTGATGCGCTCTTTGGTAAAGGACATCCTCGAACCAACCACCGCTGCGGGCAACAAGTCCGAAGGCTTGAAAATCTTCGCCGACGACCAAGAAAGCTATTTTGAAAAGGAAATCATCCCCGTAAGCCTTGCCCCAACGGGCGAAAGAGAGGCCCGCCACCTTGGCGACGTGATTTTGCTCAAGAATATTACCACACTGAAAACCCTCGACCTTGCCAAAACCAACCTCCTGCGCACGGTCTCGAACGAGCTGCGGGCACCCGTTTCTTCCATCATCTCCGCTTTGAAAACCTTGGAGAACATGCCACCTGAAACGCCGCTTTCCGAAGAAAGGCAGCAGTTTTTGGCGATGCGGGAAGAAAGCGAGCGACTGCTCAAAATAACGGGCACGCTGCAAAGCCTCTCGCAGGTGGAATCGGGCAATATCGCCGTCACGCCTCACGATTTGAACGTCGGGGAGATGATGGAATACGCCCTCGAAACCGTGAGAAACCAGGCGGCCCAAAAGCAGGTCAAAATCACCGTAAAAATCGCCGACGACCTGCCCCCACTCCAAGCCGACACCGACAAAACCGCATGGGTATTGGTCAATTTCTTGGTGAATGCCATCCGCTATTCCCCCGAAAACGGCGAGGTCATCGTGGAAATCAAGCGGGAAAATGGCGAAGTCCGGTTCTCCGTGCAGGACTTTGGCAGGGGCATCGAGCCACAGTATAAGGACCGGGTTTTTGAGCGCTACTTCCGGGTGCCGGGCAGCGAAAAACAGGGCATCGGGCTGGCCTTGGCCATCGGGAAGGAGTTCATCGAGGCGCAACGAGGCAGCATTGGCGTGGAAAGTGAGCTGGGGTCTGGCAGCAGGTTTTGGTTCAAATTGAAGCACTTAATGGCTTGAAACCAGGGGCTTTCCGAAAATCTTTATAAAATCCTTATACCCTCTGTTGGATTCGATGCTGCCCAGTTTGTCACCTTTGCCGCTTTGTTCTGCCAAAAAATGGCAAAATGAGGTCGTTAAAATTGGGTGATTGTTTCATAACGTATTGATTGTCAATTATTTCACGCAAGATTTACGACCCGATAAACTTGCTCGTAAAAAATGATTGACGCAAAAAAAGTATCCGCCGCTACGCTCCTCGTCGCACTTGGAATCATTTACGGCGACATCGGCACCAGCCCGCTCTATGTTCTTAAAGCCATCATCCACGACCGGGAAATCACGGAACTGCTCGTTTATGGCGGCGTCTCCTGCGTGTTTTGGACGCTGGTTTTCCAGACCACCTTCAAGTACATCTTCCTCACGCTGCAAGCTGACAACCACGGCGAGGGCGGCGTTTTTTCCCTCTACGCCCTCGTGAAACGCCACGGGAAATGGCTCGCCATCCCGACCATACTCGGCGCTACTACGCTCTTGGCCGACGGCATCATCACCCCACCCATCTCGGTCGCCTCGGCGGTGGAGGGGCTGGAGAAAGTGATGCCACACCTGCCCACCGTGCCCATCGTCATCGTCATCCTGTCGCTGATTTTCTTTTTCCAGCGTTTCGGGACGCAAAAAGTGGGCGCTGCCTTCGGGCCTATCATGGTCTTATGGTTCACCATGCTTTTCGTTTTGGGCTTCGCCCAAATCCTTCATCATCCTGACATTATCAAGGCACTGTCGCCGCACTATGCCTTCAAGTTGCTGACGCAATACCCGAAAGGCTTTTGGCTGCTCGGCGCCGTTTTCCTTGCCACTACCGGGGCCGAGGCGCTCTACTCCGACCTTGGACACTGCGGCAGAAAAAACATACGCATCACATGGATTTTTGTAAAAACCTGCCTGATGGTCAACTACTTGGGACAGGCCGCTTGGCTCATGCACCAAGACAACCCGCTGTTGGATGGAAGAAACCCGTTCTATGAAATCATGCCCGCATGGTGGCTGCTCCCCGGCATCACCATTGCCACAGCGGCGGCCATCATTGCTTCGCAAGCGCTCATCAGCGGGTCTTACACCCTCATCGGGGAGGCCATGGCACTCAATTTCTGGCCCAGGGTGGCCGTCCGGCAACCAACAGAAATGAAAGGCCAGATTTACATCCCCAGCGTGAACAATATCCTTTGGATTGGCTGCGTGCTCGTGGTGTTGTACTTCCAAAACTCCTCCAACATGGAAGGTTCGTATGGCTTTTTCATTACTTTAGCCATGCTCTGCACCACTATTTTGCTCAGTTTTTATTTGTTTTTTATCAAAAAATGGAAGGCGTGGCAAGTGGGGCTGGTACTGATATTCTTCTTGTGCATCGAGTTGGCGTTTTTCATCACCAATGTCATAAAACTGGAACACAACTGGCCCAGCATCATACCTGCGGCAGGCATCTTCCTGAGCATGTACGCCTGGTACTATTCCCGCAAAGTGAACAACAAATTGGTCAAATTCGTGGACTTGAAAAACTACACGACCATGCTTTCCGAACTCAGCGAGGACGAGAATATCCCCAAGTTCTGCACCCACCTCGTTTACTTGACCAAAGCAGACCACAAGACGCAGATTGAGGAAAAAGTCATCAAGTCCATTTTTTCCAAAAAGCCCAAACAGGCTGATGTTTACTGGTTTTTCCACATCAACCGTACCAACGACCCCTACACCCTGAGCTACGAGGTGAACGAGCTACTCGACGACAAGGTCATCCGCATTGACCTCAATATCGGGTTCAGAATGCAGCCCAAAGTAGAGCTGTACTTCAAGCGTATCGTCAAGGATTTGGTGAAAAACAAGGAACTGAACCTGCACATCCGACCAGACGGCTCCACCCGCTACAACCCTGAGCCGGACTTTAAATTTGTGGTTATCGAGAAGTTTATTTCCGTGGAAAACGAGTTTACCCTGCGGGAAGGATTGTTGCTCAACGCTTATTTTTTCCTAAAAAGATTGGGGCAATCGGACGAGGAAGCTTTTGGTTTGGACAAGAGCGATGTCATCATCGAACAATATCCTTTGGTCTATCAGGCTGCGAAAAAATTGGAGTTAACCCGGTTTAAGCCGTCAAGTTAAAGACAGGGCATTGGGGCTTGGATTGCATGGCAAAAAAAGGTAGCTGATGTTGAAAGTCTGGCAAAAAAGACAAACCTTCGACAGAAGATAAACCTATCTTTGCCCCGCTTTTTTAAAATATGTACGTAAAATGCCAACCGCAGCTGCCCAACCCATCCAGTTCAAAAAAGGTAAACTGAGCACCGAAACCCTGCTCAAACTCTACCGCCGACTGCTGAAACCCCGCATGATTGAGGAGAAAATGCTCATCCTGCTGCGGCAGGGGCAAATTTCCAAATGGTTCAGCGGCATCGGGCAGGAGGCCATCGCCGTGGGCGTCACCAGCGCACTGCTCCCCGACGAACTGGTGTTTACGCTGCACCGCAACCTCGGCGTTTTCACGGTGCGGGACGTGCCTTTGGCCACCCTTTTCTCCCAGTGGCAGGGCAAAAAAAGCGGCTTCTCGAAAGGTCGTGAACGCTCGTTCCACTTCGGCACTTTGGACTACGGCATCGTGGGCATGATTAGCCACTTGGGGCCGCAGCTCGCACTCGCCGATGGTGCTGCGTTGGCGCACAAACTCAAGGGTGAGGGTCGGGTCGCACTGGCTTTCAGCGGCGAGGGCGGCACGAGCGAGGGCGATTTCCATGAGGCGCTGAATGTGGCCGCCGTTTGGGACTTGCCGGTGATTTTCATCGTAGAAAACAACGGCTACGGCCTTTCCACCACGACGAAGGAGCAGTTTCGCTGCGCAAACATCGCCGATAAGGGCGTGGGCTACGGCATGAAGTCCGTCATCATTGATGGCAACAACATCCTCGAAGTTTACAATACCCTCGACAAACTCGCCGTGGAAATGCGCAAGAACCCGCACCCTGTGCTGGTGGAGTGCAAGACGTTCAGGATGCGTGGCCACGAGGAGGCCAGCGGCGTAAAGTATGTTCCGAAGGAACTGCTAGATGAATGGGCGCTGAAAGACCCCCTCGAGAACTACGAGCGCTACCTGCTTGAAGAGGGCGTTTTGGATGAAAAAACAAAGGACAAGTACCGCAAGGAAATCAAGGACGAGATTGAAGCCGCATGGAAAATCACGGTTTCAGAGCCTGAAATCGAACCGAACACGGAGGAAGAATTGGCAGATATATATGCTCCCGTGCCAGTTGGCAGTTCGACAGTTGGCAGTTGGCAGTCAGATGCCGGGGCGAAATCAGAGCGTCGCTACATTGACGCTATTTCCGACGGGTTGCGGATTGCGATGCAAAAACACGGCAACCTCGTGCTGATGGGGCAGGATATTGCTGACTACGGCGGTGTTTTCAAAATCACGCAGGGCTTCATGGAAGAGTTTGGGCGGGAGCGGGTTCGCAATACGCCCATTTGCGAGAGCGCCATCGTGGGCACGGCGCTCGGCCTGAGTTTGAAGGGCTTCAAGAGCATGGTGGAAATGCAGTTCGCAGACTTCGTGACCTGCGCCTTCAACCAAATCGTGAACAACCTCGCCAAAATCCACTACCGCTGGGGCGTGAACGCCGATGTGGTGGTGCGGATGCCGAGCGGTGGTGGGGTTGGGGCAGGGCCGTTCCATTCACAAACTAACGAGGCGTGGTTCGTACACACGCCCGGTCTGAAAGTGGTCATTCCATCCACGCCCTACGATGCCAAGGGCCTGCTGTTGGCGGCGTTTGAAGACCCCAACCCGGTGATGTATTTTGAGCACAAGGCGCTGTACCGCAGCATTTCGGAAGAAATACCGGACGGTTATTACACCGTAGAAATCGGCAAGGCGAGGGTGGCACGGGAAGGCTCGGCGGTGAGCGTCATCACCTACGGCATGGGCGTCCACTGGGCGCTGAAGGTCTGCGAGGAGGAGGGCATTGACGCCGATATCATCGACCTCCGTACGCTTTTACCACTTGATTATGAAGCAATTAGCGATACGGTGAAAAAGACAAACCGGGCCATCATTCTTCACGAGGACACGCTCACGGGCGGCGTAGGAAGCGAGCTTTCTGCCTGGATTTCCGAGCACTTGTTCGAGCACCTCGACGGCCCCGTGCTGCGGGCGGCGGGGTTGGATACGCCCGTACCGTTTGCGATTCCGCTGGAGCAGAATTATATGCCGGTGGAAAGGTTTAGGCAACAATTACGTAAACTTGCCAGCTATTAAATTTTCTATTAGAACAATCACGAATCAAACACCAATTAGTGGTTTGTTGAAGGTAGTACGTCCGGTTTGGAAAATTGCAAGAAATAGATTTTCAATGCTATACACTGACTGCCGACTGCCGACTGCTGACTGCTGACTGCCAACTTTAAAATGAACATCCTGCTCTGTACCACTGAAGAACTGATGCTGACCACCCTCGAATTCCGCTTCCGCAAAAACAGCTGGAAGATGATGGTGGCAGAAAACGCCAAACTAGCGATTGAAAAAACGCAAAAATACCTGCCCGACCTCGTTGTTGTGGATCTTGACCTGCCGCAATTTGAAGGGTTGGACATCGTGCAGTTCCTGCGGAAAGATTATGGCGAAGACCTCCCAATTTTGACCTACGGCGCCGTGGAGAAGGAGCAATTGCTTTTGGAGTCGCTGCGACTGGGAGCCAACGACTTTGTGATTGCGCCCATCAAGCCCGATGAGTTGACGATTCGCATCAAGCGGCAGCTGCTGCTACGCAAAAAACTGGCTGACAGTTTGCAATAAGCCCGATGCCCAAGCAATAAAAATACCTTGAAGATGAAAGGAATCATACTCGCAGGGGGTCTAGGTACCCGACTCTATCCGCTGACGCTCGTTGTGAGCAAGCAAATGATGCCGGTTTACGACAAGCCCATGATTTACTACCCCTTGAGTACGCTCATGCAGGCGGGCATCAAGGACATCCTCATCATCTCCACCCCCCACGACCTACCTAATTTCGAAAAGCTGCTCGGAGATGGTAGCCAAATCGGCTGCAATTTCCAGTACGTGCCACAGTACGAGCCAAATGGCTTGGCACAGGCTTTTGTCTTGGGCGAAAAATTCATTGACGGCGATCCTGCGGCGCTGATTTTGGGCGACAACATCTTCTACGGTGCGGGCATGGCCGAACTAATGCAAGCCAGTGCCAACCCCGATGGCGGTGTCATTTTCGCTTACCAAGTAGCCGACCCAGAGCGCTACGGCGTGGTGGAGTTTGACGATAGTTTCAGGGCCATTTCCATTGAGGAAAAACCTGCCAAGCCAAAGTCAAATTATGCCGTCCCTGGATTGTACTTCTATGACAATCAAATAGTTGACATTTGTAAAAACCTCAAGCCCAGTGCACGGGGCGAGTATGAGATTACCGACGTGAACAGAATTTATCTCGAAATGGGCAAGCTGAAAGTCGGTGTTTTGGGCCGTGGCGTGGCGTGGTTGGACACTGGCACGCACGAGTCGTTGCTGCAAGCAGGACAGTTCATCCAAGTCATCGAGGAACGGCAGGGCCTGAAAATCGGCTGCATCGAGGAGGTGGCGTGGGAAATGGGCTTTATTGACGATGCTCAATTGGAACGTCTCGGCCACAAGTTCATCAAGAGCGGCTACGGCGAATACCTTTTGCGCTTGCTAAAGTAGAGCGGCCTGATTTTTGCTAGCTTGAGAGTCTGGCCTCACGGCAAACTTCAACATACAAGCAGAAAACAGAAACAATGAACTATGATAGACTACGACCTTGCCGTTTGGCAAGTGCTTTTTCCCTGCTTTTTTTAGCTGTTTTTTTTAGCTCCGCCTGCCAGGGCGATGGGCTTGACTTGCCCGATGAGCAGGCATTTACAAAGGATAAGTTGGAAACACTCGGCTCCATGCTCCAGCGGGAATTGCTCAAGCAGCACGAGATTTTGGAGGAAGCTCCCCCATACGATACTTCCGTTTATTGGTACGTACAGACCCTCTACCAGCAAGCTACCAGCATCATGCACCTCGACAAGCAGTCGCCTGGAAACAATCGCTGGGACCAGCAGCGCCAGTGGAAAGTTTACATCATCAAGAACGACAGCGAGCACTTGGCATTCACGCTGCCCGGCGGCGATTTTTTCATTTCAACGGGTATGCTCAAGCGTTTTCAAAAAGACTATGAATTGTTCGCCCTGCTTTCGTTCGAAGCTACTTTGATGCACGACGGCCATCTGCTGACACAATGGATAAAGGAATACAATTCGTTGACAATCAAGAATTTAATCGAAAATAATGACCAACCCAATGCCCTCACGGCGGAACTGTTGGCACAGGAAATGACCTCGTTTGTGTTCGACCCAGAAGTGATTGAAACGGTGGATAAGGCTGCCATCGAAAACACGTGCAGCACTTCTATTTTAAGCCCATTGGGGCTGATACCCATTCTTTCCAATCCTGACTTGAGTAGTACAAATTGGCGTCTTACCCGCCCCACCTACGATGGCAGAAACGCCCTTCTGATAGAAACTGCTGACGATGATTGTGCTGGCCGCCAGCAAGGCAGCAACTACCAACGGTTCGTGCTGGATGTGCTGGACTAATCTGCTACCTCCTGCAAAGGCTTTGAAAATAAGCGATAAAGCACCTGTTGAAAGTCGAGGCAGAACTCTGTAAACTCATTTAACTCATCTTGCACTTGGCAAAATAGTTCGTTGCGTTTTTGCTTGACTAGCTTTTTAGTTTTCTTGAATGCAAAGTGTTTTCCTTTCCGCAAGTGCTTCAAGGTAACGACATGGTCGTTCAGGTCGCCCAGCAGGTGCTGAAAATCGTCGAGCCTGTGCAGCACGAGAGCCAGTTCCGGGAAATCGGGTTTTATTTTCTCCAATAGCTGAAGGTTGTACATCAACGACTTGACGGCTTTCCTGAGCCGATGAGCTTCGCTGGTTTTGGGGTTCAGCATGATGCCCTCTCCGATTCGCCGAACCAAGTCTATTTGCTCCCAAAAATAATGGTGCATGTTTGACCACAAATCAACCCGACCAGCCAGTCGGTTCAAGCGTTTGTTGGTTTTGACTGCGGCTTCTTCCACCAGCTCAAGGGAAAACTGCTTGTTTGTCTTGAAGGCCGCTTTAATCCGAGACTTTTTCGTGGCATCAAGCCTGTGATTGGTCTTTTGCGGAGCCAGCATCAGCTGTTTTTCAAACTCCCCGATGAGCGAGGCTTTCATTTGTGCATTGCGGATGCGGCCCGTTTGACGCATGTATGCTTTGGCTGGCTGGCGCAATTTCTTCAGGGGAAATTTCTTATCCAGCACCGCCAATAAATCGAAGAAAGCCAGCAACTGCTTGGCATTCACCCGCAACGGGTGCAGTTGCTTGCCCGTTTTTTGCGCAATGGCAGCCGCAAAAAGTTGTTGAAACGTCGTGGTGAGCGATTCGTGGTAGGCTATCAATTCTTTCCAAATCATGGCAGGTAGGGTTTACCAGTGGGTTGTTTATCAATCAATGACGCTTGTACTCACAGTGCAATATAGCAATGGTATTGTAAACAATCAGGCCGGGTGAAACTGCTTCACCCGGCCCGTTCTCAAACGTTACAAAGAAATAAACACTTAAAAATCATTATTCCCTAATTATATAATTCACTGCGTTGGGCGAACCGTTAATTGGGTTCAACCTAGCCAATTCGCCACCGGGGAAGAACACGGAGTAGTTCGACCAACCGGAGCCGCCACCCATGATAGACCTTGGGTCGGGGCGGTAGTAGTCGGTAGAGATAATCTGTGCACCGCTGGCAAAGGCCATCTCTCGACGGTTGGTGTCGCCAGTTCGGGCCTCAAGCGTTTCAGCGTCGGCACGGGTGCGCACGATGTAGCCGTTGGCCACGAGGTTCTGAATCATGTTGAAATTAGGCACGGGGTCGTCGTGTTTCACAAAGGCCGTTTCAGGATTGCCCGGCTGCGAGAAAACGAACATTGTTGCGCCCTGCAAACCCGGATAGAGGCTCAGGTAGGCTTCCTTCTCGTTGTTGGAGTTGACCATCACGAAGATGACCTTGCCCCTTGAGTCGCCCAGCGACGGCCATTTTTTGTTGACAACGGCTTGGTTCAGTGTGCCATAATTGCCCCTCACTTCGTCCGGCGTGATGACTTTGCCCAACTCGGCACCGAATACGTCCTTGATTTCTTGGTCAATCCTGCCAATGTTGGTGGACGTGAACGGAATCGTGTTGGTAAAATAGTTGGGAACCGTGTAAGGCGGAGGCAACTGCGACAGCCCAGCCAGTTCAACGTGCGGGTTGTCTTCTTTTGGCTCTACCAATATCATCATTGGAAGGTGGGTTGGGTGTGCATCCGACCAGTTTTTTACAGCCATCAAGCCTTGCTTGAAGGTATAGTAATTGACGTTGTAGTCGAGGTCAGGGTAATGCAACATTTTCAGGCCAGGAGCAGCTAGTTCAGGCACGTTGGAGTAGCCTGCCTGTTGGTTGCCCGTTACGACAGCCTTGCCATAGCGGAAGTAGAAAAGACCGCCATTCGGGTCGTCAAAAACGTCCAGCTCAATGCTGCGGATACCGTACTCATCAAACTGCACTGGCAATGGCAGGTGCTCGTAATCCCAACCATCGGGGTCGAAAGCTGGTGGCAGCAACTGGCCATTTTGGTACATGAAGCCCATGATGTAGGGGTCGGGGAATTTGTGGTAGCTGTTGTGGCTACCCAGCAACTGCAATTGGTTGATAGGCAGCTTGTTCACCACCACGTCGCAACCAACGGGCAGGTTGGCATCGCAAAGGTTGTAGCAGCATTGGTAAACTGGGCCACCTGCAAGGGTCTCACCGCAGGGGTCTGTAATCCGATTGGCCAGTTTGTAGGCAGGCCATTTCAAAAAGCCGCTGCAATACATGGACGCCAGCGGGTCGCCGCCCGTCCATTTCCAACGGGCTCCGCCGGAGCGGTCGTCAAGTTCACTGTCATCAACAGCTGCCTCCTGCCAGCTCCACAGAATTTCATCACGGTCGTAGGCTTCCACAAACAGCAAGGCATACACCAAGTTTTCGTCCTTTTCGGGGTCGCCTACGGAGCGTAATTCTTTGTCCGTCAGGCCATTACCGTCTTCTTTTAGGGTAAATAATTGCTGTGCGAACTGTTCAGAAGCAGCGGGGTTCGGTAAGTCAAAATTGTCATTGAGCGTCAACTTCGTGTACTTGGAGGCGAGTGACTGAATGGAACCATTATCATCCAAGTCTTTTTGGCAGGCGTTGAAAACCACCATCGCAATGACAATTGCCAAGATAGACGCCAAAGTCAGTTTCTTCATGACAAATGTTTTAATAGCCTACTTGGGAATCAAGGGCGTCGGCAATCCCTGTCGAACAGGGCAAGGGAGGTAGGTCAGTCAAAATACCCCAACGGCGCTAGCCACCTCGCCAACAAAACGGCGGGCAGCCCGGCCATGGGCAGCCTTGGCTTTCTAGGCTATTTCACTCCTCAATGTTTCCTTGTGTGGAACAAAGCTTAGTCCAAAATCCGGCTATAAAAATGACGTTTAGCAATGATTTTACTGATAAAAATCAAAGGGTAGGAAATGCTAATCTAATCGCAGGCACTCACCTCACAAAAACGCCTGAACGAGTTCTTCCCATTCTTGCTCCAACGAGCCAGTATGCGTGGGCTTCCCAGCTTGCCGATACCAATAGCCAGCGTTCCAGAGGTCGCCCTCCTTGCGGTGCAGGTAGGCATGGAGCCACGAGCCGTCACGGGTGTGAATGTCTTGGGCGATGTTATGGGCAGCTTGCCAGTCGCCGTGGGCATCGTGCCAGAGGGCGGCGAGGAGTGGCTTGTCGGTGGGTGGGGTCGGGGAGGCTTTGAAGGTGTCGAAGGCCATGACTAAATGATGCTATCGAACGAGATTTGATTGGACACAGATTTAACGGATTAAATGGATTTGAACTGATTTTTATTGAATGAATCAGTAAAAACCTGTTTAATCCGTTAAATCTGCGTCCAGTCCATACTTAAAACAACCCACTGATATTCCCCTCCCCGTCAATATCAATGTTCTCCGCAGAGGGATGGTCGGGTAAACCGGGCATCCGCATCATCTCGCCAGTGATGGGCACGACGAAGTTCGCACCCGCAGCAATTTCGATTTCCCGGACGGTGATGGTGAACCCGCTGGGACGACCAATCAAATCTGGGTTGTCGGAGAGAGACTTTTGCGTTTTGGCGATGCAGACGGCTGCGCCTGACAGACCCAGTTTCTCGATGCGCTTGAGGTGGATTTTTGCGTCAGCAGAATACTCCACCTTTGCAGCGCCATAAACTTTGGTGGCAATCGTTTCGATTTTCTGTTCAATCGGCCAAGCCCAGTCGTACAGCGGCTTGAACTGGCTGGTTGAGCTTTCGGCAGCTTCTGCCACCGCATTGGCGAGGTCAATCGCACCTTCGCCGCCCTTCGCCCAAACCTCGGCGACGACGGCTTTGAAGCCCATCTGCTCGCAGCGGTTTTTCACAAGAGCAATCTCCTCGTCGGTGTCGGTGGTGAATTTGTTGATGGCCACCACAGCAGGCAAACCGTAAAGCCGGGTATTTTCCAAGTGTTTTTCCAAATTCACCAAGCCTTTTTCGACGGCTTCGGGATTCGGCACGGTAAGCTGTTTCAGGTCGCCGCCGCCGTGGTATTTCAGCGCCCGGATGGTGGCCACGATGCACATTGCACGAGGCGCAAGGCCGGCGCTTTGGCACTTGATGTCCATGAACTTTTCAGCGCCGAGGTCGGAGCCGAAGCCTGCCTCCGTCACCACCCAATCGGCCAGCGAGAGGCCGGTTTTCGTGGCGATGACCGTGTTCGTGCCCTGCGCGATATTGGCAAATGGCCCGCCGTGGATAATGGCCGGGTAGCCCTCCAGTGTCTGCACGAGGTTCGGCTGGATGGCATCTTTGAGCAGCGCCGCCATCGCACCCTGCGCCTTCAGGTCACGGGCAAAAATCGGTTGGCGATCCATCGTGTAGCCCACGAAGATGTTGCCGAGTCGGCGCTTGAGGTCTTCGATGTTGTTGGAAAGGCAGAGGATGGCCATCACCTCGGAGGCCACGGCGATGTCGAAGCCCGTTTCCCGTGGAATGCCATTGCCGGTGCCACCGAGTCCAACGATGATTTTGCGGAGCGAACGGTCGTTCATGTCCATGACCCGCTTCCAGAAAATCTGACGAGGGTCAAGGCCGAGGCTCACTTTTTTGCTCTGCAAATTATTGTCAATGAGGGCGGAAAGGAGGTTGTGCGCTTTTTCCACCGCCGAGAGGTCGCCCGTGAAGTGCAGGTTGATATCCTCCATCGGCAGCACTTGGCTGTAACCGCCGCCTGTTGCGCCGCCTTTTATGCCGAAAACGGGGCCGAGCGATGGCTCACGCAGCACCACGCAGGTTTTGCGCCCGGTGCGGTTCAGGCCCTGCGAAAGTCCAATGCTGACAGTGGTTTTGCCCTCACCCGCTGGGGTCGGGGAGATGGCCGTCACGAGAATCAGCTTGCTTTTTTTGATTTTCTCCTCGTCAATCAAGGTGAGCGGGAGCTTCGCCTTGTATTTCCCGTAGAGTTGGAGGTCGTCGTGGGAGATGCCCAGTTGGTCGGCTACGTGCTGAACGGGCTTCAGCACTATCGTCCTTGCGATGTCGAGGTCTGTCATTGTTGGTTAGGTTGATTTTGTTTGAAAAATGGCCATCGGAGCGTTGTTTTGCGCCGACGAGGGGCTAATGTAGGAGGATTTTGGAAAATGAAAAGAGAAGTTTTTGCTCCGCAATCTTGTATCCAAAAGGCAGGGCAGGAGTTATTTGAACCAAAAACATTAATGAAATACGGCTTCGCTATCATAAGCTGGTTTGCAATTGGGGATTTGATTGCCCAGCCCACCAACCTCGTCCTAAACCCCAGCTTTGAAGACTTTGAGCCTGGAAAAATCTACCCCAACTGTGCCTACGGAACCGACGAACGTGTATTCAGTGCGACCTTGCAGCACTGGAGCAGCTTTATGGATTGCACACCAGACCTCATTGTTTGGGCGCCTTCGGCAAAGGGCGACTGCCATTTTCCCAAACCCCATACTGGTGACAAGGCCGTCGGCATCCTCACCTACCTGCCTGCCCTCGACATGAGCAGGAGCATGGATTTCCACGAGTTCATCCAAGGAAAACTGACCAACCCACTGGTGAAAGGCAAGGAATATACCTTCGCTTTTTACATTCAGCAGGGAAATGCAGCGGGGGAACGGCATATCCGCAACCTCAACAGCAGTGTGAAAACACTGGATGTCATTCCGTTGGCGGCAGGCAGCCTCGGCGTTTGGTTCACCGATTTTGAAGAAAAGACGATGACGCTCGATGTGGCCTTCCCGCAACTCGTTTGGTACGACCCCATCGTGACCAAACCGGGCGAGTGGCTACTGATGAGCAAGACCTTTAAGGCGGACAAGGCTTACCAGTATTTCACCATCGGCAACTTCACGGTAGATGCCAACACGGCCACCAACCTACCAAATACTGCCGAAATTGACGAATTCAACACCATCAACAAAAGCTGGCAGGTGAAGAAACGGCGGGTAGGCTATTACCTCCTCGACGATTTTTGGCTGGGCGAGGGCAACCCGCCGCCGCCCGTTTCCATCGCAGAGGACTTGAAGAAAAACAATGCTTATACCTTCAAATACGTCAATTTCGAGACGGGCAAATGGGACTTGCTACCCGAAGCCATGCCGGAACTGGAAGGTTTGCTGGATTTTTTGAAAAACAACCAAGCAATTAAAATCGAAATCGGAGGCCATACCGACAACATGGGCAATGCCGAAACTAATCGTGAACTCTCGGAAAAACGGGCAGCAGCCGTTGCCAGCTATTTGATTTCCAATGGGTTAGACGAAGCGAGGGTTAGTGCAAAAGGCTATGGAGAGGGCAAACCAATTGGCCCAAATGACACGGAAAAAGGGAGGCTAATGAATAGGCGGGTCGAGTGTAAAATCAAGTAATAAAGGCAAACATGAGTCATCCCGAATTTTTCGGAATGCAACAAGTACAAGGGTGTAACCGGGTGATT
>CAYTZS010000014.1:0-51471 GCA_964442355.1 uncultured Saprospiraceae bacterium | reverse complement strand
ACCCATCCACTATCGTCACCTCAATGCTGCCATCGTTGGAGTTGGAAGTGGCAGCTGCCGTTACTTCAACGGAGGATTGAAGCCTGCAAGTCGTAATTTCAAACACTCCCTTCATCGCGCAACCACTCGTATCTCTTACCACAAACTCGTAGCTGCCTGGTGCTAGGTTTGAGAAAAAAGGATTGGTTTGGAAATTCACACCATTGTCAATACTGTACAAGTATGGAGCAACGCCACTGTTTGCGTTGATGAGGGCATAGCCATCGTTGAGGCCCGGAGCAGTCTCATGGCCGACAGAGGACGTGACCAACATCGAACAGGTGCCATTCGTGCAGAAATCGTTGTCTTCTTGAAACCCAAAACCAGCAACGGCCAGGTTAGCTATCGCAATTCCAGCAGAATTGTAAATGACATAATTCCCCATCACTCCATCAGCAGGCCAGTAAAGCCCATCGCCAAATGAATCATAAATGCTGAAACGGTAGCATCCTTCTGCTACACACATTGGCACGGTGTAGGAAGTTTGTCCCCCTGAATATGGCCCTCCGCTGAATAGCAAATTATCATCCTCATCGAAAAGCTCCCAAGTAGTTTCATTCGGGTAGTTGTCGGTGAGGAGTTCGAGAACAATGCCAGTGCCACCTGTTACCATCGTGAATGGTCTGGAGAGCAAATCGTTTGAACCGTTTTCGTCAGGAACTCCGTTGGGTAGCTGCACGTAGGCAGTCAGCATGTTGTCACCACTCACCCCCTCATTGGACGAAAAAGGAACGACCACCGTCTGGCCTGGGGGCAACGCTCCAGTCCAATTGATGGAAATTGTAGTTCCCCCATTAATTTGGAAATTGATAGTCACCGAGAAAAGGGTATCTACTCCTTTGTTTTGAAGTACAATTCCTGCATTCAAAACCGTATCACAGATAGGAAAATCAAGTCCGGTGAAACCAATAATTGCAGCATCGTTTCTCGGCAGTTGCTGCACAACTATCCTAAAAGTATCATTGACAAATGTGGTGTCCAAACCATAGGCTGTGAAAATCTTGAATGGATAAGCCCCGATGGCGGACATATCCACGGTTGGTCCAAATGTGTGCAAACGGACACTGTCCGGCTGAATCGTGTCAGTGACAAACTCAGTAGCTACGAGGGTTTCATTGAAAACCAAGCCAATCTCAAAGTTGGAAGCTGGCAGGTAACCATAGTTTCGGATGGCCACTTTCACAGATTCTGCATTGGACAGATAGCCTGAGTTTTGTGGCGACAGCATCGCTTGTGGGCCCACATCGTTGCTGTCACGCTGCACGATGGCTTTCATGATTTTTGTTCCCCAAAGGCCGTCTTCCATCAAATACTCGCCCGTGAACCAAAAAGTCCGGTTGTCCAATGGGTCAACGGTCATGCAAGAATAATCCCCGATTCGCTGGGTTGGGTTGTTCGAAAGTCCAGTACCGAATTCGTATTCTTCGACCGTCATTTCGCCCAATGGATCGCCAGCCAACCTACCTGTGAACCGCAGAGATGGGTACTGTTGTTGCCCGACAACTGAGTAGCCCATCAAGATGTTGCCATTCAAATCCATGGCAATACTGCCCATGAAACGGTGGTTTTCATCAGGGGAATAGGTGCCTTGTTGATAAATCGTCCAATCGCCCGCCCCAGACCTCCTGAGTTCATACCACCTGATACCTGAGAGGTTATTGCCATCCACATCTACCACGTGGTTTAGTACAATGGACTCATGGGTGCCAAAATTGCGGTACTGAACCCGATGCATCACCACTTGCTCCAGCACCGACATAGTTGAACCATCTGGCTCGGTTATACAATCAAAAATCGAAGTGTTGCAAATTTTACTGTCAAACGGGGCGGTTTCCAAAAAAATAGGGCCTTCGGCTGATGCAGCACCTGGGTTGCTCCAGTCAATATTTATTTTCCAAAGCTCCAAGCCATCCGTTCCACCCTCCCAAGCATCATCATAAATGCGCACCATGTAACCGGGTTCGTTGGCAGGTGGCGGTATCGGCCCGTCCCAACAAACTGGCGAAGCAACCTGGAATGCATCTGGTGCTTGGAATTTTGGCAAAGCTGGAAGTCTAACTATGTCCACCATTGCAGCTCCAGCTAGCATTTGCTGGCGGTTGAGGGCATACACGGGTATTGCAGATTCGCCACCTTCGTTTGATGTAATGAAGTAAGAGTTGTTCCAAACGGAGTATTTTGGATAATCCGGGAAGTTGGGTGCCTGAAACTCGTAGGCGTACCAACTTCCAAGTGGATCGTTGGTCTCTGAAACGGCAATGAGAAACACACTGGAACCAAATGGCCCAAATTCGGTAATCATCCAACGGTCAAATTCATGGTCGTAAACGACAATGGGGTCGCCAAAGCCCGTGATGCCAAAATCTACCCAAAAAGGCGCAGTGGAAGTTGGGCCGTACAATGAAGTACCATCCTTATCAAAAACTTCGAACACCGTGCCCGATGGGTGATTCGTTGACTGGATATAATGATTTGAGCCGATGTAACCACTGGGGTCTGGCGGATAGATGGCAGCATCGTTCTCGCTGATGCCATCGAAAACCAACTGCGGAACGACCTGCACTGCCGAACTTGAGCGATTGCCATTTTGAGCCAACGGGTCAGGCCCTTGTGGCTGAGCCGTTGTTGCGAAATCCTGCCGCATGGGCGTGTTCTGTATGAAATTGGGGACAGAGGGCTTTTGAGCCTTGCCCTTGGCTTTGTTGGTTTGTTTATTGGAGTGCGCTGCATTGGAGGCAATCTCCCTGAGTGGTTTTGATATGCCAAGCAACCTTGCATGAGTCAATTGAGCCTGCTGAACATTTTGTGCAAAAATGCTGCTCGTACAAAGCAGCACAAGTAGGCAAGAGAAGGTCAGTGTTTTTTTCATAATCGTTTTATTGAAGGAAAATAAGGTTTTAGTTAAGCCAAGGACTATCGCTCTCATTGCTGAGGTGAGAATATTGGCGCCAGCATTTCGACACAAGTTAAGAACGCGTCCATGTTGCTCAGCAAATAAGCCAAAATTTGTTTTAGAAATGTCAAACTTTGAGGATACACGACCAACCTCATTTTCGAACTAAGCATCAGTCAACTTAAAATGTAGGCTGCAAGGCACAAGCTATTTGTCACGGTTTAATTAAATATCTACTGCAAAACTTTCAGAATCGAACACAAAAGGCATTAAGTTTGCCATTGATATGACACTGAGCACCATTGCTCGAAACATTAATTTATTAACCGATAAAATTTATCCCATGGTAAAAAATTCAATTTTCCTCTTGGCCTTCACTTTTTTGCTTTTTTCATGCAAGAGGGAAAACCCAGAAGTCGTGAACGCTACCCCAGTTGGTGAAAAAACACTTATCAAGGTTGAAAACGGCAAAAAATCCGAGGAACTTAAAGCTAATTCAGTACCGGAAGCTGACGTAAAAGCGGTGGCAAAGAAGTCGCTTCAAACCTTGCAGAATGCCTACAACGCTGCTGCTGATAAAGTCCCGGGCATCGGCGAGGTCACAGTGCTGCTCGACGATAACTTAACGCTCATCATTGACAACAAATCAGGATTGTCAACTACGTCAACTCAGGTGAATTTGAAGAGCATTGACACGGATTTCAACAAAGTAGAAATCATCCCCAACCGTGGCGAAAACGAGTTCCCAGGCTTCCGAATCAAGACTTTGCCAGGCCAACCAAAGGTGGCTATTTACAAGAATGGAAGCAAGGATAAAGAAATGGATTACCTGGAGATGTATTTTGCAGAGCGGAAGGATGTACAACATTGTCTCTCTGCATTAACACTTGCGGCGCAGGCTGTTCAAAGCAACCTTCCCGACGAAGGGACAGTAAGAAAATGATAGGCTAACGCAAACAATTAATTGAAAAACAAAGTCCTGGTCGCCGTAACAGCGCCAGGACTTTTTAATTTTGAATGAGCGAGTATCGTAAAACTAACCTAATTCAAACCATTAGAAACGGGCCGTGATACCACCGCTAAACAAGGTGACACCATATCCTACCTCAGCATAGAGGCCTACGTTTTTCAAAATAAAAAAATTGGTACCCACAAAACCAGCGTAGAGTGCCTGGCCTTTTGGTGCATTGGGGTCAAATGGTGATGGGGCATCTGGATTGCGGGTGTATTTCGTGCCATTCGTTGTGAATTCGCTGGTATTCTTCAACACATAACCCAACGCTGCACCACCATAAACCTCGAAGCGCTCACCAAGACCTTGTTTCAGCTCGCCACGAAGGCCAAGAAAAGTCTGCTTTGTAGTGGTTTTCAGCGCCAAACCATCGTTAACGACTCTTGGCTCAGAAGTAGAAGCACTGTGACCACCAAAAGCATTCAAGCTGAACATTGGTGTAATTTGATAACCGACTTTGAAAGTCATCGGAAGAGCGGTCACTTCAGCGTCGTCCATCACGGTTGTAGGTTCAAAACCAACACCAGCGCTGATGTTCAGTTTTCCGGTTTGGGAGAAGGCAGTTGCCATTGAAAGGCAGACAAATGCGAAAATGAATTGGATGTTCTTCATGGAATAAAAATTTTTCGGTTTAACAGACTTTGCAAATGCGTATTTGTATTTACAAGAATCTAAATATTGAGAATTTATTAAAGCTTTTTGGTGCCGCAAAATTGGGCGAGTTAATGCATAAAGTCAATTCAGTTTTCGAAATTTAATTTCTAATTAACTTCAATCAACTTTTTAAAATAATTTTAAATTTCAAATAATTAGCTTTCAACAGAATAAAACACAAAATTTCAAGCTAATCCATTAACAAATAGCCTAAATGTGGCAATTTTTTACAGTATTTGAAATTTTTACAAAAAATACTCCACTACCTCAGAAGAAGAAGCAAAATACTAGAGAAAAACAAAACAAAGATTCGAATTTCAAAATCAAGACACCTCGAATTGAGCATCCCCCTATTTGAAAAGCAAATTCTGGGAAAAAATTCAGATAGGATAAAAATGAAGGCCGCTAAGGTCAAAATTCACTGCAGAGACCAAAAACGATAGCGTTAGCCACGCATCCCTCAATTCAAAACTTGGCAAGTAAAATTTATTGCATAAACTGTGTGTGTCTAAAGTGGGTATAATCAAAAAAATCAAAGGAAAAACGGACTCCTCGTATTCTTATTTCGTGAAAGCCCCGATTTTTTCAAAAAAAATTGGCTGTTTGGAATTAATCTGCCTAACGTCAAGTTTTTGGGGCAATTCAAATTAACTTTGCCCCGCCTTACAAGCTTATCATGGTAAAAATCGGCAACGTACAACTCGCAGAATTTCCACTGCTGCTCGCCCCGATGGAGGACGTCAGCGACCCGCCCTTTCGCCGCCTTTGCAAGCAGCAAGGTGCGGACATGATGTACACCGAGTTTATCAGTGCTGACGGCTTGGTTCATGATGCAGACAAGAGCTACAAAAAATTGGAGGTTTTCGATTACGAACGGCCCATTGGCATCCAGTATTTCGGTGGCCAGTTGGAGAGCATGATACACGCTGCCCAAATCGTGGAGAATGCCAATCCAGACGTAATTGACATCAACTACGGTTGTCCAGTGGCCAAGGTTGCCTGCAAAATGGCAGGTGCAGGCCTCCTCCAAGACGTCCCCAAGTTGGTAGAACTCACTGCAGCCGTGGTCAAAAGCACCAAAAAGCCGGTCACCGTGAAAACACGTCTTGGTTGGGACGAAAAGAGCATCAATATTTTAGAGGTAGCAGAGCGTCTGCAAGATGTGGGCGTTCAGGCACTTACCATTCACGCCCGAACCCGAAAACAGATGTACAAGGGCGAAGCCGATTGGTCCTGGATTGCCAAGGTGAAGGAAAACCCACGCATCACCATCCCCATTTTCGGGAACGGTGACGTGGATAGCCCCGAAAAGGCGCTCGAATACCGCAACCGCTACGGAGTGGACGGCATCATGATTGGCCGTGCAGCTATTGGATACCCCTGGATTTTCCGGGAAATCAAGCACTACTTCGCAACTGGTGAGCTACTTCCACCACCTACCACTGAGGAACGAGTGGAAGCTTGCCGCCAGCACCTCCAAACCTCTATTGAATGGAAAGGCGAAAAGCTCGGCGTGGTAGAGATGCGGAGGCATTACACCAATTATTTCAGGGGATTCCACAACATCAAAAACTACCGTAGCCGATTGGTAGAAGAATATTCACCGACGGCCTTACATCAAATTTTAGATGAAATCTTAGAAACTTATAGCGAGATGGAATTGGTAAAAAGTTGGTAATCAAATGATTGCAACAATTTTAAAGTCACTCGTTAACATGTTGGCATTCAAGCTGCTTGGAATTTTCAACTTTCTTTCAGCTTTTAATTTTCTTAAATTCTAATTTCCAACCAACCTTGGTTTTCAATATCCAACCACAAGAGAGAGCGATTTTCAACCTGATTGCAAAAGCAGCCAAAAACATTGGTGTGCCGGCCTATGTGGTGGGCGGCTACGTGCGTGACCGCCTACTTGCACGACCTACCAAGGATATTGACATCGTTTGTGTAGGCGACGGCATCAATTTGGCCAACGAGGTAGCTTCACTCCTCAGCCCAAGGCCGAGAGTGGCATTTTACAGTCGTTTTGGCACTGCCATGCTGCGCCACAAGGACATGGAAATCGAGTTCGTGGGTGCCAGAAAGGAGAGCTACCGGGCCGATAGTCGTAAGCCAGAGGTTGAGCAAGGCACTTTGGAGGATGACCAATTGCGCAGGGACTTTACCATTAACGCACTTGCCATCAGCCTCAACGACGAGGATTTTGGTCATATCGTTGATCCATTTGGAGGGCTGCAACATTTGGAGCAAAAGGTTATCAAGACTCCAACAGAGCCTGGCCGAACCTTTTCCGACGATCCCCTGCGGATGATGCGTGCCATCCGTTTTTCTACGCAACTGGGTTTCGAAATCGAGGAAGAGACACTACGTGCCATCTCAAAGTATCGGAACCGAATTAACATCGTTTCGCAAGAGCGCATCACCTCGGAGTTGGAGAAAATACTGGCCACGCCAACCCCATCCATTGGCTTTAAGCTGCTGTTCAAGACGGGGTTGCTCGAAATCATTTTCCCTGAAATGGTGGCACTGCACGGTGTCGATGTGAAAGATGGCATCGGCCACAAGGACAATTTTTACCACACCCTTCAAGTGGTGGACAATCTTTGCCGAAAGTCATCTGACATCTGGCTGCGCTGGTCTGCGGTACTTCACGATATCGCAAAGCCACCGACCAAACGTTTCCACCCCACCGAGGGCTGGACGTTTCATGGACACGAGACGTTGGGGGCAGCGATGGTGCCTCGTATTTTCAAAAAACTTCGGTTGCCGACGAACGAGAAAATGAAGTTTGTGCAAAAAATGGTGCAGCTTCACTTGCGCCCAATCTCACTCACTAAAGAAGAAATCACAGACAGTGCTGTGCGTAGGCTGCTGTTTGACGCAGGAGAGGACATTGACGAACTGATGCTGTTGGCCGAAGCCGACATCACTTCCAAAAATGACTCGAAAGTGAAACGGTACCTCGAAAACTACGAGCATCTGAGGCTGCGAATCATTGAACTGGAGGAAAGTGACCGACTACGCAACTGGCAGCCGCCAGTGTCTGGCTTGGACATCATGAACACATTTCAGATACCCCCTGGGCGTGAAGTGGGCATTATCAAAAACGCTATCCGGGAAGCGATTTTGGATGGTCACATGAAAAACAACTTCGAAGAAGCTTACCAGTTTATGCTCGAAAAAGGAAAATCCATTGGCCTTGAACCAAAGCGCATACTCACAGAAAGTACTGCGGAGGGCGATGATTGAACGATAAAAAAGCGAAGGAGCTTAAACAACCCCTTCGCTCCGTTTCAAGCAACTATGCAACACCGTATCGGCAAAATGGGTTGTGGTTAAACAACCCCTTCGTTCCGCTTCATGGTACCATGCCAATCAGCAAATGTGTTTTCACTTATACCTGCAGAGCGCAAAAAAGACTCGTCCCTAGCGAGCATGTATGAAATGGTTTGCACACCTTCAGGTGCGTATGATAGAATCAAATCGGTGAAAACGTTATAAGCTCCACGGGTTTTACCATTCGACAAATCCTTGTAGCCAGGCGATGCAAAAGCCGTGCAATCAATCACCTTTCCTTCATTGTTGCTGTAACTCTGCCCTGCGATTACTTGGCACCCTGCTGAATAGTTGGATTCACCCTTCCCTGACCAGTGAATGTTGATGGTGCCATTTGGTGTGCTATCAAGGCCCTTGGCAATGTCGGACTCGGTCAGGGAGTTGTTGTTGTCACGGTCACGGAAAACCAAAACCCCATGTTTGGCAGGCTTCAGGGCACGATAAACCTGCTTGGCTTCGCTGACTTTGTGCCAACCAAATTTGTAGAGATGTTGGCCTTCTATCAAAAATGGCTCGTCTTGCCGCTTGCCTGCGATGCTTTGGCTGGGGTCAGTGGAGCCCCAAAACTTAAAAACCATGCCCTTAATCAGTAATATGAAAACATCGTCGTTCTCCCTTTTTAGCGCAGAAGCATCTTGGTTGCGCCTTATGCCAATAAGGTGGACAGCTTCTGGCGAAGTGTTCCAATCCTTAATTTTCTGGGTATCTGATGGTTTTGCATATTTTTCGGATAGTGCCAAAATTGGGTTGGGGTTGGTCATGTAATAGTCCTTGGCTTTTTGCAACAAGGATATCCATTTGTTAAACTCGTCAGAGCCTGATTGGGCAGAAGATTGACCCCATTTGCAAACAAAATCAGGGGTATCCTTCTTTTCAGTCTTCCATTTTTCAACCAACCGCAAAGTATTCGGTCCAGCTATACCATCTGGAGTGCCAACTGTCGTATCGCCCTCCACCGTACGGACGTACTCCTGAAATAGGCGCACGGCAGCTTGTGTTGCGTAGCCAAAAATACCGTCGAGGCTTGCTTTTGGCATAAATCCAGCAGCTTTTAGGAATGCCTGCAAATCCTTTACTCCTGTACCCGGCAATTCCTGAAACGGCTGCCAAACATCGTCCGCCTCATCTCGGAAGGCCAACTTATTTTGAAGCTCCGCTGCCATTACGGCGTGATAAACAGACAAAAACTTTCGCTTGTCAGCAGGCATTGAGCCTTGGTCAACTTTTCCGAGACGAAGTGTACTATTACTCATTTGGCGCTAATTGATTTTAGATGATTTGAAATATTTTCAACAGCGCCAAAATTGCAAAAAAACTGGTGAATCAAATGCTTGATGCCAATAAACCTTAAAATTAGTTGTCAGCCCCGCTTCCTTCCCAAATTCAAGCCAATGGAAACGCCCAACCTCATTATAATGCTGAATGCATCCTTTTTGCTTCGCTTTTCAAAAAACTCATGCCCGGTGATACCGTATTGGTCCAGGTCAATCTCACCATAATCTATCTGATAGTACGAGGCACCAATCCCATACCATATGTCAATGCCAAACCCCTTGCCGAGCGCCTGAACGCCACTGTTCCAAATCAAATCGTACTGCTTGTCTTTTGGGGTGATTATCTCTTGGCGAAAATCGGTTGGGTCAATTTTCGAGTTGACCTGCCCTAACAGTGGCATGAATTCTTTATCCGAATAGCCGAAGTAAATTCCCGAATAGGCCACTTGATCGCGAAGTGATTTGCTGAAAATCTTCATGGCGTAAAAAGCCCTGGTGCCGTCCCAATCCTCTTGTTCTGAAAACAGGTCGTTCTTTTTATTGATAATGGCATATCCAAATGAGTGGGCCACCCGCCTGCCTCGAATGTCAATATGGCCGCCAAAGTCCATTTTTTCGGGCTTGACCAGGATTGGCAAAACGTTGAAGCCCAAGTAGATGTTAAAAGGATGCTCATCACGATACTGTCTTTTCCGGTTGGCTTCTTCTTGTTTGCGCCGGATTTCGTCCTGCCTTTGTTGCTCGACAAGTGCCGCTGCCACACATTTTCGGTGACGCTCATCCATTGCAGTAGCCTTGGCTACAAGTTTGAAATCGCGGTATCCTTCGGCAATTTTCGGCATGGTAGCACAGTCGTTGATGGCAATTTTTGCAGCAATTTGGTCTAGTGCCGAGGTGCCAACGTAAACTGCACGGTCGTGCTCAGTGCCATCCAGCACCTTGGCCAAATTGACGGCCACCCAGTGGAACTCGACGATTTCTGTATGTTGATTGCGGTAGCAAAGCTCCATCAAACGAAGGGCGTTCGACTGCGACTTCTCATATTTTGCGGCAATAGGTGCTGCTTCGGCACAACGCTGAATGACTGATGCAGAGTGGTCTTGTTTGGCATTGCTTATCAAGATATCGCTGCCCCTGAGCGTTGTTGGGTAGTTGTATTCTTTGACCGTCTCCTTGTTTTTTTCATCTAATTTATCATAGGATTCCATTGACTCAACAACAAAGTCTAGGTACTCTGAGTAAGTAAGCGTGGCGCTATTCTTCCCATAAATATCAAGCATTTTGTTGATAGAAATATACTTCAGCCAATCGCTGGTGTTTGGATGCTTTATTGCCAATCGGTTCAGTCGAACTGCATCCTCGTATTTCCCCATGTTGTACAATATTTCGGCAGACCCCGTCAAATATTCAGCTTGAGTAGGCGCAAAATTGTCCCAATTTATGATGAAGTTTTTGCCAAAATAACTGTAGCGAATGGGGAAATCACTGGAAGTATAAGCTGTAAAATCCTTTTCTAATTCCTTCACAATTTCAAGTGCCTTTCCATTTTCACCCTTCATGCCCAACATGAAGCTGTACTCGTACTTGAAATTATTCTTGAAATACCGAGCTGCTTTGATTTGTTCGGCATTCCCCTCGTTGATGACTTTTTCCAACATGGAAACGCCTTTCTCCATGCGGGTTTTGATGATGTTGAGGTGTTCGACTTGAAGGGTTTTTACAGTCAACCCATCGCAGTATTCCTTCAAGCCATTGTATTCCTCAACAGCTTTTTCTAGGTTTTCGGTTGGAGATTGGGCTATTGCTAGAATAGCGCTGAGGGCTATGCACATGGCAATGGCCGACAACCTGAAAGCTATGCTTTTCATGAATGATTCAGATTGGTGAAAAAAAATTGAAAGAAAAATTATTGCTTCTGGTATTCAACCTTGGATGTCAGGCAATCGGGCAGCTTTAGGCTTGCTGATACTTCGCTTCGGAAGGCCTCCGTACTGGTCACGGCGTCCATTCCCCCAACGAGCAAGGACACGTCTTGAATCGCCAGTGATTTGCCGTTCACGGCGAATTGATAAACAAAAAACTCCTCAGCGGAAGGGTCTGTGGGCTTGGAATAAATAAAATTCTGGCCATCAATTTTGGTGACCCACGCATCAAAGCTCGTACTCTCAGCCATGTAGCTTTCACCCGTTTCCAGCACCTCTACCCAGTAGGTAAAATCGTCTTTTTTACCCACTTCAAGTTTTACCATTTCGGCACTATCGCTCTTGGCTTGCCATACGCCAATAAGCTTCGTATCAATTTTTTCAGTGCCTGGTTTTCCCAGTGGGTAGGCTATGCCAACCGGACAGCCCGTGGTCAAAACGACTAGAAATGCTACTATCAAAAAACATGCGGTCGAACTAAGAAAATTTCTCATTGTATGATTTTGTTTCGGTTGAAAATTTGAGATGCGCTGACAAACAGCTTTGGAAAGGCTACACTAAAAACATGCCTTATTTTTATTTTTAACTTAAAAAAAAACGAAGAGCGAAAAAAATTGATTTTCAGCGCTTCATCATCTTTTTCAGTTCATCGTATTGATTCTCTGCCTCGGGGTTTTGGCGGGTGACAAATGCCTTTAACCTCGCACTTTCGATGAAATAGAAAAACAAATCGGCGGCGAGGTTTAGCAGCGCCAACAATATCAAATAAGATCGGAGTCCGCCGAACAAGATGAAGAATCCGCCCAAAATCACCACCAACTGTTGCACAAAAATCCTGCGGAATGGCTGGAAAAACAGTTCTTCTGCTGGCACTCCCTCGTATTTACCCCTCGCAATTTCAGTGAACAACTGAACGAACTGCAACATCACAAACGAGAGCAGCACCCAAGCCAGCTTTCCTTTTGCAGCTTGGAACATGCTTGTGAAGATTCCATTTAGCAGTGCTTTTTCAGCAAAACCACCCAAAACGAAGAGCTGCACGAAGCAAAACAAACCGAATACGCCCAACATAAAAAGTGGCAACAACTTGGGAGGAATCGTTGTACCTCCACTGTTTTTAATTAAAATGGTCGCTTTCGCCTTCGTAGCCGGCAAATCGCCCCACCGCCAATGAACGTACCAAAGCCTGACGGCATGAAACGAAATGGCAATAATTGTTTCCCAGAAATAGCTGAAGATGAGCAGCAGGGCATCCCATTTTAGGAACAGCACCCCGTAAATAGGAATGAAGTTGAGAACAATCAAGTATGCAAGACCGAGCACCCTTGACATTTGATTCGTGTGATTCATGGACATTTCTCCCCGATTGATGGAGGGTATTTGATGCTACGTACAGAAGCAAAGAAGGTTCATCGCTGGTAATTAAGCAACTTCATCAAATCGTCCATGTTCGACTCGCTGACAGGTATTTCGTAAGCGCCAATTGAAATTTGATGGCTACGAATGGATTCTATTTTTTCAACATTGACAATAAACGATTTGTGTACCCTGAAAAACCGCCTTTCTGGCAGCTTTTCCTCAATGCCTTTCAGTGTGGACTTGGTCAAAACTGGCTTTTTGGCATGGGTCAAAAATATCTTTACGTAATCCTTCATTCCTTCAATATGACTTATGTCGTCCACCATGATTTTCACCAGCGAGTATTCCACGTTTACAAAAAAATGAGATGGGCCTGCTATCGGCGACGCAGCGAACGCCTGCACTGGCTGCCGCTTTTGGTGGGCATCCAGTGCTTTGAAGGCAGCTTTGGCAAAACGCTCCATGCTGACGGGTTTCAGCAGGTAATCAATCACCTCCAGGTCGTAGCTCTCCACGGCATAATTTGAGTAGGCCGTCACGAAAATGACCAAGGGTTTTTCACGCAAGCTGGAAAGAAACTTCGTGCCCAACATGCCCGGCATTTGAATGTCCAGAAACATTAGGTCAACCTGCTCCCGTTGCAGCACTTCCATGGCCTCAAATGGGTTTTTGCAGGTAGTTACCAGCTCCAAAAAAGGCAGTTGCTGAATATTCTCTTCCAACAACTTTCGGGCGAGGCTCTCGTCGTCAACGGCAATGCACTTCAGTTTCATGTTGACTTTTTTTCATTGTGCAAAATCGTCGGCAGGGCCGCTACCATACCGACACTGGAGGTTTAAATCCACTTCGCAATTTCCCGGAGTTCGTCTGCTCCAAATTGCTGATTTTTCAATGAACCAATATTATCCAACAACTGCTTGGGACTGCTCGCACCCACCAGCACGGATGTGATGCGAGGGTCTTTCAACAGCCAAGCCACGGCCATTTGCGCCAACGATTGGCCACGGCCCTTGGCAATTTCGTTCAGCTGGCGCACCCGTTCGAGGAGTTCAGGTGTGAGCTTGTCCTTTTTTAAGTAACGTCCATCTTTCACGATGCGGGAATTTTTCGGCAGCCCTTTCAGGTACTTGTCGGTGAGTATTCCCTGCTCCAACGGGCTGAACGCAATGGCTCCAACTCCTTGATTTTCAAGTACATCGAGCAAGCCACCTTCCACCCAGCGGTCGAACATCGAGTAGCGGGGCTGGTGAATGAGCAGCGGTGTGCCCATGCTGCGAAGGATGTTTGCGGCACGCTCCGCATCGGCAGGTTGGTACTGCGAAATGCCCACGTAGAGTGCCTTGCCCTGCCGCACGATTTGGTCGAGTGCGCCCATCGTTTCCTCCAGCGGTGTGTCTGGGTCGGGGCGGTGGTGATAGAAAATGTCCACGTAGTCCACGCCCATGCGCCGCAGGCTTTGGTCGAGGCTTGAGATGAGATACTTGCGTGAACCAAGCGTACCATATGGGCCGGGCCACATGTCCCAACCAGCTTTTGTGGCCAAAATCAATTCGTCACGGTACGGCTTCCAGTCTTGCCGAAATAGCCGCCCAAAGTTCTCCTCGGCAGCCCCGTAAGGTGGTCCATAATTGTTGGCTAGGTCAAAATGCGTGATGCAGTTGTCAAAGGCAGTGCGCAGGATGTTGCGGCCATTTTCGAGGTCGTCGGTATGGCCGAAATTGTGCCAAAGCCCGATGGACAAGGCAGGCAACAGTAGCCCGCTTTTGCCGCAGCGGCGATAGTTCATCTGGTCGTAGCGGGTGTCTTTTGCCCGGTAATGCCCAGGGTCGTACTTGTCGTTGATTTTCATGCTAATCTGGATTTAAGCTAAGCCGTGAAGGTGAGGAAAAGCGGCGGCATTTGGCCCTTGAGGCCGAAAAAATTTAGCTTAAACTGCTGTTTCCAGCTTCAGCATAACGATGAACCACTGGTCATCCTTGCTGATTTTTAGTTCATGCCGACCCGGGTAAAGCAGTTCGAGGCGGCGTTGCACGTTGCGCAAGCCAATACCCGTGGCACTGTCCTTGTCTTCTTGCTGTTCCCCAGAAAACTTGTTCTTCACGGAAAACATCAGTGACTTATCATTGATTTTCAATGAAATATCTATCACTGGTTCTGATATCAAGCCCACGCCATGCTTGAAGGCATTTTCCACGAAAGGTATCATGAGCATGGGTTCGATGAGATGTGGCCCTGGCGTACCCTCGATGTTGTTGATGATTTCCACGTCCTCCTCAAACCTAACCCGTTGAAGTTCCACGTAGTTGTTGAGGTACTCCACCTCTTTTTCCAGTGGCACATGCGAATCACTGGATTCGTAAAGCATGTAACGCATGAGTTCCGAGAGCTTGATGGTCACGGATTCCGCCAAATTGGACTTGGAGCGAATGAGGTAAACGATGCTGTTGAGGATGTTGAAAATGAAGTGCGGGCTGATTTGCGAGCGCAAAAATGACAACTCGGACTTCAAGCGTTCTTCTTGTTCTTGTTGCCTCGATTTTTCTTGATTCAAGAAAAGTGTGATAAAACCGTAACCTGTACTAATAGCCGTAACGAAAACTACCGGCACCACTGCCCAAAAATAGTTGTTATGCTTTCTGAAAAGATCTGCGGGTACGACCAATTCTTTTAAAAAGTTCTGGATAAAAGCAAATGTAAGTATCAAGGCCAATAACGAGAGCAGGTAGGCTAGTATTCCTTTTTTGCCAAACACTTTGGGGACCAACCATTCGGAATTGAACAAAAACAAAGGGATATTGGTCAAGGCAACCGGGATAATCGCAATTGAAAACTTGTAGGCCCGCTCGTGGTCTGCGTTGCTGATGATAGGCAAACCAATCCAAACAGTCCACAGCACTAGATGGAAAACAAATCTGAACAAGCTGTCAGAAGCTATTTTTTTGCCAAACAATTGCATGAAATATAAATGACCGTATATTAAGAAACGACTCAAAACTAGGCAATCGGAATACCACATGTTTAGCGAAGCGATGAAAATTGAAAATGTGCCGATGAAAGCCCTCGTTGTGGCAGCAATGGCTGATGAAAGCGCATAATCTGCCAGCAAATCCTTTTCATCTCCTCAATGTCTTTATTTAGCGATAACCAAAAGCCGAGTTCATGCGTAAAGCGTTCTTTTGCAATCATGTTAAATCACCTTACTATCATCATGAAAAATTTTCCGCAAACAAAATTCAGCAGCAGCTTCAAACTTGCGTTGGCCATGGCAATTGGCTTTTTCGCTTCGCAAGCATCTGCTCAGAACTGGCCGGGTGCCCCATCTGCTGGCGGCGGCGCTCCGCAACAAATGAACATTGGCCGCTTCTACGGCAAGGTCGTGGACGAGAACAAAAAAGGCGTCGCCTACGCCACCGTGGAACTCTACGGCATGAAGTTCGACACCGTGACCAAATCGTTGAAGGAGACAATGATTACAGGTCAAATCACCGAGGAAAATGGCGACTTCAGCTTGGAAAAGCTGCCAATCGTGGGCGATTTTGACCTGCGCATTTCTTTCATCGGCTATGCTACCGTTTCACAAAAAGTCACCTTCGGCATCAAACCGCCAACTGGCGGTGCTCCCGGTGGTGGTACACCTCCAAGTGGCGGGTTTCCTGGCGCTGGTGGCAATTTCGACAAAGACCTTGGCAACATCAAACTGACGACTGAGGCCACCACCCTAAACGAAGTGACCGTTACCGCCCAGTCATCACAAACTACTTTGGCACTGGACAAAAAAGTGTATCGGGTGGACAAGGACGCATCCACTGCTGGTGGCAATGCACAAGACGCACTCAAGAACGTGCCCTCGCTTTCCGTGGACATTGACGGCAATGTTTCGCTCCGCAACGGCGCCCCACAAATCTTCGTGGATGGACGCCCAACTACCCTCAGCCTCGACCAAATCAGCGCAGACGCCATCGAGAGCGTGGAGGTCATCACGAACCCATCTGCCAAGTTCGATGCTGGTGGTGGCACAGCAGGCATCATCAACATTGTGCTAAAAAAGGAAAAACGCATGGGCTACAACGGCAACGTGAGGGCTGGCACGGATACCCGAACTGGATTCAACCTCGGTGGAGATGTGAATGCAAGAGCAGAAAAGACCAATATGTTTGTCAGTGGCAGTTTTAATCGCATGAAAGGTTTCTCTGATGGAGAAACATTGCGCAACAATTTCGCCACAGACATCGCACCTGCCATTCGCTCCTCTCAAATCACGGACAACACGATGGAGGGCTACTTCGCCAATGTCCGCGCCGGTTTCGACTGGTTTGTGGATAATCGAAATACGCTGACCTTCTCTGGCAACCTGACCCGTGGACATTTCGAGCCACACGACGAACTGACTGTTCGGACAGATACGCTCTTTCAAGGCAGTACCCCGTACAATGAGTACCTCCGGGATTCCAAGCAAGACCGCAACTTCCGCAACCTCGGCACTTCGGTGCAGTTCAAGCACTTGTTTCCAAAAGAAGGCGCAGAGTGGACAGCCGATGTGAATTACAACCGCACCAAGTTTTTTGGCGAAAGCAATTACGAAACTACTTACGAAGGCAGGCCCACCAGCTACGAGCGCCAAGATGGCGAGGGGAATGGTTCGTTCATGACGCTCCAAACCGACTTCGTAAATCCACTCAGCAAACAACTGAAATTCGAGGGCGGCCTCCGGGCCAGTATGCGTGAAAACAAGAACGACCAAGCCAATTTTTACACAGACACACAGACGGGTGAAGAAATTCAAATTACCAGCTTGGCCGACCATTATAAATTTGATGACGACGTGTACGCCGCCTACGGACAAATAAGCCACCAGTTCGCCACCTGGGGCTACCAAGTGGGCCTTCGTGCTGAAAGCAGCGTGTACAAAGGTGCGCTTACCGACCGTGATTCTTCATTTACCATTCCTTATCCCTTGAGCCTGTTTCCAAGCATATTTGTGACGAAGAAACTGAACGACCAAGACAATATCCAGTTTGCATATACTCGGCGCATCAACCGCCCAAACTTCTTCCAGACCATGCCGTTCACCGACTTCTCCGACTCGTTGAACTTGCGCCGTGGCAATCCCGAGTTGCTTCCTGAGTTCATGAACTCACTGGAGGTTTCGTACCAAAACATTTTTGCCAAAGGCCACAACTTGTTGGTCTCCGTTTACTACAAGCGTGCCGATGACCTCATCACTAGCTACTTGGTCACGGAATTCAACGAAGACCTTGGCCGTGAAGCAATCGTCATCACTTACGCCAACTCCAACAGCAGTCAAGCCTACGGTGCCGAGGCCACGTTGAAAAACAGCTTTTTCAACATGATTGACCTCACGACCAACGTCAACGTGTACCAGTCCAGCGTGGATGCCAGCAATGTGGAAGCCGATTTGAAAATTGACCGAATGAGCTGGTTCATCAAAGAAAACCTGCAAGTGAAACTGCCTGCTGGATTCACGGTCCAGCTCACGGGTGAGTACCGCAGCAAAGCATCTTTCACGCCAGACAGCGGCAACCGGATGCCTTGGATGCCTGGCCCGACCAACACGGCTCAGGGCTACTCCCTCGACAACTGGTTTGTGGACGCATCCATCCGCAAGGAAGTGTTGAACAAGAAGGGCACAATCACCCTCAATGTCAACGACATTTTCAAGACACGCCGAAATGGCACTTACACGGAGTCTGCGTTTTTCACCCAAGAGCAGTACCGCTACCGTGACCCGCAGATTTTCAGGCTCAATTTCTCTTATCGCTTCGGTAAGATGGATGCCTCGCTTTTCAAGCGCAAAAACATGCGCATGAACATGCAGGGCAATGACATGATGGGTTAAGATGATAAGGTGATTAATATCATAAGCTAGGTGAAGTGGCGGCAGTTTATTGGTGAGAAATGAATATACTTGTGCCGCCACTTTCACCAACTTTTTTCAAAAAAATCGAGCCATGAAAAAGAAAATCCTCCTCGGCTTGTTGGCCGTATTGGTCATCATCCAATTCATTAAACCTGCCCGCAACCAATCCAACGATGAAACCTTTGGCGTAGCCACCAAATACACCGTGCCAGAAGATGTCAAAACCATCCTTAAAGACGCCTGCAACGACTGCCACAGCAATTACACCGAGTACCCTTGGTACGCCAATGTCCAGCCATCCGCTTGGTGGCTTGCCAGTCATGTCAATGGCGGAAAAAAGCACCTCAACTTCTCTGAATTCACAAAACTCCCAGTGGCTGTTCAGAACCACAAGTTTGAGGAAACCATCGAAATGGTGAAGGAAAAGGAGATGCCCATCGCCAGCTACACTTGGTTCGGCCTGCATCCAGAAGCCAAGTTGACGGATGAGCAACGGGAAAAAATTACCGCTTGGGCACAGGCCAACATGGATTTGCTGAAAGCAAACTACCCGCCGGACAGCCTCGTTTTGAAGCGCCGTAATGGCTAATCAGACTTTCGCAATCAAACCGATTAATTCCGGCTTTTTGGTTCTTGCCACGGGCAACGAGCGGCCATTCCCCATTACAATCTCACCCCCATCGGTGCGCACGATTTTTTTGACGTGCTTCAAATTGATGAGGTAAGAATTGTGCGCACGAAAGAAGTTAGGGCTGTTCAGCACTTCCTCAAATTCTCGAAGCGATTTTGACAATACCACGGGCTTGTTTTGGTCTTTCAGGAAAACCGAAACATAGCTTCCCTCCGACTCAAAATATTGAATATCAGCCACTTCCACCAGCAACAGCTCTTGCCCGACGGGCAGGGCGATGCGCTCCGGCGTGGGGTTGCTTTTCAGGTATTGCACCGAACTGAGCTGTGCAGTACTAGGGCTTTCCTTCAGTTTTGCTTTGCTAACAGCAGCGACAAGTTCGTCCTTGTCCACCGGTTTCAATAGGTAATCCAGCGCATTGAACTTGAATGCTTTCACGGCGTACTGGTCGTAGGCAGTAGTAAAAATGACCTTGAAATCCAGCGGTTCGCATTTGCGGAGCAAGTCAAAACCATTGAGCATCGGCATTTCGATGTCGAGGAAAAGCAACGCAGGCCGCTCCCGCAGGATGGCCTCCAATGCCGCCTCCGGGTCGTTGAAAATGCCAGTGACCTGCACATCGGGGCAGTATTTTTCCAGCAGGACTTGGAGCACGTCCGTGCAGTTGGATTCATCGTCGAGTAGGTAGGTTTTCATGCTTTTAAAAACAGATTTTAACTTTTGTCCCAGTAGCTTCCTCATTTTCATCCATCAAATCCACCGTCGTCACCTCCGCATTCGTGCCGTAAAGTTGGTTGATGACCTCCAGCCGTTCTGCGGTCACCTTCATGCCCAACGATTTGTTGACGGTTGCGGAGCGACTCTTCAGTTCCATCGCTCGCTGGCGACCAATGCCGTTATCCTCCACTTCGATGCATAGTTTTTTACCTTCGTAAAAGACTCGCACTTGCAGCAGTCCCGGAGTTTTCTTGTGCATGAGGCCGTGCCAGATGGCGTTCTCAACGTAGGGCTGGATGAGCAGCGGTGGTATTTCGAGGTGTTCCGTTTGCACCTCATCGGCGACGGTGAAGTGGAACTCGAATCGGTCGTTGAAGCGCATCCTTTCCATTTCCACGTAAAGTTGGAGGGCCTCCAATTCCTTGTTCAAGGGCACGGTCTCGGTGCGGCTGTTGTCCAAAATCAGGCGAATGAGGCGGCTGAACTTGGTCAGGTATGCTGACGCCTCGTCAGGCTGGTTGACGAGGATGAAACGGTTGATGGAACTCAGGCAGTTGAATACAAAATGCGGGTTCATCTGCGCCCGCAGTGCTGCCATCTCCGTGCGGGCAATGCGCTGGTTGAACTCGGTTTTTAGGGCTTCCTCCCGTCGAATCTGCGCAATTCGCCAGTGGTACAGCCCCCAAATTGCGCCAGCAACCAACAACAACACGAGCGCCCGAAACCACCACGTTGCCCAAAACGGCGGCAAGATGTGGATGACCAGCCGAACCCCCGGCTCTTGCCAATTTCCTTCCCGTCCTGACTTGATTTCCAGCACGTAGTCGCCTGGCGGCACGCCTGTGTAGCTGGCCGAGTGGCGGCGGTTTTTGAGGTAAATCCAGTCTGTGTCGTAGCCTACGAGGCGGTAGGCGTACTCATTTTTTTTGGGTTGCGAAAAATCGGTGGAGGCAAATTCAAAAGAGAAGAAGTTCTGATTCCAACCGAGGCTTACGTTTTGTAAATAATTGATATTCAACGAGTCCGAATAGTCTTGGTCAAAAATTTTGAATGCAGTGAGTAGGATACCAGGCACTTGTTTCACTTTCAGCAAGCTATCGGGGTGGAAGGACTGGAAGCCGTAAACGGTACTTGACAGCACATGACCACTTGCAGCAAGTGATAATGGCATGTCTATAAAATCGGTGACCATGCCATCGCTTTTTCCGAAAGAACGCACTCGAAGCAGGCGGCTGTCCACCCAAGCAATGCCCTTGGAGGTGCCCACCCAGATGTTGCCGTTAGCATCGGTGAGCAGGGTGTTTGCTTGGTTAGAAGGCAAGCCATCTTCGCTGTTCAGGGTGATGAACTCTTTGCCGGGCGGGGCTTCGTAATCGAAGCGGGAGATACCTCCGGGGTCGGTGGCGGCCCAGATACGGCCTTGCCCATCCTTGCAAATGGCGTTGACGATATAGGCGCCAAGGCTATTTTCGGGGTTGTTTTCCTCTTGTCGATACAGGGTGAACTTGTCAGTTTTCTCATCGAAACGGAACAAGCCGTAGTCTTCGGTAGCAACCCAAACCGTGTGGCGCTCCACATCAGCGAACACATCCCGCACACCACTGGCGATGAACTCCTCCTTTTCACTGGGCTTCCACCACTCATCTTTTTCAGGTCGCCAGACCAGCACTCCTTCGCTGGTATTGCCGAACCAGTAATTTCCAGCGGCATCCTGTGCCATGCTGAAAAAATAGGACTTCACGGCGGGGTCGAGCAAGTGGGCGGGGATGGGGAAGGGCTTGAGTTGGAGCGCCTTGCGGTCGAGCTGGTAAAGTTGTTTGCCGAAGGCGACCCAAAGTTGTTCTGCCCGGTCTTCGTACAGCAGGCCGCAGTTGCCGGGTTTCGTGATGGTCTTCAGCAAACGGCCATTTTCAAAAACCAGCAACTGGCCTGAATAGAAATCGGCCACGTAGCGGCGTCCGTCAACCTCGGAGTCCACAAAATGGCAGTAACTGTTGTAGATGCCCTTTGGATTGTCTGCCTTGAGGGGCGTGTAGTCGAAATGCTGCGCCGCCGGGTCGTACAGCCAAAGCCCCTGCTCGCCACCGAGCCAAAGCATCCCGTTTTTTTCCAAAAAATGTTTGTTCAGCAAGCCCGTCGGAGCAGTGTGGCGGTTGTCGGTATTGGGTTGGATTCGCTGCATTTGGAAGGTGGTCGTGTCTAACAAGAAAAGCCCTTCCCGACCAAGTAACCAGTAGTTTTTCCCCATCGGGAACACTTCCAATATTTGTCTGCGGCCACCTGTAATCTCCGGCGAAATGGGCAGTTTGAACTGCGTCCACTGCCTTGTGCAAGCCTCGTAATGTAACAAGTCGCTGTCCCATGAGCCGAGAAAAAGCGCATCAGTGCAAATGGATGTTTTTTCGGATTTGAACTGCTTCGGAAATGAGTGGTAATCGAATGTTTCGGAAACGAAGTCGAAGCTGAACAAGCCGAAATTTGTCAAAAACCAAAATCCGTTTTCACCTCGTTGTTGGCAGAAATAGATGGTTTTGTAATCGGCATCGGTAGCCTCCGGCCTTATTTTCTCCAAAAACGACTTCCATGGGTAGGATGTGAACTTGCCCGTTATCGGGTCGAAGCGGCAGAGGTCACGATTGTCGCAGGAGAGCCAAAGTTGGTTGTTGGGGTCAATGTAGATGTTCCAAATCAATGAGTTAGGCAGCGAACCGTCGTTGCGCCCCATGTTTTTCCAAACCTTGAAAGTCTCGGTGCGGGGGTCGTAGCGGTTGAGGCCATTGGCGGTGGCTATCCAGATGAAGCCCTCGTTGTCTTGCTTAATATCATGGATGGTTTCGTTGCTGATGGTTCGCTGCGCCTGCCGGGTATCAGGCAAATACTGCCGGAAAGTGTAGCCATCGTACCTGTTCAAACCTTTTGAAGTGCCGACCCAGAGGTAGCCTTTTTTGTCCCGTAAGATGCACAGAACGTTGTTGTCAGAGAGGCCATCTTTTTCGGTGAAATGGGTGAAATAGCGGAGAGGCTGCGCCTGGGCAACAATTGATAGGAAAAACATGGCAATCAGCAGGCGCATTTCGTGTCAATTTTTGGCTAAGATAGCCGCTCAACTCAATTACCATCAACCCGGCAGCTCAATTTGATAAGTCATTCGTGATAATAAAACTTGCCATCCGTCACCTTCATCACCTCGCCCGTATTGCAAGTCAGTTCGCCCTCAAAAGTCGCCTCAACTACGTCGGGTTTAGTAGAAGCAGTCGTCACTTTTACTCGCATATCGAAGCCCATCATGCTACCGCAAATGAATTTATCTGGCGACCAATTGCCCATTTGCGCCACGCTCAACTCTGGGTTGCCATCTTTGAAACTAAAAATACCCGGCCCATCTGTGTTGTAAATGTTGATGTTGAAGGCTTGTTCGTTTTTGTCTTTCGGGCCTTTGCTTCCAGCAATGATGATGACTTTATTGTAGCCCTTGGGGTGGAAAGCGCCGAAAACATCGTGGTCTGCTACCCATTCCACACCGTTGATTTTCATGCTGAGGTGGTTTTCCTTGACACCGGCAGTGGAGGCTTGAACGGTTGTTTCGCCCGTTGCCGTTGGCTCGTTTTTGCTGCTGCAAGAAAGGATGAACAGGGTGAAAATTGCGAAAGAAATTGAAATTCGATTTTTCATAACTAATTGATTTACAGATTAAAAACTAATTGGCGGGCCAACGATTTCCATGTCATGTTCCTTAAATGGGTCAAGCCCGGCGGCCAGCGCTTTGTCCCCACCAATGGAGCGGAAAAAATCCTCCATCTTCCCAGCTGGCTGGAAGAAGAAAAGCAGCTTGCCCACATCCTCCAATTGCGCCCAGGTGTGCGGTACGGCCCTCGGCAGGAAAATCATGTCGCCCTCGCCGAGCGTAAATTTCTCGTCGCCGCACTGGAACAGGTAGCTGCCTTCGGCAACATAAAACGCCTCGTCTTGGTGTGGGTGGACGTGCATCGGCGGCCCACCTTTTTCGTTACCGTGGTACTCGAAAACGGACAACTCGCCGCCCGTATCTTTGCCCGAAACTTTGATGTCGTTGGGGTTTCGGCCATTGATGACCGTGCGCTCGCCAAAGCGGCCCTGGCCTGCCCGCACCACGTAGCCATTGCTCAGTTTTTCCACAAAATGGTGCTTCTCAGTGGCGGAAATGGCTGGGCCGTGGTTGGCGATGCCGCTCGTTTTGCCCAGTTCTTCGTACTGCTCACGGGTGCCCTTGCCGTCCAATTCAGTCAAGCGCACGAAGAATTCTTCCATCTTGCCAGCGGGTTGAAGGAAGTAAAACATTTTGCCTCGGTCGCTCATCTGCACCCAAGTGTGCGGCACGGTGCGGGGCAGGAAAATCAGGTCGCCCGCTTGGAGCAACTGCCGTTCCTCGCCCAATTGGAAGACATACTCGCCCTCCAAAACGAAGAACATTTCGTCCTGAAACAAGTGCGAATGCAGCATCGGGCCAACTTTTTGCAAACCGAAATAGTCGAAAGCAGAGAGCCTGCCAGCCGTGTCCTTGGTCGAAACCTTGAGGTTGTTGGGGTTCACGCCATTGAACGGCGTCGGCTGGTGGAAACGGCTGTCGCCCGCCTTTACGACAAATGCCTTGGCTACTTGCCCACTCATGCGGCGTGATGTCGAACAAGCAAAAGCCGGAAACGACAGCAAGGAGGTAATGATGAATTCTCTACGTTGCATAATGGAGGCTTAAAAGGTTTAGAGGAGTTTAGAAAGTTCAGAGGAGTTTAGAAAGTTTAATTGGTGTCGAATTAAACCTTCTAAACTCCTCTAAACCTTTTTATTTAATAATCATCAATGGCCGAAAACCCTCTCCGTTGCTGGTTTTTACGTTTAAATAATAAATACCAGAGGGCAAATCATGTATGGCCATATTTAATCCATTAACCTGCTTAATTGGTCGCCCGTTTTTATCGAACAGCGTCAATAAAACCTCATCCAACTCATCCATTTCCACCCGAATTTCGTGGCTGGCCGGATTTGGGAATACAGATATTTTCATTTCATTAAAAATATCGTTTGCTGCCGTCAGTGCCGCATCCACACCCGTGCCGATGACATTACTTGGCGGTGGCACTTGCAAAGCCGTGCCGTTGCCAAACTCGTCCGCTCCGATGTCTGGATTGCCGCTGCGTGGTTGAGCGTCGTAGTCACGAGCGGCAGGCGAACTTTGCCCAGCATCAATGGCCGGGCTGCCCGATTGCAAGTGCAAGTTGTTGTCAATCAAGGGGTTGGCCTCTTGGCTGTTGGCATCGAAGCCCATTTGCGCCTTCCATTGTGAGAAGGTCAGGGCGGGCCAACTGACGCCATCGTCGAAGCTGGCGGGGCCGCTGGTTTTGTGGTAGATATTGCGGTTTACAAGGTTAGTGCCTGAGAGTGCACCATCCCGTACTTGTACGGTGTAGTCATCATCGCCCGTGCCGCTTTGGTCAATGAAGATATTGTTGTAGGCCTGCACGTTAAAGCAAGGCGGGGTCAGCGTGGTGTTGTCATCAATCCAAATCTCGCCGGGCGAAAAATAGAGCGGAGCGTGAAAATCGCCGGAACCAGTGATCACCGTATTGTTGTACGCCGAGCAATTGCGGGCCGCAAAAAAGCCGATGCCAGCGCCGCCCGTGTTATAAACGATGTTGTTGCGGGCGAGGCTGTACTGGCATTCGTAAAAAGCGGGGTTCGTACCATCTTGGTCAAAGAACTCCGCATCGGTATAGAAGCCGAGCAGGATGCCCGCCTCGCCGATGCCATACACGAGGTTTTCCTCCACGATGCAGTCCTTTGCACCGCCTTTCACATACACGCCAGAGGTGCTGATGTTATGGATATAGCAATTTCGCACCACCATCCCGTCGCCGTTCACGTTGTCAATGCCCTCGGCGTTGGGGCCGCCGTTGGAGGGTGAGTTGGAGATGCCGATACCGCTGTTGTACAGCTCGCAGGACAAGATTTGAATGTTGTTGCAGGCGGGTTTAATCTTGATGCAATCCCGTCCAGTGTCATGAATTTTGCAGTTGCGCAGCGTGACGTTGCTGACGCCATTGCGGGTGGGCAGGCCCCAGTCCCAGTTGGTCTCGAAGCTAACGCCGTAGTAGTAGCCGCCCACGATTTCGAGGCGTTCCAACGTTCCGCCGACTACATCCGGTTCGTTGTACCAAATGCAGGAGGCGATGTCCTCGTTGTTGGTCGGCGCAATGATGACGGCCCACTCCCCTGCATAGCTGCGGATGGTCAGGTTACTTTTCGTGATGCGGATTTCGTTTGAGGCATAGTTGCCGTTGCGAAGCTCGATGACATCACCCGGCGAAGCGGCGTCAATAGCTGCCGGGATGGTTTTGAACGGTGAACCGAGCGTACCGGGGTTGTTGTCATTTCCATTGGGAGCGACGTACCAAGTGGCCGCCGAGAGGTTATACAGGATAGTTGTAAAAGTGATTAACAGGATGATTTTCTTCATGGCTGCATTTAATTTTGGTCAAAAATGCAGCAGCTAATAATGGCAGGGAAGGCTGGGTTTGTAGATGGTTGATTTGGGTTTGTATTTGGTCAAGAAAGCAAAAAGGCGCTGAGGTTTCGAAACCTCAGCGCCTTTGCATTTGAAAAATCTTGGTGTTTAGCCTCAAGGCTTAACTGTCTTTTCCCAGGTCACCATCGTCTCCTTTAAATCTCTGGAATTGCCACCAATACCAATCTTGAACTCGCCAGGCTCCCAATCGTATTTCAGCTCATGGTTGTAGAATTTAAGCAACTCAGGGGTGATGCTGAAGCTGACCACCTTGCTCTCACCGGGTTGTAGCATGATTTTCTGAAAACCCTTCAACTCCCGCACCGGACGGCTGATGCTGGCCACGGGGTCGCTGATGTAGAGCTGTACGACTTCCTCTCCAGCAACTTTACCCACATTGTTCACTTTAACGCTAGCTGTGAGCGTACCGTTTCCAGACATTTTGGAGCTACTCAGCTTCATTTCTTCAAAAGTAAACGTCGTGTAACTCAAGCCATAACCAAAAGGGTACAGCGGCTCGTTGGAGCTGTCGAGGTAGTTGGACTGGAACTTGGTTTGGCGGCTGCCATTGTAGGGACGGCCCGTTGGTTTGTGGTTGTAGTAGGTCGGTATCTGGCCGACCGACCTTGGGAAAGTAGCCGTGAGCTTGCCGCTTGGGTTCACGTCACCAAAAAGCACATCGGCGATGGCATTACCAGCCTCCGTGCCTGGTGCCCAAACGTTGAGGATGGCTGCGCAATGCTGTTCTTCCCACTCCAGCGTCAGTGGCCTTCCGGTAAACAACACCAGCACCACGGGTTTGCCAGTTTTCACCAACTCCTCCAACAACTTGCGCTGGCTCTCTGGTAAGCCAATTTCTGTGCGGCTGCTCGACTCGCCGCTCATGCTCTGTGACTCGCCCAAAACAGCAACGATGATGTCGGCTTTGGCACTAGCTTCGAGGGCATTGCGGAGCAAAGTCTCTGGCGAAATGGGGTCGAGCGTCACCATTGGTTGGTTGAAGAAGTTCAGGCGATGTATAAAAGCCGTATCGTCCGTGATGTTGGAGCCTTTGGAATGGAGTGTGTTCAATTGCGGTGCAACGTTTTTTACGCCCTCCATCACGCTTACCGACTTCTCCCATTCGCCGCCGATGACCCAAGTGCCAAGCATATCCCGGTGATTATCGGCAAGCGGGCCGACGAATGCGACCGTTTTCCCTGTCTTTGCCAACGGTAAAATCTGGTTCTCATTTTTCAACAGCACAAAACTATGCGAAGCAATCTCTCTGGCAGCCTTGCGGTTTTCGGGCGTCATGATTTCCTTGGCTGGTCGGCTCTCGTCGAGGCGGCCATAGGGGTCTTTGAACAGGCCCATCTTCCACTTCGCTTCGAGGATGCGGCGACAAGCAAGGTCAATCTCTGCCATTTTCACCTTGCCCTCATCCAGCGATTTTTTCAGGGTGGTCAAAAAGCCCTCGCCCACCATGTCCATGTCCACGCCAGCCTTGAGCGCTAGGGCAGATACCGTTTGCAAATCGCCAAGCCCGTGCGCCGTCATTTCGTTGATGGCCGTGTAGTCCGTCACCACGAAGCCCTTGAAGCCCCACTGGTTGCGCAGCACCTCCGTCATTAGCCAGCGGTTGGCGGTGGCGGGCACTTCGTCCACCACGTTGAAGCTGGTCATGATGCTGCCCGCCCCAGCTTCCACGGCGGCCTTGTAAGGCGGCATATAGTAGTTGAACATGCTGCTGCGGCTCATGTCCACCGTGTTGTAGTCACGTCCAGCTTCGGCGCCACCGTACAGCGCATAGTGCTTCACGCAGGCCATGAGCGAATTGTTTTTGGACAAATCATCGCCCTGGTAGCCCTTCACCATTGCCCGTGCTATGGCCGAACCGAGGAATGGGTCTTCACCATTTCCCTCGCTGATACGCCCCCAACGGGGGTCACGGGCGATGTCCACCATCGGTGAGAATGTCCAGTTCAGTCCTTCAGCAGTGGCTTCTTGCGCAGCGATGCGGGCAGATTTCTCCACCAATGCCATGTCCCATGTGGCAGATAACCCTAGCGGGATAGGGAATATGGTGCGGTGACCGTGAATCACGTCCAAACCAAAGAACAGCGGGATTTTCAGCCTGCTGTTCTCCACGGCTATCTTTTGTATCGCCTTCATGCGCACGGGGTCGTAGTAACCAAACATGCCGCCAACCTTACCCGACTTGATTTTATCCTCTGTGTCCTTTGAAACCGTCGTGCCTGTCGGCACCCAACCAGCCACAGGTAGGTTCAATTGGCCGATTTTCTCCTCGACCGTCATTTTCTTCATTAGGCCATCAATATAAGCCTTCATTTTAGCGTCTTGCGCTGTTGCGCTTTGCAGCACAAGCACACAAATGCTCAGTAAAATGGTGTAGTTCCGTTTCATGTTGTTATTGTTTTGAATTTGTTGAAATGGCATCAATGGCAGGGCTGGTCTTTATCGGTGCAATGGTCGGGGATTTGAGGGAGACGGCAAAGGCAAAATCGAGAAAAATAAGGCGATATTTATCACCTTTAATTTGAGCCGACAAAAATAGTAGCCTAGCGCCATACCGTGACCAATCTTTGCCGACACCCGTTCACTCTACCTCCAATATTACCGCCTGATATGGCAACAATCGCACTTTATCTCCTTCCCGTTTCACCGCATCATAATTATTTATCAAAGCTTCTTTAAGCGTGCCAACACCTTCCAATTGAATACTGGCTTCCTTATCCGAGAAATTCAACAGTACCAGCACCTGCTTGTCGTTGAGCTTGCGAGTATAGGCATAAACCAGCGGATGTTCAGGTTGAATGCACGTATATGCACCATGCACTAATACCGGATTATCCTTTCGTAGCTTCACCATCTGCTTAAAATAATTTAAAACCGAGTTGGGGTCTTTTTCTTGCGCCACTACGTTTATCTCATGGTGGTTTTTATTGGCTGGCAACCACGGTGTGCCTGTCGTGAAACCCGCATGATTGCTATCATTCCATTGCATGGGCGTACGGCCATTATCCCTGGAACTAAACTTCAAGTCTTTCATAAAAGCCTTTAAATCACCGCCTGTGTTTACCACTTTTTTATAGCCATTAATGGCCGCAATATCCCGATACTGCGATATGCTGTCAAAACCAATGTTCGTCATGCCCAATTCATCGCCATAATAGCAATAAGGTGTGCCACGCATGCTCAATACAAACGTGTTTAGCAGCTTGGACGAAGCCGCTCGGTGTTCTGGGCTATCATTTCCAAAGCGACTGACCATCCTTGCCTGGTCGTGGTTTGCCAGAAAGATGGATAGCCAGCCCTTTGTGGCAAATTCCTTGTCCCATTTGCTGAAAACCTCCTTGAAATGCAGGAAATCATAGCCAGTTGACTTGGCGATGTCCACCCCTTCAAAAGCGTAGGCCATGTTTAGCTCCTTGCGGTCAGCATCCACCAGTTCGTGGGCTTCGGCAAAGTTCCTACCAGCACCCTCGGCAACGCTCATCACGTCATATTTGCTAAAAACCTGCTGGTGCATCTCCTGCAAATACCCGTGCAATCCCTCCTGCATGGCATAGTATTGTATAAAGTTCTTCTCAAAACCCTCCGGGAAGGCCGGAAACGTCGTGTCTTTGGCCGCAAACTGAAAAGCATCCAAGCGGAAGCCGTCCACGCCCTTCTCTGCCCAAAACTTCATGATGTCGTACACCTCTTGCCGCAGCTTTGGGTTTTCCCAGTTCAAGTCGGGCTGCTTTTGTGCAAAATAATGCAGGTAATAAGCGTCGGTGAGGGAGTCATATTTCCAAGCATCGCCCTTCTCATCGAAGAGGCTGTAACGGTAGTTGGGCTTCCCCTTCTCCGCTGGCCACCAATGGTAATAGTCCCTGTAAGGGTTTTCCCGAGAGCTCCTCGACTGCTTGAACCATTCGTGCTCGTCGCTGCTATGGTTCACCACGATGTCCATTATCAGCTTGATGCCCCGCTTGTGCATCTCGGACAGCATGAGGTCAAAGTCAGCCATCGTGCCGAAGTCCGACATGATGTTCCGATAGTCGCTTACATCATAGCCATTGTCGTCGTTGGGCGAGCTGTAAATGGGGTTGAGCCAGACGGCTGTCACGCCCAAGCTTTGCACATAGTCCAATTGTTCGATGATGCCCTTCAAGTCCCCTACCCCGTCGCCGTTTGTATCCTTGAAACTGCGGGGATAAATCTGGTAAATGACCAAGTCCTTCCACCAGTCCTTCGAGGTCGTGTCAGCGGCCTGTTGTTGCTCCGATGTATTGGTGCAAGCGGCGAAAGTGGCGAGGGCCAATACCATGTATGCGAGTTTTTTCATTGCTTTTGTTTTGACATTGTTGGCTAGTTGGGTTCTCGGTATAAAAGTAGAAGAAGATTTGTGTTGAACAGGATTTTCTGGCTTGTAAAAGTTTGCACGTACTTTTTTTGAAAAACAACCCTTTCAACACGAAAGAACCCAATGTGTTTAGTCCATCTTGTCCTTATCAATAAAGCGGGGCAGGATGCTCGCAGTAGATTGGCACTCCAGGTTATTATCAGACAATCGACTCAACCAACTTATTACCTTTCCAAAAAACATGCACCCCCTGGAGCAACCATTGTAACCGGGTTGCATCCTTCTTGATACAATGGCTAAACCACATTCCTACACAAACTAAAACGCTGTTTTATATTACTCATGGCCGGGGCCAAAACCCTATGTGAATCTACATTTATTCACCTTCAATATTATTTGCCATGTTGACCAAAATCATCTTCCGCTCTTGCATTTTTATAATACTTACAATGTTCATCGCTTGTGTACCCGATGAAGTAGCATTGCCCAAATCCGAGACCGACGCCTTGTTGTTGAACCATGATATCACCAATATCGAGGACGCCGAATACACAAATGTCCGTGTTACCTCACAAGCCTACAAGCCCACCGGCTGCACGTTGAAAGACTGCGACGCCCTACTGCCCGAACTCTCCAAAACCTACAAAGAAATTGCCAATGCTACCTGCAAAGTACAATGGTATGTAGCCGTTTGCTGTCTGGAGGGGAATCTGACCGAGATACAAGGCTACGTCGAGCCCGACAACCCCGAATGCTTCACGGGAGTAGCACAAAACGAGGCGCTGGCCATTCCCATTCCCACGCTCGCCGTGGCTGTCTTGCCCAATTACTGCATCAATGCAGGCGCCACGCTCTGGGCCATCAACACCAAGAAGCCCGGCAACCCGCCCTACTCCAGCCCAACCATTACCGTTAAATGGTATGCTAACAATCAACTTATCGGCAACGGCGCATATTTGCCCAATTGTATCTGTGATGAAAAGGTGGAAGTGAGGGTCTTGGATACCACCACCGGAGCACAAGGCAGCGCCATCTTTATTGCCCCTCCGTGCGACAATGAAGAATAAAGCTGCATTGGTGGATGCCACACTGTTGCACCCGAATTAAAACAATCGGGTCGTTAGCTTTCAAATAGAACAGCCCTGTTGGCACATTAAGTACCGACAGGGCTGTTTTATCGTTGATTATTGATGAGATATAAGATTGAAAACTGGCTCTGCTCCGACATCAACCATCGAGACTTTAGCCATATCATCAACAACCAACAATCATGTAATCAACAATCGTCAATCAAAATAACTTACGGCGTATTCGGGTTAGCTTTGCGCTTTTGGAAGCGGTAACCTGCCGTGACCCCGCCAAAAACAAACGCATCGTTCTTGAAAGCATTGCCAGATGCCTGCGTACCATCCAAATAGTCCGAAAGGGTAAGGCGAAGACCCAGCTCCACACCAAAAACCACCCGCTCGTTGGCGTCAAACCTAAAGCCCGCACCTAATGGCGTAGCAAAATGCCAGTTAGGGTAGTCAATCCCTTTGTCTTTGCTATCTGGCTGACCGTAGGTCACTTCCGGCTCACAGTAAACCCCCGAAAAACCAAACATGATATAAGGCGAACTCGTCTTCTGGTAGCCTGCCCGCTTCGAAAAACGCCTGCGCCCCCTCAAATCAAGCTCGCCCATCACGGAAAACTCCGTCAACCTGCCCTTAAAACGATTGCCCCTGCCACTGAGGCGCTCATAGTTCCTGTCGTCGCCAGATATGGTACCGTGAAGCACCCCAACCCGCAGCGCATGTTCTCCATCAAAGTAGCGTTTCAGGTTCAATTGCCCCGCAAGGTGCGTCTCCCGCATGGTCACATCGGGCACGGTCAGGTCCCCGTAATAGACCATCGCCCCAGGAGTGAGGCTAACTTCCCAATATTTTTGGCAAAAACCAAGTACAGGAATGGCGAGAAACAATAGGGCCGCAAAAAAATTTCTCATAGTTTTCATGTCAAAAACAGTTTTTCACCACTGCACAACATAGCCTTGCGCCTTGCACAGTAGTAGGAGTGAGTGAAATAATAAAAAGGGGGAAGTAATTGCTGAAACCTGTGGGAATGGGGAATAAGGAAGGTAAGATTCCCCTTTACAAAATCTGTGCTATTCTTACAACCCGTCGAAATATTGGGGTTAAAAAATATAGAAACCCCAATATTTCCGCTCATTTTGGCACACTATCTAGTATCCTTAATCTCGAACAAATGCTTCATTGAAAACAGGGTTGTTGAAATTTGAGAAGCATACGTTTGCTGGCTTTTCTAAAAATGCCATCCTAACTTCTGACATACTATTGTTTCAGCCACTCCACCGCCGGATTGTTCTTTGGGCGCAGCTTTACCGACTGTTCCCAAGCCGCTTTGGCGCCCACTTTGTCGCCAAGCCCGTTCCTGCAACGCCCCAAATGGTTCCACGCCACCACGATATTCGGAAAAAGCTCGGTATAAACCTCATACAACGCCACCCCAAGCTGCCATTCCTCCGCATCCAGCAGCCGCTCCCCCACCCCAAGCAGCAGCATATCGTCTTGGAAGTCAAAGCCCGCCGCATTTAGCACAGCTTGGCTATTTGCACGGAAATAATCAGCGCCCTTTTGCGCCAATTCATCAAATATCGCATTGCTCACCGGGTTGTTCATGAAGTCCATCGGCTCGCTGGCAGGGGCCAGCCCCGGCTTGTCTAACACGATGGCCAGCAAGTGCATGGCCACGTCGTCGCTAATCTTGTTGTTCGAGTTAGAGGAAACCACGATACAGACATCCTTCTCCGGCAGAAAAGTCATATTGGCATTGTACACGCCATTGCCACCATTGTGCCAGATGAGCTTGTCTCCGTCCAGCATTTGTACCACCCAGCCGTAGCCATAGTAGCTATGACCTTCGGCGTTCTCGGCCACATGCGGTGTGAAGAGCTTGTCCACCGCCTCCTTTGGCAAAACGGTGTTGTTTTTAAGCGCCGTGTACCATTTGCCCATGTCACTGGCCGTCGAAAGCACGCCCCCATTGGCCCTAAGATGCCAGCTAGGGCCATCATTGCCCCAAGGCCGGTCCATCGCCGTGCCCCATCGCTTGCCATTGCGGTACCCCACCGCCAAGCCTTCCTTATCAAACTTCGGCAAAAGGTAGCCCGTCCGCTCCATCCCCGCAGGCAGCCAAAGTTTCTCTCGCAAATACTGCTCATAGCCCATCCCGCTCACCTTTTCCACGATGATGCCGAGCAAACTAAAGCCCACATTGGAGTAGTCGTACACCGCTTCAGGCACATTGTTCAAAGGTGACTCAAAGGCCAGCTTTGCAAACTCAGCAGCGTCCACGTTGTCGTAGTCATCGCCGAGCGTAGGCGGCAGCCCAGCCGTGTGCGTCAGCAGTTGGTGCAGCGTAATCTCGGCCTTATCTTTTGGCGCATCCGCAAAATACAGGGAAAGCTTGTCGTTAACGCTCATTTTGCCCTCGCTCTCCAGCTTCAGGATGGCAGCAGCCGTAAACTGCTTGGTGACACTGCCAATGCTGAACACCGTCTGCGCTGTCTGTGGCTTTTTCGCCTCCCGGTCAGCCAACCCAAAGCCCTCGTTCACCAGCACACTCCCTTTCTGGTAAACATACACCGACCCCGACCAGCCATTATTGGCCCTATCGGTCAGCATGGTCTTTAGTTGCTCCGCAATGTTAGGTTTAGCTTGTGCGGCAAGCTGCACAAATGCCGCATACAGGAAAAGGCAAGTCAAAAAGGCTTTGATTTTCATCACAAATGGTTGGTTGCACTTGGCAAAATCGCCGCCGCAAAGTTCAACCAATTGCCCAATCGAGCCGCAGGTAGGAGGTTAATTAAGGTTAATTAGGATGAAAATAAAAAACAGGATAGAGGATTGAAAATTGAGCATGCAAGCGCCCGTACATTTCAATCCTCAATCCCCCATTGTCCATGTTTACGCCGTTATTGCCTTGATGCCCGGCAATTCCTTGCCCTCCAGCATCTCCAGCATTGCACCACCGCCCGTGCTCACGAAGCTCACCTGGTCTGCAAGGCCCATCTGGTTCACGGCAGCCACGCTATCGCCACCGCCCACGAGCGAGAAAGCGCCGTTCTTCGTTGCCTCGGCCACAGCCACCGCAATGGCCTTCGTGCCGTTGGCAAAATTCGGCATTTCAAACACACCCATTGGGCCGTTCCAGATAATCGTCTTCGAATCCATGATGACGTTCTTGAAGGAAGTGACTGCCTTCTCACCTATGTCGAGACCCATCCAACCATCGGGCACTTCATAGCTGCTCACCTGCTTGTGGTTCGCCGCAGCGTCGAATTTATCGGCCACCACACTGTCCTTCGGCAAGTAAATGCGCACACCTTTGGCCTCGGCTTTTTTCAGCAAGTCAAGCGCAAGCTCCAGCTTGTCGTCCTCCACCAGCGAGTTGCCAATGCTGCCGCCCTGCGCCTTCACGAAGGTGTAGGCCATGCCCCCACCGATGACGATATTGTCCACCAAGTCCAGGAAACGCTCCAGCAGCACAATTTTATCGCTCACCTTCGCCCCGCCCGTAATGGCCGTGAACGGGCGCTCAGGGTTGTTCAGCACCTTTTCTGCGTTTTTGATTTCGCTCTCCATCAAAAATCCGAAGGTGCGGTTCTCCTTCGGGAAAAACTGCGCCATGACCGTCGTGCTGGCATGGGCACGGTGCGCCGTCCCAAAGGCATCGTTCACGTAAATGTCGCCCAGTGCCGCCAGCTGCTTGGAGAACTCCAAGTCGCCCTTTTCTTCTTCTTTCTGGAAACGGGTGTTTTCCAGCAACAGCACCTCACCAGGCAGCAAGTCGCCAGCCATTTCGGTGGCCACGTCGCCCACGGTCTCTGGGCAGAATTTCACGGTGCATCCCAACATCTCGGCCAGCGGCTTTGTCAGGTGGTCGAGGGTAAACTTCTGCACGTTGATGGTGCCGTCCTCGTTCAACTTGGCCAGCGGCCTGCCCAGGTGCGACATCAAGATGACCGCACCGCCCCCGTCCAGCACATGCTTGATGGTAGGCAAGGCTTCTCGCATCCGGGTATCGTCCGCAATGTTGTATTGCTTGTCAAGTGGTACGTTGAAGTCCACCCGCATGATGGCTTTTTTATCCTTGAAATTGATGTCTTTCATAAGAAATTGTCATTGGTTATTTGTCATTTGCATAGGAAGTGTACTTCAATGACAAATGACGATTAAACAAACAAAAAAGACACTACCACAGCCCATTGACCGGATAGTGCCTCTCTTTCATACTAATTCGCTTTTTATTGCTGCTTGCCTGCCATTTCAGCCAAGTCGGCCAAACGGGCAGAGTAGCCAGCTTCGTTATCGTACCAACCCACTACCCGGCAAGTGCTGCCGTTTGCTTGCGTCAAGCCAGCATCAAAGATGCTGGAGTGGGTGTTCCGAACGATGTCGCTAGAAACAATTTCATCCGTGCAGTATTCGAGGATGCCTTTCAGGTTTCCTTCGGCCGCTTCCTTAAATTTGGCGTTGATTTCCTCCACGCTTGCCGCAGTCTTGAGCGTACAAACGAGGTCAGTCAACGAACCAGTGGCCACAGGCACCCTCAAAGAGTGCGCAGCGATTTTTCCTTTCAAGTGTGGAGCCACCAAAACTACGGCTTTGGCAGCACCAGTGCTGGTTGGCACGATGTTCTGTGCAGCAGCACGGGCACGACGGAGGTCACGGTGCGGACCGTCCTGGATGTTTTGGTCGCTTGTATAGGCGTGGATGGTGTTCATGAAGAACTGCTCCACACCAAAGGCTTTGTCAAGCACGAGCACCAGCGGCACGAGGCAGTTGGTGGTGCAGCTTGCGTTGGACATGATGAGGTCCGACGGCTTCATGTCTTGGTGGTTCGCACCAATCACAAAAGTTGGCACATCGTCCGCTTTTGGCGGCGCAGAGAGCACTACCCGCTTGGCGCCAGCTTGGAGGTGCAGCCCAGCTTTTTCCTTGTCCAAGAAAATACCGGTGCATTCCAGCACGACATCTACGCCAAGCTCTTTCCACGGCAGTTCAGCCGGGTTTTTGATGGCAGAGCCAAGTATTTTCTGTCCGTTGAAGTAGAGATATTCGTTGTCGGCAGATACTTCGCCTTCGAATTTGCCCTGCATCGTATCGTACTTGAACAAGTGGGCGAGCGTCTGATTATCGGTCAAGTCGTTGATTGCCACCACCTGAACGCCTTCTTTTTTCAGCAGGTTGCGCATGGTGAGGCGGCCGATACGACCAAACCCGTTGATTGCAATTTTGATAGCCATAGTTGATTACTGGTTTAAGATTTTTTTATGGTAATGAAGATTGGTCAATGATACAACAGGGAGAACGCCCCGTAGCTTCGAAAATAATCTGGCAAGTTGCGGAACAGTTCGACGCCGCATTTAGGTTAGTGTCTCGGTTTATTGAAGCGTGGCAAATGTACGATAAGCAGGTAAAGTTTTACCCTCGAATCCCCTTCATTTGGCCCACTTGAAAAAAAAAAAATCAGGTGGCTTTGTTTTTTTGAAAAGGGTCATATCTTTGCCCCGCTTTTGAAGGAAAGCATGTCTAAATGACAGTACGCCCCGTTCGTCTAGGGGTCTAGGACGTCGCCCTTTCACGGCGGTAACACGGGTTCAAATCCCGTACGGGGTACTCTTTAAAGCCCTTGCGACTAGCGTTGCAAGGGCTTTTCTTATTCCAGTCCACAAGTTTTCGCAACACCAAACGTTAATCGCTAAGTCTGTAAAAACAAAAAAGCTCCCAATAAATTGGGAGCTTTTTTCAATATTATCATCTAATTTTAAAACCTTCTAAGCATTCCAATGCATTGAGAGTACTATGCAAGTACTTCCCGCACCTTGTCGGCAGCTTCTTGCAGCAGTATAGCTGACTGTACCTTCAAGCCAGACTCGTCAATGATTTTCTTGGCGAGGTCGGCATTGGTGCCTTGAAGCCTGACGATGATGGGGATTTCAATGTTGCCCATGTTCTTATAAGCATCCACTACACCTTGCGCCACCCGGTCGCACCGAACGATACCACCAAAGATGTTGATGAGGATGGCCTTCACGGCAGGGTCCTTCAAGATGATGCGGAAGGCTTTTTCCACCCGGTTGGCATCTGCCGTACCACCCACGTCGAGGAAGTTGGCAGGCTCGCCACCTGACAGCTTGATGATGTCCATCGTGGCCATGGCCAAACCAGCACCATTCACCATGCACCCAACATTGCCGTCGAGTTTCACATAGTTAAGGTCAAAAGCCTTTGCCTCCACCTCGGTCGGGTCATCCTCATTCGGGTCGTGCATCGCTTCGAGGTCAGGATGGCGGTAGAGTGCGTTGTCGTCGAGCGTCACTTTGCTGTCCACTGCTACGATACGGTCATCTGCAGTTTTCAGCACGGGGTTGATCTCGAACAAGGAGGCATCGGCACCGATGAAGGCAGCGTAGAGTTTCTCCACAAAGCCCACCATGTTCTTGAAGGCAGCACCGCTAAGGCCAAGATTGAATGCAATCTTGCGGCACTGGAAACCTTGAAGGCCCAGTTCAGCATCAATGTATTCTTTGTGGACAAGATGAGGAGTTTCTTCTGCCACCTTTTCGATGTCCATGCCACCCTCCGTAGAGTAGATGATAACGTTGCATTTGCGCTCCCTGTCCATGAGGATGGACATGTAGAACTCTTTGCATGCATCGAAATCTGGGCGGTAGCTATCCTCCGTTACGAGCACTTTTCGCACCAGCTTGCCGGGGCCTTCCATGCCGCCGGGCGTTTGTGGTGTTTTTAGCATCATGCCCAAAATGTTGCCAGCGTGCTCCTTCAGTTGTTCGAGGTTCTTGGCAAGCTTTACACCGCCACCTTTGCCCCTGCCACCTGCATGGATTTGAGCTTTTACCACCACAAAGTCGGTACCGGTGGCTTCCCGGATTTTATGCCAAGCAGCTACTGCCTCGTCCACATCAGTGGCAACGATACCTTCCTGAATGGCTACGCCAAACCTTTTGAGAACTTCTTTTCCTTGATATTCGTGAAGATTCATACACTAATTTTATTCAATGAGCAGCAGAACAGCTAGTGAAGAAATGAAAAGTAGCACTTGCTCATGGCCATTTGCGACCATTTCATTTTATCACGACGTTGCCCTGAACACCCCTAAAAAAAAGAACGGCCAAAGGTAAGACTTTGGCCGTTTCTCAAGTGATTCTTTTTGGTTTAAAAATTCAGGGTCAAGCCCAAGCTAGGCATGATGGGCAACTGGTTCACCCGCTTGTTGCGTACCCGGTCGAAGTAAAAGATGTTCTCCCGGTTGTACATATTGGTGGCGCTGGCCACAATTTCCAAGTTGGTGTATTTACTAAACTTGATGACCCGCTTCAGCGAACCATCCATTCGGTGGTAATAGGGCAAGCGGCCTGCGTTGCGCTTGCCATCCAGTACGATGCCAAGGTCGCCATTGCTTGTGAGCGGGCTGGTGTTCAAACCGTCGTTGTAGTTGAAGTCATTGTAAAAACCTTGCGTCAGTGTGAAGGGGAAGCCAGAGCCGAGGTTCCAGCGAAGGGCAGCTTCCCAAGCTTGGTCCTTGCCAAACTTGTAAGTACCCAGAAGGTTTAAGTTATGCCTTCTATCAAAGATGGTCGGATATTCCTGCTCGCCATCGTCACGATTCACATAGGCCAAAGAATAGGTTCCCCAGAGGTAAACCTTTTTGGTTTCGTAGCGCAACGTGAAGTCAATGCCGTAAGCCAAACCCTTTTCAGTGACGAAGTTGGGGTCGGTAGGCCTAAGTTTGTTGCGGTTGATTTGGATTAGCTGAGTAAAGTCCTTGATGTAAGGTTCAACGTTCAGCTCAATCTGATTGGTGATGTCCACCTCAGCCCCCACGACGGCATGCCAAGCTTTTTGCAAACGGTGAGGGGCAGCTTGGTTACTGTTGGGCAGGGTAACTCGCTCCTCTGGGCCCGTGAGGAAACCCACGAACAAGTTCACCACGTCCAGTTCGTTCACGCTGCTGATGAGGTTTTGAGAGTAAAAGCCACCTGCCGCCTTGAAGCGTAACCCTTTTGATACATTGTACTTCAAACCAAGACGGGGCTCCAGGTTCGAGGCTGATTGCGAAGCGTAAAACTGCAAACGTATGCTAGGCTCCAAAATCAGGTCGCCAATTTTTGCCTTGTACTTAAAAAAGGCGCCAAGCTCGGTGGTGTTGTCGTTCTGTTCGATGGTGTTGCCCACGAAGTTCCGAAACTTGAACTTGGTGTCGAGGCCAATGATTTCAAACCCATACTTAACTTCATTGCGAAGGCCAAAGTAGGTGAAATCGAGCTTAACATTGTAGTTGGCGATGCCACTGGTGCGAGGCTGTTCACCTGCTTCTTGCAGTTCGATTTGGTAGTCCGAATAGGCCATCGTACCGCCAATGATGAGGTTGGAGTTGGGTGGAATCAGCGTAAAGTTTGCGCCACCACCGATATTTTGCCAACCCAATTTGGCCACACCGATGTAGTTCACATCGTCGTTGAAATTGAAGCCGAAGAGGTTGAGCTTGCTGCCGTTGCTGGTCAGGAAAGACAATTTTCCATAAAAATCCGTAAAGGAAAATGGCAGGCGCTTGCGGTCGTTTTCAGAAATGCCTTCCCCGTCAGTTGGGTAAAAAGTTGTGTCCACTGCGTAGGAATAAAGCAGTGGCGAGGTTTCGTTGATGTACGAGTGCTTGGCAGTGAGGAGAAATGAGGAGCTTCCACCACCCTCCTGGAATTTCTTGAGCGGGCCTTCCAGCACGGCCTTGGCCTGAAATGGGTTAGCACTCACGAGGCCAGAAAGCCTTTTTCGGTTGCCTTCCCTGGTTTTTAGGTCAACAACTGCTGACACCCTACCACCATACTCAGCATTGAATCCAGCCGTGAGTACATCCACCGTTTTGATAATTTCTGTCTCAAAAACCGAATAAAAACCGATGCTGTGGAAAGGGTTGAAGATGGTCATGCCATCGAGCAAAATCCTGTTTTGGATGGGTGAACCACCCCGGATATAAATCTGCCCCCCTTGGTCGCCGGTGGAAATAATGCCGGGAAGTACAGGCAAATACTGCGCGATGTCGGCCTGTCCCCCCGTTCCGGGAAGCGACTTGATTTGATTGGCAGTGACTGTGACTTTGGAAATGGAAACGTCTGAACGGGCGGTTTCTCGCCGGGCCGAAAGTTCTATCGTGCCCAACTGGATACTGCTCTCGGTGAGCATCACGCGTTGGGTGTTAATCGAGCCATCTTTTATGGCCACGTTGACCGCCGTACTATCATAGCCAATTGAGGTCACGACCATCGTGTAATTTCCGGATGGGATGTTGCCAATGCTGAAGAAACCATCAACGTCTGTAACTGTACCAATCGTTGTCCCCTTCAATAGGACGGTGCTAAAAATCATCGGCTCGCCTGTGTTCTTGTCAAAGACGTTGCCCCGAAGCGTGCCGCCTTTTTGAGCAAAAGCAGCACCCGTGCATAGCAAGATGAGCGTAAAAATCGCCAAAACTGTTTTTTTCATAACTAAATTACGTAGCAAGTTATCGTCCTTCGGCCAGGTCGCCGCTTTTCGGGCGCAAATATAACAGGATAGTTGTCCTAGAATGGACTTGCGGTTGTCAATTTCAGTTTACAGCCAAAAGTGGCAAGGCAGATGACAAATAGAATTTGGCCAAAACTTGGAATGGAAAAACTGGAGATCGGAGAAATTTGGCTAGTTGAACAGGTTCAGATGCCTAGTAGCCTGAACCTGCCTGTTTTTCATGTTGAATTACTTTACTTTAAACGTGTAGTAGTATTCGCCGGGATAATTTTCGTAAAAACCTTCGAGGTAGATTTCGGAGCCACGGCTTTTCTTGAGTTCGTTGATCACCTCTTGAACGGTGCTGACTTTCACCTCTCCCACCTTTGTAATGATGTAGCCGGGATCCATTTCCGTCCGCTCGATGTCGCTACCGACACTGATATTGTCTACAAAAACGCCCGAAATCCGAAGCTTTCTGCGTTCCTCGGTCGAAAGTTCACGAAGCGTAAAGCCCAATTCTGCTAGGAAATCATTGTTGTCGCCCTTCACAACGATTTTCGAGGCCGTGTCCTTGTCTTTCAAGGTCACGTTTGCGGAGTAGCGTTTGCCCTGGCGGATGTACTCTACTTTAATCACTGATCCAGGATGCAACCTGCCCACCTGTTCTTGGAGTTCAGGAATGGTGCGGATTTTCAGGCCATTGATGCCAACGATGACATCCTCAGCTTGCAATCCAGCTGCTTCTGCACCACCGTCGTCAGTCACACTGCTAATGTATACGCCCTCGACGCTTGGCAAGTTTAGTTCCCGAGCAATGCGGTCATCCACCGGACCGATTTTCACTCCAAGCAAACCACGCTTCACTTCTCCATAATCACGCAGGTCACGGATCACTTTTTGTACCAACGTGGAGGGAATGGCAAACGAGTAACCTTCGTATTTGCCCGACCGGGTGATGATGGCGGTATTGATACCCACGAGTTCGCCATTGGTGTTGACGAGGGCGCCACCACTGTTGCCGGGGTTCACTGCTGCATCGGTTTGGATGAACGATTCGATGGTGTATTCCCCTTCCAGGATGTCAATGCTGCGGCCTTTTGCACTCACGATGCCAGCGGTAACTGTGCTTTCCAAGTTGAACGGATTGCCGACGGCCAGCACCCACTCCCCTACTCGCAGCGAATCCGAATTGCCAAATACAACGGCTGGCAGGTTCTTGTCCTCGATTTTCAGGAGCGCAATGTCCGTATACGGGTCAGTGGCGATGAGTTTTGCATCGTATTCACGGTGGTCATTGGTAGTCACTTGGTATTTGTTGCCATCTTCGATGACGTGGTTGTTGGTCACGATGTAGCCATCAGGCGAAATAATGACGCCAGACCCAGACGAAGACCCATGCGAGCTGCCACCCCACCAGCCATAAGCCGAACTTTCCATCGCCCGAATGTTCACGACCGAAGAAGTCACTTTCTCTGCTGCCGCAATAAAATCAGTGGGCGAAGAAGACAAGAACGTGCGCTGCGAATTGACGTAGAGCGGGTCGCTCTCACCGTAGTTGGCGTAAATGGCAGAACCGTCAGCCCTATCAAGGTAGATGGTCTTGGGTTCCTGAAATTGGTTGAAAAGGAAAACGGCCAGTATTGCGCTACCGACGGAGGAGATGACAATTGGAAGATGTTTTTTCATAATAACAAGAAGTCAGGGTTCAATTGAATGGTTCGCTTGGCAAGGCAACTTCGGTCAACTTTTCGTCGAAAATTGGCGTTTTTCATGGTCTGCCGCCGCATTCCGTTTACCAATACCATCCCAATTTGCAGATTTTGGCCGATTAGCGTGCAATTTGGGAATTTTGGATGGTAAAAAAATGAATTTGAGGGCAAAATAGTTTTGCCCTCCATCATTCCACAGGGTAAAATACTTTTGCAGCTGAAGTCCAAAACGGGTGTTTCAAAGATTTATGATGAAAAATATTCCTTTTTACAAATACGAAGGCACAGGCAACGACTTCGTTTTAGTTGACCAACGCCAAGAATTTTACCTTACCCGCCACGACACGAGCCTCATTGAGCACATCTGTAACCGCCGCTTTGGCATTGGTGCCGATGGCCTCATCCTCCTCCAAAACGTGGAAGGCTACGACTTTGAGATGGTTTACTTCAACTCCGATGGCCGTGAAAGCACGATGTGCGGCAACGGCGGGCGCTGCATCGCTGCCTTCGCCAACTACCTTGGAGCTGCTGGCGACCATTGCCGCTTCCTTGCCATCGATGGGCCGCACGAGGCCAAAATCTTGGGAAATTGGGTGGAGTTGAAGATGTCAGATGTACCAGATGTTGAAATTGGCGACGGTAGCTTCATCCTAAACACAGGCTCGCCACACTACGTCGTTTTTGTTGAAGACCTTTCTGACATGAACATCGTGGAAAGTGGACAGGTCATCCGTTACTCAGACCGTTTCCGACAGGAAGGCATCAACGTAAACTTTGTGGAAAAAACGGATGGTGGCATCGAAGTGGCCACCTACGAGCGGGGTGTCGAGGACGAAACACTTTCATGCGGCACAGGAGTCACAGCCGCTGCGCTTTCTTACCATTTGGCCAATCCAGACTTGAATGCTTCGGAAGTCACCATCTCCACCAAAGGCGGAAAATTAAAGGTGCGTTTTGAAAAAGCGGAAGGAAAGGGCTTTGAGAACATCTGGCTCTGTGGGCAAGCGAAGCGGGTTTTTAAAGGAGATTTTTTTCTTTGAACCTTTATCGATTATTTGAACAACTGTTTTTCCACCAATGCGCAAATGGCGTGACCCAACACCACTTGTCCTTCCTGTATTCGGGGCGTATCGTTTGAAGGGATTTTGAGGAAAAAGTCGCATTGGCCGTCCATTTTGCCACCCGACTCACCCGTCATACCCACTACTTTCATCCCAACCTCATGTGCTTTCGCAATGGCACGAAGCACGTTGGGCGAGTTGCCAGAAGTAGAGAGTGCGAACAGCATATCGCCCGGACGACCCATCGCTTCCACGGCCCGCTCGAAGACAGCATCAAAACCAAAGTCGTTACCCACCGCAGTCACAAAGGACGAATTCACGTGCAATGCCTCTGCAAACAGCGCCTTCCGGTTTTGGTAAAACCTGCCTGAAAGCTCTGCCGCCAAATGCTGTGCATCGGCTGCACTGCCGCCATTGCCACAAAAAAGCACTTTCCCACCTGCATTGAACGTCTCAACCACCTGGTTTACAACGCCTTGCACGATGGCTAGCAACCTATCATCGTGCAGCATCGCCTGTTTCATGGAGATGCTGTCGAGCAGCATGGACTTGATGGCGGCTTTCATTGGCCGAGTTGGTTTTTCATGTATTCGACCAAATCGGTCAAGGGTACTTCTTGTTGCACTTGATTAATCCATGCTTGCTTGTCAGTCGTGGTGTTTTCAAGCGCCTTGCCAAGTTGGAGGTTTTTGACAGTAGCCACGCCCTTCGCCGCCTCGTCGGTGCCAATCAGAATGGCCAGTGGACAATTCTTTGCATCGGCGTAGGCCATTTGTTTCTTCATTTTCTTGAAACCCTTGGCGTTGCCAACATAAACCTCAGCATTGATGCCTGCCTCCCGCAACATCCGAGCAATGCGGTAATATTCCTGTTGCAATTCGTCGTCGAAATAGGCGATGAAAACCGGGCCGAGGGCAGTCACTTGGCCAGGTTTGGCCATGCGCAACAGTTCCGCCAAGCGGTCAACACCAATAGATGCCCCCGTGGCAGGCACTTTTAGGCCGAGCAGTTTCTCCACTAGGCCATCGTAGCGACCGCCACCGCAAATGGAGCCAACCCGGCGCTCCCTGCCCTTTTCATCTTTGTAGGTCAGCAGTGATTCCACCTCGAAGACTGGGCCTGTGTAGTAGGCCATGCCCCGCATCAGCGAGGGGTCGAAGGTTATTCGAGCCTCATCGAAGCCCAATTTTGCCCAAAGAGCGTCCATTTTTTTAAGCTCCGCAATGCCCTCGACAGCAGTGGGATTCTCACTGGCCACTTCTTCGAATTTTTGCAAAACCTCGGCACGGGCGGAGACGCCTGTCGCCAATTTTAGGAAGGATACTATTTTTTCAATGGTTGGTTCAGCTAACCCGAGGCCGTCAATCTTGGAGCCGGAGGCATCTTCACGCCCTTTGCCCAATTCGAGCTTGACGTCGTCCCAACCAATTTTGTCCAGCTTGTCAATGACCCGCAGCACAGCGCCTTCTTGCTCCTCACCTTGTATGCCTACGGACTCCAAAAAACCCTTCAACACCTTGCGGTTGTTGACTTTTACGATATAAGTTCCTCGCTCCAAACCTATGGCTTCGAGGGCATCGGAAAGAATCATGCAAGCCTCGGCATCGGCGGCCACATCAGCAGTGCCAACCGTGTCGAAATCGAGTTGCCAGAACTCTCGAAAACGGCCCGGCAGCAGTTTCAACTCGTAGCGATAGACCGGGCCGTACTGGAAGCGCCTGAACAGCGGCGCATTAGATTCCATGATTTGACCCCGTTTCACATCCATGAAAAGCCGCTCGGAATAGACCCTCGCCAGCGGCGCAGTCAAGTCGTAGCGCATGGCCAGCGGATGAAAATCCATGACCACTTTGGCATCGGCGTCCCGCATTTCAGAGCCATCGGCGAGCAAAACCGGCTCTTCCTCTGGGTTTCGGAAATTGTAAACGCCCTTGTCCACAGTGTCCTCGTCGGGCATGTACTTGCCGAGGGCATCGGCGTACTCCAGCACGGGGGTGTCCCAATGCTCGAAACCGTAGGAGCGATAAACCTTACCAGCCTCCCGGATGATGGTCTGGCGAAGCTCGTTCAAGTCAGCGTCTATGTCCCTAAAACCCTTGATTTTGCGTGGGATGTTGCCTCTTTCCATGTTTTAGAAGGATTGAGGGAGAGGAGGATTGAAGAATTGAAGGGATTTGGCACACTGCCTTCAATCCTTCAATCTTTCAATCCTTCAATCCTTTTTTCAGAAAATAAAAAAGCATTACCCCGAAGAAGTAATGCTTTTTGTCCCCTCGAGTGGGTTCGAACCGCTGACCTCCGGAACCACAATCCGGCGCTCTAACCAACTGAGCTACAAGGGGAATTTAATGATGATGTTCGAAAAAAATCATTTTCGCTTTTTTAGAAAGCGGCGCAAAGGTAAAGATAGTTCCGGGTGATTTCAAAATCTTTGTGCAGGTTAAATTTGATTAATGTTGGCGAGCTAAAATTTACAAAAGCAGAAAAGGCTCAACCGTACTGAGTCGGTCAAGCCATTTCCACATCTTCAATTATCAATATCAACTCCTTGACAAAGTGATTTTCTTCGTAAACGCCTTGCCGCTCTGGGTGATTTCGAGGAAGTAATTGCCAGCGCCGTTTTGTGAAATGTCCACGTTGTCGCTGAAATTACCAGAAAAGCTACCGAGGTCATATTCGTAGAGCACCCTGCCAGTAACATTGTATATTTTCACCACGGTGTTGCCGCTACTTGGCAAGTTGAAATCCAGCGTGAACATCCCGTTCTTGGTGTTGGGCGTCAGCCGAAGGCTTTCAACGGCGAGCGTGTTTTTGTCAGACAATTGGACGCTTTTGCCACGCATTGAACTCACATCTTCCGAAGAAAGATTGCCAAGTGCCACCTTTGCATTGTCAACGCCCATGCGGGGAGTCGGGGAAGTAACTGTGCTTTCATTGTCCCATGCTTTCCAAGTATTGCTGCCCGGCGACCTTGCTATCACCACGGTTTCGCTTTCGCCGCAGTCGCAGTTTGGACAGTTTTTGGTTTCAGCGTAGCTCTTGATTGGCTTTGAAGATTTCATGGCCTTTCCATCCCGGAGGTAATCAACTGTGATAGCCTCACCGGGCTTGATTTGACCAATTGCCGTGGTGATATCCTGCCAGTCCACCATTTGGAAGCCATTGATATGTGTTATCAAATCGCCGTCCTTGAGGCCCATTTCAGAAGCCGTAGAACCTTTAACTGGCGAAATGGCCACCCCGTCATCTTGAGAGGTTGTTATCTGAATGATGCCCAAAAAGGAATCTTCGCAGCTGTTCATTTCCTTTTTCTCCGCCTTAAATGGTTTTGTAAATGTGATGGAAGCGCTTGATTTTTTTCCCTTGCGGAAATAATGTACCGTAGCTTTTTCGCCCGGCTTGTACTTTTTCAAAACGGTGGCAAGGCTCTGGTTTTCACCAGCTCGGTATTCGTCAAAGCCGTAGATGTAATCAAAGGCCCTCAGCCCTGCTTTTTCTGCTGGCGAATTCGGCATAATGCCTGAGATGTAAGTACCGTAAGGATTGTCAAAACCGAGTTTGGCTGCTTTTTCCCTGGAAATCATTTCGGTGAAAATGCCCATGAATGCTCGGTTCTCGTCCTGCTCCGGCTCTTGTTCCCAATCGTCGCCAGTGGCAATTGTCATATTGCCCATTTCATTCCAATCCACGTCGAGGTTCCAGCTTCCGTTGTCATCTTCTGGGTAAACGTCCTCGTAGGATTTGATGGTGCCTTTGGCTGAAAGCGTTTGGTCCTCCCGCTTGAAATTGACCTCAATGGCCTCGCCGGGGCGAGTATTTTTAATGGCGGTAGTGACATCGTCCCAGTCCAGCACTGGAAAGCCGTTGATGGAAGTGATGACGTCGCCCACTTTCAGGCCCATCTCATCGGCTGTGGATTTTTCCACGATTTCAACCGAAACGCCGTCAAGTTCTTCCTCATTTTCTTCATCAGCAGGACTCACGCCCAAGAAAGGCATGTTGTCTTCAGTCTCGTCGAGGCTATAATCGTAGTTCTCCGCCAATTTGACCTTAGTAGTCATCTTTTCGCCCTTGCGCACCAAGTGCAACGTAATTTCATCGCCCGCCTCGTAATCTTCCAAAATTTCGGAAAGGCTTTGGTTGTCGCTGGTACGTTGGTCATCCACCCCGTAGATATAGTCAAAAGCCTGAAGGCCCGCCGTCGCTGCCGAGGACTTGACCATCACTTTTGAAACGTAGCTTCCGTAGCGGTTTTCGAAGCCGAGTTTCTTGGCTTTTTCGATGGAAATCAAATGGGTTTCAATGCCGAGGAATGCGACTTCGGGACAGGTCGTGAAGAAGGCTCGCTCACCAAATCCGTCCAACTGCACCGACCAATTGTTGTCCCATTGGTCTTCCAATCGTTCGGCAATGCGCTCGGCCCGCTCCTCCCAAATTTCGGCTTTGGTTTCGGCCCTAGCCTCCACTTTTTGAGCCAATCGGTCCAAATCGTTGGCCAAGCGGTCAATCTTGCGATCGAAATTGGTGCCGCCACCTGATTGGGCTTCGGCAAGGTGGAAAGTTAACAGTACAAAAAAGGCGAAGGACAAAGTCTTTTTCATAACATTCAATTAGTTGTGGCCGCTAAAAAGGGATTCAGTAGGCCATGTGGATGCAGATTTTGTGCAGCAATTTAAAACGACAACTCCTCAATTGAACCGTTGCATAACGCTGACGGAAACCACTGCTTATTTTTGCGCAAAAATTCAATTTCTGTAAAGATGCTTTCAAACTGGAAATCACCTATGTCAAAATTTAAAACAAAAGTATTCACGCTCAAAAGATTCGGAGCCATCTTCTTGCTGGCACTGTTGGTGGCTACTGCCTGCAAGGCACCAAAAGCCGCACGGCCAGAGGAGTTCTACAATACGGTCAACGTAGAGCCGGAGCCGTCCGTCATCAACATTCCGCTGAAGTTTTACAAGACCGAACTGCTAAAAGCCCTCAACAACAAGATTGGCGATATGCTCTACGAGGACAACAACCTCAAGGACGACGGCATGGCCATTCGGGCGAAAAAGCGGGAGAACATCACAATTGACATCAACGACAAAGAAATCAGGTACCGAGTGCCAGTTGACCTTTGGATAAAAAAGGACGTGGTGCTCTCGACCGTGGAAGCGGAAGGCTCGCTTGCACTGGAGTTTACCACCCGCTACAACATCAAGCCAGATTGGTCGCTTGAAACTCAGACTGAACTCAACGGACACAAATGGCTCAAGGAACCCGTCGTGAAGCTCGGTATTACCAACTTGGCCATCACGCCCATCGCCAATTTGGTGTTGAACCAGACCCGCTCGACCTTCGCCAAGTCCATTGATAAGGAAGTGAAAAACCTTTTTGACCTCAAAAAAGAAATGGAAACCGTTTGGAAAGAAATGCACGACCCGTTTTTGCTCTCCGAAGAATTCAACACTTGGCTCTTGTTGAATCCGCAGTCGGTAGGCATGACGCCGCTCAAATCAACGGGCAACACCGTGGAAAGCACCGTTACCGTGGTCACCAAGCCGGGTGTTTTTTTAGGAGAAAAACCAACGGCAACTGGTGTCACCAAGCTGCCACCGTTTGCTTTTTCTCAGGCAGTGGCGGATAACTTCACGCTTTACCTAGACACCGCCGTGCCTTTCAAAGAGGCTGAGCGACTATCAAAACAGAGCATGGTCGGCCAGGTTTTTACCTACAAAAACAAACAGGTACGAGTAGAAGACGTGGGACTTTATGGCCAAGGCAACAAGCTCGTGATACGCACCAACCTGAAGGGCAGCTACACGGGTGATGTTTACCTCATCGCCCTGCCGGAGTATGATGCAGCGTCCAACCATATCCAATTAAAAGACGTAGAATTTGACTTCAGTAGCCAAAAAGCGCTCATGAAAACGGCCAGCTGGCTCTTCAAAGGCCCGATGAAAAAGCAAATGCAGGAAAACCTCGATTTCTACCTGAACTACAACTTGGAGGATGCCAAAAAGACCATCCAAGAAAACCTAAAAGACTACCAACTGGCACCGGGCATCAACCTCAATGGACTACTCGACGAGTTGTCTGTCTCCAATGTTTATATTTCCAGCAATTCCATTCGGGTGCGCATTGGGTTGAAGGGCAAGCTGAATTTGGATGTGAAGGGCTTCGGGCTTTAAGCCCATTGGAAAAGACGAGTTTTGACAAAAAAAAGGCGGCTATCCCGATGGGATAGCCGCAGCGTCATTTACTCTCACTAATTGTATGAAACTTATTTTTTCGGTTCTTTCGGTGGTTAACGCAGTTTTTGTTTTCAATGTTTGACAATACCCCTGCTTTTTAAAAAAACGTGCCAAAAATCACCACTTTATCAGCCACTTAGCGATTTTTTCAAGGAAGGACGCAGTGAATAAGGTTTGGGTTGGTCACTCAAAAAAAATCATCGTAGTGATTTTTTCCCTGCTGCAATTATTTCAATAGATTTCACTAATCGGTTCGCCCGGGTTTCTGGCCGCTTTGCCTCCTCAATCCAGTTGATGTACTCTTTTTTGCAAGTGTAGGATAACGCCTCAAAAATGGCTTTCACTGATGGGTTTTCGTCCATAACTTGCTGAAAATCAGCGGGAACCGTCACAATTCGTTCTTCGGTATCTTCTTGTACCGTGACGTGAACGGTATCGCCGGGATTTTTGCCCAACCGCTCCCGGATGTCTTTCCGTATCAGGCAGAAAACGCAGTCGCCACCCATGCTTTTCAGGAGGCCACGGTACTCGATGCCATCGTAAGTGAATTTTGCCTTGACCGATTTTTTGCCAAAAGTTTCTTTCAAATCGAAAGGAAAGACGATGATTCCGTTTTTGGGGAGGCCTTCCACGGCTTCCATGACCCCAGTAAACTCGATAACTTTTGACATGATTGAACTTCTTTTACGCTAATTTACAAACAACCAGCAAAACCAATCCAGACAACATGACCAGTTTTGCCAAGAAACTTGCTTTTGAAAAATCGGCCTTCTCCTTTGCTTTTCGCAGAAAATACAACATGTAAACCAACGGAAACAACACCCCAAAAATAGTGAAAAATGCACTCAGCAACTCCTGCCGTTGCCAAAGCCAATGCACAAACACCAGCAGCGAAAACAGCAGCAACACCCCTACTCCAATGGCCCATTTTTTTGCGGTTTTCATGCCAACCAGAATGGGTAGCGTCTGCAAGCCAAGCCGGGCGTCGCCCTCCATGTCTTCGATGTCCTTTACGACCTCTCTGAGGAGGGTAGAAAAGAAAGCAAACAGCAGGTAGCCCCCGAAAAGCACGCCCACTTCCCTACCCTGCTCTTTCAACTGGCCAAAGTTTTCACGATCGGCAAAAAGCACCACACCCGCAACGAATGCACAGAAAATGGCAACGACCAAGTTGCCCAATAATGGCATTTTCTTCCATGACTTCGAGTAAAAATAGAGAAGCAAAACAGCGATAGGGTAAATGGTCAACAACCGTATCTGCTTTACCTGTCTCAATCGTCTTCTCGATAAGGC
>CAYTZS010000013.1:51166-51596 GCA_964442355.1 uncultured Saprospiraceae bacterium | reverse complement strand
TACCTCCAGCAGTTCCCCGGCACGGTCATCGCTGTGACGCACGACCGCTACTTCCTCGACAACGTGGCGGGCTGGATTCTCGAACTCGACCGTGGCGAGGGTATTCCGTGGGAGGGCAACTACTCAAGTTGGTTGGAACAAAAGGCCAAGCGCCTTGAGCAAGAAGCCAAGGCCGACGACAAGCGCAAGAAGACCTTGGAGCGAGAATTGGAATGGATTCGATTAAGCCCCAAAGCCCGACAAGCCAAAGGCAAGGCCCGTCTGAACGCCTACGACAAGATGGCTGGCGAGGAGACAAAAGAAAAAGAAGCAAAACTGGAACTCACCATCCCGCCCGGCCCACGCCTCGGTGAAGTGGTCATCGAGGTGGAGAACCTGAACAAAGCCTTCAACAACCGGGTGCTGTTCGAGAACTTCAGTTTTTCCGTCC
>CAYTZS010000013.1:0-51156 GCA_964442355.1 uncultured Saprospiraceae bacterium | reverse complement strand
AAAACAGCATCGTGGGTATCATCGGGCCGAACGGGGTGGGTAAAACGACCCTTTTCCGCATGATAATGGGCCAAGAGAAGCCCGACAGCGGCACCATCCGGCTCGGCGATACGGTAAAAGTGAGCTACGTGGACCAGTCGCACTCGGCCATTGACCCAGAGAAATCGGTCATCGAAATTGTGTCTGGCGGCCTTGATATCATAAAAGTTGGCAACTTCGAAATGAACGCCCGTGCCTACACCGGTCGCTTCAATTTTACTGGAAGTGACCAGCAAAAAAAAGCCGGGGTGCTATCTGGCGGAGAGAAAAATCGCCTGCACCTAGCCCTCACACTCAAGGACGGCGGCAACGTCCTACTCCTCGATGAGCCGACCAACGACATTGACATCAACACCCTGCGGGCGCTGGAAGATGCGCTCGACGACTTCGCAGGTTGCGTCATGGTCATCAGCCACGACCGGTGGTTCATTGACCGCTTGGCCACACACATCCTCAGCTTCGAGGACGAAGGCGAAGTGGTGTTCTTTGAAGGCAATTACCAAGATTACGAGGCGGCCAAGAAAGCGAAGCTGGGCGATGTGACGCCGCACCGGCCGAGGTTCAAGAATTTATTGAAGAATTAGGCGGATTCACCCAATCGGAAAGCACAAGGGGTGCGGTTGCCTTGCGCAATCGCACCCCTTTTTTCATAAACTAAGTACTTTGTAAACAAAGTACTAATCTGCCTTCACTGGCACCGCCAGCATCGGAATCAGCACCCGGCCAGCTACTTGGCCCGTGATGCTCTTGTCGAAAATGCGCTCAAACATGGTCATGCGCTCATGCACCAGCATGGCAAGCACCGTGGATTTCAAGTCCTTGCTGTATTCAACAAGGTCTTCGTAGAGTGCATCTTCAGGGATGGTAACGACGGTTTTGATGGGGAACGGACTTTCCGCTTGTGCCATTCCAGCACTTGCCACGTTGGTAAAATAAGTGATGGACGCTTCGAGACCAAGCCATGTCGCCCATCTTTTAAGGTCTCTTTTGTGAGCAGGCACTTGGTCGGGGGTCATGCAAAATTCTATCGCTTTTAGGGGTTGAGGTATCCAGTTGGGCGGAATGGTGAGCACAGGCACTGCTCCCTTGGAGATGAGGTTGGCTGTGTTGCTGCCAAAGATTTTGTTGGCCAAACCACTGACGCCCGTCGTGCCCATCACCACGAGTTTTGCTTTCGATTTTTCAAACCTGGACAAGATGCCGTCCAAAAAACGCTCTGAGTAGAGCACCCTCACCCGCCAACGGGTGGTTTCGGGCAAGCCGAGTGCCTTAATCCTCGCCGTTGCCAAATCCCGCAGTCGCTGTTCCTCCACCTTTTTTTCACCCATGATATAATCCCAAATCTTGGGCGACTCGGAGGAAGGTGGCACAATCACCACATTCAGCAACTCAACCTCGTCGTTGTTTTTTTGCGCTATCAAAAACGCTTGGTCAATCGCCTTTTCGGCAGTGGCGGAATAGTCGGTGGGAACAATCAGTCGTGCCATGGTTCTATTTTTTTATAAAAACAGCATCACGCGGCGATTCGTTGTTTCGGGAGTTGCCAAAACCCAGCGAACCTTTCCCGAATTATGCTACCACAAACAACGAAATAACCACCATTGAACGTTATGCAGAAATGTCACTTGGGCACATGATTTTTGTCAAAAACCGCCTTTTTCCTATGTTTCCTACTTAAACCGAATGAATGGCATCTTACACCAGTGCCTTTTTGTGTTTTATCCCAAAACATGGCCATGCTGTCGAATTTCGGCGGGTTGGCACCAGCAAGCGGCCATAAATTCGTGGCACCGCATCACCCGGCATTTTCACTTTCAATTGCTTTTGCATGAAACCACTGTTTTTCCTTTTCCTCAACTTGTTGGCTGGTTGCCTTTTTGCGCAGCAGGGCCTGAAAGCAGTGTACTACAATGGTACAAATTTCAACCAAGAAGTCGCCACCCGCACGGAAAGCAACATTGATAAGTCGTGGAACGACGTGCCGCCAGTGCCCGGCATTGACCCGCACAACTGCTCCATCCGCTGGACGGGCCGCATCACCGCACCCGAAACCGGCACCTACAACTTCTCCGCCAAAGTGGACGACGGCATCCGGGTCTGGGTAGGTGGCGTGCAAGTCATCGACAACTGGAACTTGAACGACAACGGACAGTTTACCGGGCAAGTCGTCATGCGGGAGGGCACTGCCTACGACCTGAAGGTGGAATACTTTAACGCACTCATCGAAGGCGAGGTGCGGCTGCTCTGGACACTGCCCAGTACCAACCGCCCAGCCATCGTCGAAAGCAAATATTTCAACGGGAAGCCCAAGCCCGCCCCACAGCAATCACCTGCCAAAACCGAAGCAAAAAAAGAAAACCCGACCGCAACGAAGCCCAAGCCTGCGCCCAAAAAGCAACCGAACCCCACTGCCCCAAAACCCGAACCGCAGCAACAACCAGCTGCTACCAACGGCACGGTCGTAGTGGCCAAGGATACGCTCGAAAAGTACATCCCGAAAAACGTACTTTTCGAACAAGGGAAACCCATCATGCTGGAAAAATCGAAGCCCGCATTGGACAACCTCGCCAGCTTTTTGCTCCGCAATCCTGGGTACAAACTCAAGGTCGAAGGCCATACCGACATCATCGGCGACATGGGCATGAACCAAACCCTGTCGGAGGAACGGGCCAAAGTTGTGGGCGAGTACCTGGTATCAAAAGGCATCGAGCAAAGCCGCATCGAGGCCAAGGGCTTTGGCAGCTCCCGGCCACTCATCACGGGCAACGCTAAAAAAGGCTACCCTGAAAATAGGCGAGTGGCGTTCATCATTTGGTGAAAATTGCCTCCCATTGATGCGAAGTGGAGACAAAAAACTCCCTCATCGTTGAACTTCCCAAGCCCTATCTTTGTCCTTTTGAGCGGGTTGGAAGGCAAAGTTGGGCCACAGGGTCTAAACCTTTTAAACCCCTCTCAACCTTCTCAACCGCCGCATGTCCATCTTCCACCTCGACAGCAAGTACAAGCCCACGGGCGACCAGCCACAAGCCATCCGCCAACTGGTAGAAGGCGTGAACAACCACGAGCGGGCACAGGTGCTGCTCGGCGTCACGGGGTCGGGCAAGACCTTCACCATCGCCAACGTCATTGCGCAGCTCGACCGCCCCGTGCTGGTGCTCACGCACAACAAAACGCTGACCGCACAGCTCTACGGCGAGTTCCGGGAGTTCTTCCCGGACAATGCGGTGGAGTATTTCGTGAGCTACTACGACTACTACCAGCCAGAGGCGTACATCGCCGTCACCGACACGTTCATCGAGAAGGATTTGAACATCAACGAGGAGGTGGACAAGCTTAGGCTGCGGGCCACATCGTCGCTGCTGAGTGGGCGGCGGGACATCATCATCGTCGCATCGGTTTCTTGCATCTACGGTATGGGCAACCCCGAGGACTACGCCACGAGCATCATCCGCATACAGGAGGGCATGAAGATTTCGAGGAATGTTTTCCTACTAAAACTGGTGGAAAGCCTCTACTCCCGCACCGAGGTGGACTTCAAGCGGGCCACCTTCCGGGTACGGGGCGACACCGTGGACATCAACCTGCCCTACGCCGATTACGGCTACCGGGTCATGTTTTTTGGTGACGAAATAGAGGCCATCGAGCGGCTGGAAATCGAGAGCGGCAAGCGCATCGAGCGCATGACGACGGCGGCCATCTTCCCCGCCAACCTCTACGTGCCGCCCAAGGAGCGCATGGGCGACATCATCCGTGACATACAGGACGAGCTTTGGGAGCAGGTCAAATATTTTGAAAAAGAGCAACGCTACTCGGAGGCCAAGCGCATCAAAGAGCGCACGGAGTTCGACCTCGAAATGATCAAGGAACTCGGCTATTGCAGTGGCGTGGAGAACTACTCCCGCTTCTTCGATGGCCGTACGCCCGGCACTCGCCCGTTTTGCCTGCTCGACTATTTCCCCGACGATTACCTGATGGTGATTGACGAGAGCCACGTCACCGTGCCGCAAGTGCGGGGCATGTGGGGCGGCGACCGTGCCCGCAAGCTCAACCTCGTCAACTGGGGCTTCCGACTGCCTTCGGCGATAGACAACCGCCCGCTGAGTTTCACCGAATTCGAGAGCCTGCAAAACCAGGTCATCTACGTGAGCGCCACGCCCGGCGACTTTGAGATGGAGCAAACGGGTGGCCTCATCGTCGAGCAGCTCATCCGCCCGACGGGCCTGATAGACCCGCCCATCGAAGTACGCCCCAGCCTGAACCAAGTGGATGACCTGATGGACGAAATCCAAGAGCGGGTAAAGAAAAACGAGCGGGTGCTGGTCACGACGCTCACCAAGCGCATGGCCGAGGAGCTGGCCAAGTATTTTGCGAAGCTGGACATCAAAGTGCGCTATATCCACTCCGAGGTGGAGACGATGGAGCGGGTAGAGATTCTGCGTGACCTCCGCCTCGGCGAGTTCGACGTGCTCATCGGGGTGAACCTGCTGCGAGAGGGCCTCGACCTGCCGGAAGTCAGCCTTGTCGCCATCCTCGATGCCGACAAAGAGGGCTTCCTCCGCAACGACCGCTCGCTCACGCAAACCGCTGGCCGTGCCGCCCGAAACGTGAACGGCCTCGTCATCTTCTACGCCGATACCATCACCGACTCCATGCAGCGTACCATCGAGGAGACGAACCGCCGCCGCTCCATCCAGTTGGCCTACAACGAGGAGCACGGCATCGTGCCGCAGTCGTTGGCGAAGACGAGGGAGGAAATCATGGCCCGCAGCAGCGTCCTCGATATTCGGGGCCGCAAGCAGTACTACATCGAACCGGAAGCACCGAGCATCGCCGCCGACCCCATCGTAGCGCACATGACCCGTGACCAAGTGGAGCGGCTCATCGCCGAAACGGAGGCCAAAATGAAAAAAGCGGCGAAGGACTTGGATTTTATCTCAGCGGCGCAGTTCAGGGATGAGATGTTGGCATTGAAGGAAAGGCTAAAGTAGGGGGATAAAAAACGGTGGGTTGTCCGAAGGAAATCCCTTCGGACAACCCACTTCGCTGCTATTACAGGGTGTTGTCTTTTCCAATGTCCTTCATCGTTTCACGGACATTGGCCTTGAACTGGTCCCATTCTTGTTCGGCTTTTTTGCCGAAGTCCTCAAGGTCCTGGGCCAGTTGTTTCTGCTTGGCTTCCAGCTTGTCGATGTCCTTTTGGATACTAGCCTTGGCATCGTCCTTTGCTTCTTTCAGGTCGTTCCGCAGCTTTTCCAGTTGGCGCTCGATGTCACTTTGCGCATCTTCGATTTCCCTTTTCAGGTCATCTTTTTCTGCTTTCATGGCATCGCCAACGGCATCGGTGGCCTCTTGTACCTCATTTTTGGCACGCTCGGCCTCTGCGTCATTCCCGCAGGAAGTCAGCATGAAAATGCCCAACAGGGCAAGGATGGCTAGACTTAAACTCAGTTTTTTCATGGCGTTGATGTTTTATGGTTAACGTTGAATAAGTGTTTGTTCTTGGCAAAATGGGGCAGCGTCATTGCCCAAAGCGATAGCCCAGCGATAGGCCGAAGCCCGTGTTGTTCCACTTCGATTCGTTGTTTTCGTCTTCATAGTCGGGGTTGATGTTCAACAGTCCCAACTGGGTGTTCAACTGAAACGACAGTCCACTGGCAAACTCATAGCCCGCAAAGAGGTTGGCACCGGCATCGAACCGCCGGAAGTAAAACTCGTCTTCCGAGTCGGACGGGCCTACTTTTTTCTGGAATGTTATGTTGAAGTCTTCGTCTTTGCCAGCCACTTCCAAGGTGACTTTGCCGTGGAGCGCATAGCCGATGTACGGGCCTAAGCCCAATATCAGGTGGCCGTTGCCCAGCAGTGGTTTGTGCAGGAAGTGAACGGGCACTTCAAGGTAGCCGAGCATGACTTGGTTAGTCAATTGCTGCCCCAAAAAGCTGTCTTCGCTTTTGGCGCCTTTCGTTGAGTACAGCACACCCGTCTGGAAAAAATAGTCCGGTACGATGGGCAGCTCTGCGATGATGCCTGCGTTGAATCCCGGCACCAGTGTGTTTTCCAGCTTATCGCCAAAGAAATCTTTGCCGTTGATGTTCTGGAAATTGACACCGCCCCGAAGGCCGATGCCCTGTGCATTGGAGGTTAGAAGGAACGCCGCCACGAAAATAGCGACGAGCATGGCTCTTAGATTTTGCATGGTGATGTTTTTTAAGAAGTAGAAGACAGTAGAAATTAGACAGTAGACTTTGGATAAGACTTTGACGGCCAATTATTTGCGTGGCTTCTAATGTCTAATGCCTATTGTCTGGTTACTGATTTTGAAATAATGATAGGCAGTGGGGTGGGGAATTACCCAGCACTTGGTCACTTGCAAACGACTGATTTATGAGCAGTTGCAGCAATGGTCAATGACTGCTATGTTAATTGGTATTGGCCTCCCTGCTGGCCTCCGCTTTCATCTTTTCGTTGGCGGTGATGAGGAATTCCACCCGGCGGTTCTTGGAGCGGCCATCTTCGTTGGAATTGCTGTAAGCAGGAGCCGACTCGCCGTAGCCGACCGTATTGATACGGCGCCTTGCTACGCCCTTTGATTTCAGGTAATTCTTCACGGCAACTGCACGGCGCTCAGAGAGCTTTTCGTTGTAGCTGTCGGTGCCCGTGTCGTCGGTATGGCCTTGAATCTCGATGTCCGTATCGGGGAAGTCAGTCAACACAGTTTTCAGTTTGTCGAGGTTGGCTTTGGCCGCAGGGGTCAGGGCATAACTGTCGAAACCGAAAAGTATCTTGTTGTTGAACTCCACGACGATACCTTCGCCCACTCGTTCCACTTTGGCATCGGGCACTTTCTTCTTGATTTCTTCGGCCTGTTTGTCCATTTTATGCCCAATAATCACCCCGGTCGCACCGCCAACTGTCGCACCGATGATGGCTCCAAGCGCCGTATTGCCCGATGCTTTACCGATGACTGCACCCGCCGCTGCACCGCTTGTTGTACCGATGACTGCGCCCTTTTGGGTACGGTTCCAAGATTTGCAACTGGCCAACAACAATGTGGTGGCCAACAGATAAAACAGTGATTTTTTCATGGTCGTTGATTTTATTGTGGTGAACAATTGATGTCATTTCCTTGAAGGTTGGGCCCTGAATATATTCATCAATAGCAATGACCATATACCACCCATAACAGGGTTTATTTCTTTGATGTTCGGAATTTCTGGTGACTTGATTTAAAGAAAAAGTTAAAAAAGCGCTTGACAATGGCAGGCTAAAGCACAGATTTTATAAGGCTATAGGCAGTCGGAATTGTTGATTTTACTGGTATTTTCGATGATTTTAAAAGCTATGGGACTAACCTTGTATGGGCTCGCTGATTTTTTTGTGATTTAGCGGTTATTTTTTTGCAATTCAGGTACTTAAAGCCCAACAAGAAAGGCATTGTCTGCGAATTTTCATTCGCCTCAAGAAGCGCTTTACCCTATCGAATGCCAGTTATAGTTTTCATTCGCTGTAACGATTCCCGCACGAAGCGGCGCTGCAAGCTCCTCGCTACGGGATAGGCCAGCCAGACCAGCCAAAGCCGAGGGTGCGAGAAGGCTTTCAAGTCGTACCAAACGGTGTCGTCGGCCAGCCACTCGACGCTGAACCGCTCCTCGCCCGTCTCCACATGCTCGGGCAGGGTACCGTAGGCAAAGCCGTAGCGGCGGTCTGGCCCGCTTCCATCGAGGGTGTAAACGATGCGACAGGCATTCAGCCAGTGCAGGCCAAAGAAGTTGGCCACCATCACCAGGTTTTGCCCCGTCTGGATGGGCGCACTGGGCGGTTCAATCCATGCCCAATTTCCGGGAAACATTTGCCAGTTGCGAAGGGCCTCACAGGCGGCCTCATAAACGGCTTGCCCCTTGCCGAGCATCACCCGGCTTTGGTCGTTGTTGTAGCCCGGCACGGTAGCTTCATCTTGGGTGAAATGGACTTGGGGGTAGGAAAAGCTACGGTCGGATTGCTTTTGCAGGAAGCGCTGGATTTGCGCCGTGGTAGGTCGTTGGATGGTGACCATGTTTAATGTTTTATTAAAAGCACGTGAGTTCGGAGATTAATCCTTTGAAAACCAATAGAATAGCCGCAGAGCGGCGGCAATATTTGTAGGGATTTTGCAGCAAAATCGTTCAGCCCCAGCGGGGCGATAATTGGTTGCCGCCCCGCTGGGGCTGAATTGCATTGATTTGTTGGATTCTACAAACATAATCGCCGCTCTGCGGCTTGAAAATTTCCGAACTCACATTAAAAGCCGAACAGTCGACCTTGTGTTGGGTTGCAAAAATGAAGAAAGAATATGCGTTCGCCGCCAGAATACCCACTAACTCCTGCCTCGCCGCCGCCTTCTCCAAACGCCCAAAAATGTCACTAGCAAGGCCACGCCCACAGCGCCAAAAACCAACTTGGAATTGTCATGCTGTTTTGGAGGAGCGTCGCCGGTCTCGGTGATGGTCAAAAGCTGGTTCGCAGTTTGGCTGGTCAGCACCTGCCGCTTGCCGCCCGACCAGGTAACGATGACGGAGTCCACCGTCGTTGCCTCGCCGAGGCCGAAGTGAGCGATGGTAGAGTTCTGCGAAAGGTGGCTGGAGCCGCCACCGTCAATTTCCCGAATCATCCGCTTGCCACCCGCCACCACGGCTACCCGTGAGCCGATGCCGTGCTTTTCGGCGTGTACCCCAACGAGCGCCACTTTCAGCCAGTTGCCATGCGTGGAGTCGTTGCGGAAGAGCTTGGTGATGGTGGGCACGGGGTAGTTCTTCACCGCCTTTTGGTTGATGACAAGTAGGTCCATGTCGCCGTCATTTTCGAGGTCGAAAATCACCGAGCCCCTGCCGATGCCGTATTCTTGAATACCAGCGGCACGGGCCATGTCCTGAAACTTGCCGTCCTTGTTCTCGAACAGGTAATCGCCCATGGGCTGGCAATTGGGATTGAGGTCGCCGTTGACCACGAAGAGGTCGAGGTCGCCGTCGTGGTCGAAGTCGGCGAAGTTGGCTCCCCAACTGATGGTGAACATGGAGGTGCCGAGTTCCGCTGCTTTGTCGGAGTAGGGTTTGTCTTTTCCGCCGCAAACCATGAAGCGGTTGAATTTTATATTGGTGATAAAATAATCAAGAAAACCATTGTTGTCATAATCGCCCACCGCTGCGGTCATGGCATTGATTCGCAAATCCATGCCTGCCTCTTTTTCCACATAAGTAAATGATTTGTCGGGGTAATTATTGCGGAGCAAGTAATTGGGTTTTGCTTTATAGCCGAAGTCGTGAAGCACTAGCAAATCTTGGTCACCGTCGTTGTCATAATCCGTAAAAAGTCCGCCAAAACCGAAGCCCCGGTGGTTTAATCCATAATCGCCATATACATCTTTAAAGCCTTTTCCATTTTTATTTAAAAGCAAATAACCCTCGGCGGTTTTGCTGGCATTTACGATGGTAGCATCGTTAATTTCCGTGAGCGGGCCGTCATAGTCCAAGAAATAATTGCCGACATATAAATCGGGGAACCCATCGGCATTGAAGTCGCCAAAGCTGCCGCCCGTGCTGAAGGAATACATATCTTCCAAGCCATATTCCTTCGTAGCGTCTTTGAACGTATTGTTGCCATTGTTTAAAAACAGCAGGTTCTCCGCCCGTGGTACGGCCTTGCGTTCGCCTTTAGTGGTGATGGTGGTGATGAATAAATCCACCCAGCCGTCCCGGTTCACGTCTGCCCCTGTGACGCCCTGCGTGACGTACTTGCGAGACAATTCCAGCCCACTACCCACGAATATATTTTTGAAGGTGCCGTCCTTTTGGTTCAGCAGCAGCTGGTCGTCGTTCATGCCGGAGGTGAGGTAGAGGTCTTCGAAGCCGTCGTTGTTCACGTCCAGCACGCAGGCCCCGCCACCAAACATACCGTCGTACACCGCAAACTGGTGGTCAATACCAGCGGCAGTGGTGATGTCGGTGAATCGGATTTGAGCTTGCAAAGCATTGAATACCAATAAAGTAAAAGCGAAAACTGTGACGAGGTGCTTGTTCATTGATTGTCTTTTTTCCATTTCAAATTGTTCACGTTTTCCGCCACCCGCTTCCCCTCCCGAAGCCCCGTCTCGTTGTCCTGCGGGGTGTGGATGCCTCCGAGGAAGCGGGAGTTGGCGCACTGCTCCGCCATTCCCCAAAACGACTTGAAACTGCGACCCACGAACTCGGTCTCACGGATTTCGTCCGGCCAGCGGCCAACGTGTGCGCTGTCGTCAAAAGCGTAGTTTTCGCCGAAGAGGTGCGTCAGTACCTCCGCCGCTGCACCGCCTTGGATAGCGTGGCCGGAGGGGAAGGCCGGGAACGGCGGGTCAGGCCAAAAGGACTCCCAGCGCTGGTCAATGTACTGCGTGATGTACGAGTTCGGGCGCTCGCTGAAGTAGTGGTACTTCCATTTCCAGCAGGCCACGTAGGCATCCGAAAGCGCCATGCCGAGGTGGGCGTAAGTAGCGGCGCACTCGATGAGGCTCGGCTTTTTCGCCTCGATGACGAGCGAAGCGAGGTAGTACGAATGTCCCGGTGGCGTGAAGGTTGAGTCGGGGTCGTCGGCCCACCAGATGGCGGTCTGCTTTTCTTCCTTCGTCAGCGAGTTGTTTTTCTCATAGACGGCCATCATTTGCTGGTGGTAGGGCGAGCCTTTGACCGTATCAAATTCAATCATCTTCGGAATTTCCAACTCCGAATTTGCCTTCAAAAACATGCGGTTCTCGCCCCAGTGCGGGTGCAGCGGGTGGTGGCTGAACGACTGCGCAAACAGGGCTGGTTTCCAGGCACCGGGGTGTTCTGGATGCACCAGGGTTTTGTCGAAATTCTTCAGGTAGCCCCGGTGGCCACCGTCGGTTTTTGACCACTCAAAGATTTGCTCCGCAACGGCTTTTCCGTAGGCTATTGACCTGTCTATCAGTGCTTTATCGGTCAGGTTTGCAGCTATGCTTGCCGCAATTGCATACTCCAGTGAGTCAATTTTCGCCTTGTTCTCGTCGGAGGTTTGTTTGTAAATGCTCCGCAAAATGGCCGCCTGTCCTGCGTTGAGGGCGAGCCGCCAATCGTAGGTTTTGCCCGTTTCTGGGACGGGGAGTGGGGGCAGCTCGTTCAGTTGTCCAGCCAGCGAATTGTAGTCGGGGTAGCCCGCCACGATGCTTTCGTACATCGTCAGGCCGATATACCCGAAGCAGCGGGCAGCGAAGGTCGGCGAATTGGCTGGGGTGGTCTTCGTGATATGGTTGGTCAGGTCGGCCCAACGGGCGGCGATTTCGTGGTCGGGGATGGGTGGAGGTGGTGGCCCAATCCTACAGCTATAAAAAATGAAAAGCACTAGTATTAAAACTGGCGCAATCCATTGATAATAAGATGCTTTCATGTTAATTACTTTTGGCTTTCTTTATTTCATACGCTGTTATTTCGTCTTGATTTATTCCGAAATAAACCTTGTTGCCCAACTGCACCACGCTCCGCACATCCCCACGCACCCGCAGTCCAGACTGCCGTTGCGACAAGTACTCGAAGCGACCTTTTCCATCGCCCCGAAGCAGCGCTCCGTAGTTGGCATCGGCCTTGCCGAGGCGCAGCTTCAGGTGGCTGTCATTGCCGAGGAGTAGCAAGTCGTCAAGGCCATCTTGGTCGGCATCTAGCACGGCGATGGCGTGGACGGGGGCGAACTGTGCCTGCACGGGCAACTGCCCCAGGGTGTATTTGCCACTGGCGTCACTGAGGAAAAGCGTGGATTCCAAGTGATTGACGGTCAAGTGTTTAGCCTTGGAAAGTTCGGTTTCGGAAAATAAATCCCCGATGCTCACGGCCGTGTAGCTCTTGTAGTCGGTGAAGCGTTTTTTGAACTTTACCAATTGTTGCAGCAACTCGTCACGGGTTAGGTACGGGTACGACTTGCCCTGCACGTAGGTGCAAAGAATGGGGTCAACCGAACCATTTTCGTCGAAGTCGGCATGGTAAAGCTCGGCAGGTTGGGCGTCTGTTGCTTTGATTTGCGTGTTTGCGCCGAGGTTGCCAACAATGAAATCGGGGCGTCCGTCCTTGTTGAAATCTGCTACTTCGATGCAATTCCAGAAGCCGCTGTACTGCTTGCCAAAGTATTGCTCGGTGGCGTTTTTCAGCTTGCCACCCTCGTTGACGAAGGCCGTCACAGGCACCCACTCGCCCACCACGACCAAGTCGAGTTTTTTGTCTTGGTTCAAATCCGCCCAAACAGCGTCGCAGACCATGCCGGGCTGCGCCAACTCTGGGCCGATGGTTTTGGTCTGTTCTGTGAAATGGCCCTTCCCGTCGTTCACGAGCAGGTAGCTGGCGGGAGCTTCCGGGTAGCGGCCCGGCACCACTCGGCCACCCACGAAGAGGTCAAGATGCCCATCGCCGTTCACGTCGCCGACGGCAATGCAGCCTTTGCTGGCGGTCATCTTGGGCAATGCATTTTGGGCTTTGGCAAAGCTGCCCTTGCCATCGTTCAGGTAGAGCCGGTCTTGCAGTGCCGGATCGTCGGGCTGGAACTGGTGGTAGCCGCCACTGGCCACGTAGATGTCAAGATGTCCATCTCCGTTGGCATCAAAAATAGCGGCATCTGCGTCTTCACTGGACTTATCTTGCTCGAAGGCGGAGATTTTTGCAGTGGTGAACTGCCCATTTTTACCCTGAAAAAACACGCTGGCTGTTTGCCCCGCTGCACCTCCAATGAAAAGGTCTTCCGAGCCGTCGCCGTTCAGGTCGCCGTTGGCCATGCAGGGCCCATGGGTGGACAGCTCGCCGATGAGCAGCTTCTGACGGTCGAAGTCACGGGCTGCGACGGATGAATTTGTGTAATTAATCGGGGATTTAATCGGAGTAAATATGCCCGCATATTTGGCTGCTGTTGGCTTCGCCAATATGGCATTTTTTTCATCCAAATTAATAGTGGAATTGATGGTTATATCAGTCCGATTTTCCTGTTTTCCACTTTGCCAAGTGATAATTAATGAGTCTATTTTTGATGCATTGCCCAACCCGATATGCAAGATGGGCGAGACGGCAGAGAGGTAGCCCCTTGCGGGAAATTGCTCCGCAAAAAACTGCTTACCACCAGCAAATACTGATACTTTTGCTCCAATGCCCTGCGTGTTCATTTTTTCGCCTGTGAGTGACACTTGCAGGTAATTCCCCGTTTTTTTGTCCACTATATTTTCATAAATAAAGGCGGGTTTATTGATATTGTTTATGATTAAATCGAGGTCGCCATCTTTGTCTAAATCGGCATACGCAGCACCATTGCTGTTGGATGGTTGGCCCATCCCGCAGGACTGCGTTATATTGTCGAAATGCAATTCGCCATTGCCTCTGAACATATAATTTACTACGTTCGAGGCAGGCATGTTTTTGATGATTTCGAGCACATCTTCCCGTTGTAGGCGGCCCTTCTTTTTCACCACATCGTCCATGTAGTTGATGAAGTCGAGGTTGGTGTAATCACGGTGGTACCCGTTGGTGATGTAGAGGTCACGCCAGCCGTCGTTGTCGTAGTCGGCAGCGAGGGCCGACCAGCTCCAGTCGGTGTTGGAAATGCCAGCCAGTTGGCCGACTTCCGAAAATGTCCCATCACCGTTGTTGAGTTGGAGCATGTTGCGCATGTACTGGTAGTAAAAACCGCTGCGCAGGTTGAGGTCGAACTTGCCGTAGTTGTCCGGGGCGAGTAGGAGCTTTTGACGGGCATTGTCCTCCGGCAGCATGTCGAGGGTGATGAGGTCGGGCAGGCCGTCGTGATTGAGGTCGGCCACATCGTTGCCCATGCTGAACTGGCTGGTGTGGCCGATGGACACTTGGAGTTTGTTGGTGAATGTGCCGTTTTGGTTGTTGATGTACAAGTAGTCCGGCACGTTGTAGTCGTTGGACACATAAAAATCTGGCCAGCCGTCGCCGTTGAAGTCGCTCATGCCGAGGCCGAGGCCGTAGCTGAGTTCGGAGCAACTGATGCCCGCCTTTTCGGTCACATCTGCAAATTTTCCATTGTCCTGCCGGAACAGTCTAATGCCCTTCATGGGGTCGCTGGTTTTCAGTGCTGCCGCCGTTTGTGCCTCGTTTAGCAGGGGCAGGTTTTTAGGATTGTGATTCAACAACATCATATCGAGGTCGCCGTCCCGGTCGTAATCAAAGAAGTAGGATTGGTTGCTGAATGCTGGACTGTCAAGGCCATATTCGGCAGCTCTTTCTTGAAAAGTAGCGCCTCGGCTACCCGGCGGAGTGGAGTTGATGAACAACTGATTTTTCCTTTTTTCGTCCGGCAAGGCACCGGAGTAGCAGAGGTAGATGTCGAGTTTGCCGTCGCCGTTGATGTCCACGACGTTGACGCCTGTTTTCCAAGGGCCGGGCCTCCCACCAGCGCCGGAGGTGCCCGTGGCATCCCGGAACGTCAGGCCGCCCTTTCCCTCGTTGATGTAGAGCTTGTTGTCGCCCATATTGGAGGTGAAGTAGAGGTCGAGCCAGCCGTCGTTGTTGAAGTCGCCCGTGGCCACACCGCCACCGTTGTAGAAATACTCGTACATCAAGATGTTGGTGTTCGGCCCCTCGTCGAGTTGGTTGACGAAGTTGACGCCTGTTTTTTCCGAAGGCAGTAAATTGAAAAGGGCAGGGCCATTGGCTTGGGCGGATGGGGTCGAACTCGACTGTTCATCCTTTTTGCAGGAAGAAAAAAGTAGGAGGATGACAACGGGCAAGGCGACAATGGTGTAGTATTTCGTCATAGTTTTTCCAAAGAAGGTAAATGAAGTCTAAGCGGGCAGGTTCAAACCTCATTTTAAAGACACTCCCCCAACCCCTACATGAAGGGATTGGGGGAGCACCAAAGTTGAGATTTCTAACAGAAATATCAATTACTGATACCCTGGATTTTGCTTCAACTTGTCGTTTCTATTGATTTCATCCCTGCTAATGGGACGATAGTACATCTTGTCGTTCCATGTCCGAGTCTCGTTATCGTTGTTGTCGTACACGGTGTAGGTATAGTCGTACACGGCCTTGTCGTAGCGATATGGCACGTGTGGAGTTGCGCCTGGCTTCAGTGTAGCTGTTACGTTGATGGCCTGGATGATACGTCCCAATTGGTCTCCAATCATCCAACGGCGGCCATCGTGGTAGCGGTGCTCTTCGTAAGCAAGCTCTACCCGGCGCTCGTTGCGGATGCGGTCACGCAAGGCATCACCAGCGTCATTGATGGCAGGCATACCAGCCCTGAAGCGGATTTTGTTTATCCACTCACGTGCTTTGTCCTCTTCGCCCAGTTCGTGTGATGCCTCGGCATAAATCAAAGCCATCTCTGTGTAGCGGATGAAAGGCCAAGGAATTACTTGTGCGTTGGACTGGTTGTCGGGCAACGCTGGGTCTGGATCAATGAACTTGCGGGTGTAGTAGTGGGTACGGGTACCGTTCCAGTCCTCAATGGAAGACTTACGGGTATCAATGCCATTGATGAGGTTGCCATTACCGTCATCGTAGTAGCCAGTCTGGATTTGGTTGGCGGGATCCAGCGCAGCCACGTCAGATGGACGTGGTTTCCAAGGTGCGCCATCATAAAGCACGGTTGCATAGAAACGTGGGTCACGGCCAGTGTATGGGTCAGCTTTGTGCGCTGGGTTGTTCCAGTCGAACTTTGAGCCGTCCATCATCTCGTAGTCGTCCACCAACTGCTGGATTGGCGTATTGCCTGCCCAGTTGTGGTAGCCGTTCGGGCCATTGTTGATGCCATAGTGGATACCACCCAGCGGCCAGTTGGTTTCCTGTGTGTACTGTGGTGTATGAGTACGCTGGAAGATTAGTTCCGTAGCAGCGGCTGCATCACCTACTTTGCTCCTGCCGCCCAAGGCGATTGAGTTGTAGTTGCTCTGGCCTTCCTCGGCAGAGACAGGGCCAGCAAGGTCAAGTTTGTAACCAGCGCCAGCATCAAGTACGGCTTTAGCAGCCTCTTGGGCAGCCCTCCAGCGGGCGGTACGATCGCCACCAGTATAGGCCACCAAGGCGATGTCGCTGTAGCCACTAAGCGTTGGCGATTTTGCTTGTGCAGTGGAAGCGTCGTGGAGGTCGCTGGCTGCGTACACCAACTGGCGGGCCTTGAGGGCCATTGCACTCAATTTGGAGGCACGGCCAGGTGTCTCAGGCTTGCCGTCCAGCAGCGTAGCAGCTTGGTCAAGGTCGGCTACGATGAAATTTACGCACTCCTCGTATGTGTTGCGTACAACAGAGTAATCCTCGTTGAGGCCGTAAGGACGGTCAATGAGTGGCACGCCACCGTAGTAGCGTACGAGCTGGTGGTAGTAGTAGGCACGGAGGAAGTGAGCTTCGCCCAAGAGCCTGTCACGGAGCTCGGTGTCCGTGAAGGTTGCCTTCGGGAGGTTCTCGATGGCGATGTTCGCCTGACGGATGGCGAGGTACATGTTGCCCCACTCGTAGGTTGGGCTTTTCCATGCAAGGCCACCAGGGCTTTCAGCACCTTCGGTGAAGGTGTTGATGTTGCGGCCAGCGTGGGTGAACATGGCTTCGTCGGTGTAGGCAGCCAAGGCTTGCTCCTCGAAGCCGCCATAGCCGAGGTAGGAATAAACGTTGAACACAAAGGCTTCCGACAATGGGCCATCAGCCCAAGTGGCATCGCTGGATATCCTGTCCAGCGGCTTCGTATTCAAGAAATCATCGTTGCACGACATCGGCAGCAAAGCCACGACGCATAACGCAATGAAACAGAATAGTTTGAAATTTTTCATGACAGTTTTTTTGATTAGAATGATAGACTTGCTCCAAAATTAAGTACCCGTGATTGTGGGTAATAAGTACCGGCCTGATTCTCTGACTCTGGGTCAAACACGTTGAATTTGTCCCAAGTGAGCAGGTTCAGTGCGTTGAAGTAAACCCTTAAATCCCTGATTTTCACCTTATCGCTAAGGCCCTTGCCAAAGGTATAACCAATCTCGATGTTTTTCAATCGGATATAATCCTTGTTGAACAAGAAATAGGTGTTGTCACCATAAGGGCCGCCAGTATAGTAGGTGTCACCACGGCTTGCAAGGCGTGGGTGCTCGCCGCTTGGGTTCTCAATGCTCCAACGGTTGTCGTGGTTGTACTTCAGGTAGTTTCCGATGTCACCAGACTCCGTTTGCACCCTGAACAATGCACCAACCGCACCTTGCAACAACATTGAGAAATCAAAGTTTTTATAATTAGCAGTTAATGTACCGCCAAAGAAAAATCTTGGGGTAGCGTTTTTGTCCAAACGGACTTTGTCATCCGCATTGATTTTGCCATCGCCATTGTAGTCCTTGAATTTCATGTCGCCTGGGCGAAGTGTGCCACTTGCACCGATGACCTCAGAATAGTCAATCGTATTGGCCTCGATTTCTGCTTGGTCTAGGAACGCACCATCAGACTCGTAAACAAGGAATGCATTGATAGGCTTGCCTTCCTGCTTCTGGTACTCGGGAATACCGGGCACTTCGTCCATGAAAACAACCTTGTTTTTAGCATACCCGCCATTGATACCGGCGCTCCAACGGAAGTCAGAATTAGCCCTGCCATTGTAAACCAAGTTGTACTCGAAGCCAGAGTTGTCCACTTCACCTTTGTTTACAGGTGGCAGCAGCGAGCTGATACCGGAAGAAGCAGGAGTAGAACCCGTTTCCTGAATCAAGATTTGGTCACGCCTGTTTTTGAAGTACTCCAAAGTGAAGTCCAATTTGCCGAAGAGGTTACCGTCCACGCCCAAGTTGATGTTCCTTGCACGCTCCCAAGTAAAGTCTTGGTTCGCCAACCCTGTTTCAAACAGGGTGGTTGCTACTTGGTTGTTGATAGGATACTGTCCTGGGTTGTAAGTGGACAAGAAGGCGTATTCCTGCAAACGGCCATTGTAGAACACTTGGTCGTTGCCCATCTCGCCGTAGGAGGCACGGAGTTTCAGGTAATCCAAGCCATTGACATTGAACCAGTCCTCTTCCGTGATGTTCCAGCCCAGCAAAAGACCGGGGAAGAAGCCGTAGCGCTGGTTCTCTGGGAAAATGTACGAGCCATCCCGGCGCCAGATGAACTCAGCGAGGTATTTCTCTTTGTAGTTGTACTGCACACGGCCGTAGTAGCCCAAGCGAGCACGTTCATAGGCGCCACCGCCTGTTTCTTGGCCCACTGTGCCGCCTGCGAAAATCTGGTCAATCGCAGGAGAGATATAGTTGCGGCGGAAAGCAGAAAAGCCCGAACCTGTGAACTCCTCTTTCGTCACGCCTGTCATGAGGCTAAAGTTATTGTCAGCACCCAACTTAAAGTCATAGCTAAGAATAGCTGTCAGGTTGGTGTTGAGGACGTTGCTATAAGCTTCCCGAAGCCTTGGGTCGGTGAAGTTGGACCTAACAGCCGGATCCAACAACGGCGTCTTGCCGTCAGCCTCGTAGGACTGCTTGTCCCAATAGTAAAGCTCCCAAGGAGTTTGCCAAATCTTCGCAGTTCCGGAAGTCTTGTCCACAGCACCTGAAAGATTGAGCTTCAAGCCCTTTATCCAAGGGTTGCTGATGTCAACGCCACCATTTAGTTGTATGAAATCCACAGGATTGTCAACATAGCCCGTTGCATTGGTCGTGATGACATAAGGGTTCTGGCCGTTCTCGATGTCTGGACCGGGCTTGCCGTTGGGCCAAACCGCTGGGTCGGTTGGGCGGCCGCGCATCAACATCCTGAAAATGGAACCTGCGCTCTCGGTAGGGTAGTTGCGGTCTTCCCTGCGAATCATGGCGCCGACATTTGCCTTGATGTAGTCATTGACTTTCGCATCAAGGTTTGTACGGAAGTTGTACTGCTTGTAGTTGGTAGCAGAGTTTTTGTAGATAGCATCTTGGAAAACATACCCCAACGAAGTAAAATAGGTCAGGTTCTCAGAGCCACCAGCCATTTCCAGGTTATGGCGTTTCTGTGGTGCCCAAGTGCGGAATACATCGCCGAACCAATCCGTGTCCGGATGCCCCCAAGGGTCGGAGCCGTCAGCATACTTGCTAATCGCTTCAGGCGTGAACACGCCGTTCACGGTAGCGCCACTGCTGGGCGATACATAAGACCCGGTAGAGTTCAGTGCCTGCCATCCTGGCGCCCATTCCTCTTGTGGCAATGAATAAAGGGCCAACTCATTCCTGATATTGGCATACTCCACGGCACTCGACATCTCCGGAACGACAGTCGGCTGGGCAAAGCCTTGGTTGAAGCTGTAGCCAATGACTGGCTTGCCTGACTTGCCCCGCTTGGTGGTCACGATGATGGCACCGTTGGCAGCACGTGAGCCGTAGATGGCCGCAGAGGCATCCTTTAGCACCGAGATGGACTCGATGTCCTGTGGGTTCAAGCGGCCAAAGCCACCGTCCCTGTCAGGGATACCGTCAATGACGATGAGCGGGCTGCTGTTGCCCAAGGTGTTGGTACCACGGATGGAGACCCTAGCACCGTCCTGGCCGGGCTCGCCACTGGTTTGGATGACCACGAGGCCGGGCAAGCGCCCCGCCAAGGAGTTGGTCATGTCCACCGCCGGGGAGCGTACCACTTCCTTGCCTTTCAAGGAAGCTACGGCACCCGTCACGGTGACCTTTTTTTGTTGACCGTAGGCCACAACGACTACCTCGCTCAGGTCAGCGCCTTCCTTCAAAGTGATGTTGATGACCGTACTGGCATCAACCGTGACTTCTTGGGAGGCAAAGCCCGTGAACGAAAATTCGAGCACGTCGCCCTGTTTGGCAGAAATCTCAAAATTCCCGTCAACATCTGTCACTGTTCCTTTGGTCGAGTTCTTGATGAGGACGCTGGCCCCTATCAAGGGTTGTGCGCTCTCGTCCAAAACCGTCCCTCTGATTGTCATCTGACCCCAAGCATCCACCGATAGGAAGATGCCAAACAGGACCAGGCATAGGTTAGTAAATCTAATCATAATAGAAGTGGTTTACCAAGTTTTGTTATGAAAAATGTTTGCTTGTTCTTGCTGTAGATATGTTAGAATTCAGAAAAATTGGGGCGAAACAAGTCTTGGTTGGGCATAAAATGGAAATCAAAATCTTATTGGAATGGGAGAAATAATGTCGAAAACAGAATCGTATCGAATGTTTCACGAAACGGGGGGTAAATAAAATGCAACTTCTATAATTCAGAAAATTTTTAGTGAAAATTTTTTGAAAATCAATTTTGAAAGTATTTAAAAATAAGGTACATCAGGCTAATTGTCAAAATTTTATGACAATTCATTGGCCCTCGATGCCCGTTTAACTGCTAAAATCTTTTTGTGCCTCCCAAAAAACTTTGTCAAATCGAGGCCGTAATTCATTGTTCAGAAATTTTTCACCTGACCTTGCCATTATCTTCGCCGTTCAAAAATTTCACCATGGAAAATTGCCGCATCACATTGTTACTGTTGCTCTTCGCAACGGCCCTCACCGCCCAGCGCCCAGAGCGCCTCAATTCCGCCGAAATCTACCAAGCCATTGAAAAACTCAACGTGCTCGGCTCGGCGCTCTACGTGGCCGCTCACCCCGACGACGAGAACACCCGCCTCATCACCTGGCTTTCCAACGACCAGCACATGAACACGGCCTACCTCTCGCTCACCCGTGGTGATGGCGGACAAAACCTCATCGGCACCCAAATCGAGGAGCTGCTCGGCGTCATTCGCACACAGGAGCTGCTGGCCGCCCGTCGCATTGATGGTGGCACACAAATGTTCAGCCGAGCCAACGATTTCGGCTTCTCGAAGCACCCCGACGAGACACTGAGAATCTGGAACAAGGACGAGGTGCTGGCAGATGTGGTCTGGGCCATCCGCAAATGGCAGCCCGACGTCATCGTCAACCGCTTCCACCACGAGTCGGCGGGTAAGACGCACGGCCACCACACGGCCTCGGCCATGCTTGCCGTGGAAGCATTTGATTTGGCAGCCAACCCAAATGTTTACCCAGAGCAATTGGAATACATGCAAGTTTGGCAGCCACGACGTCTGTTCTTCAACACTTCGTGGTGGTTTTACGGTAGTCAGGAAAAGTTCGACGCTGCCGACAAGTCGAAAATGGTAGCCGTGGATGCTGGCACCTACCTGCCGTTGAGGGGCAAGAGCATCGGCGAAATCAGCGCCGAAAGCCGCTCCATGCACAAGTCGCAGGGCTTCGGCTCGGTAGGGAACCGGGGTGAGAGCCTCGAATACCTCGACCTCGTGAAGGGCGATATGCCTACAGGGGGCGACCTCTTTCAAGGCATCAACACCACTTGGAGCCGGGTGCAAGGCGGTGCGCCTATCGCCGACTTGGTAAATAAAGTGATTGAAAAATATGACTTCAACAATCCCGGCGGCAGTGTGCCGCAGTTGATGCAGGTGCTGAAAGCAATCGAAGCATTGCCAGAAGACTACTGGAAGCAGGTGAAATTGGCCGAGACAAAGCGGATTATCGCCAATTGCCTCGGCTTATTTTACGAGGTAGTGGCCACTGAGCCTTCTGCAACGCCTGGCGAGGAAGTCAACATCACGCTGGAGGCCATCAACCGCTCAGCCGTAAGGTGTACCCTGCAATCTGTACGCTACCTGCCCTTTGGCCCCGACTCCACGCTGAATGCGCCGTTGGCCTACAACAAGGGGTTTTCCTTTAAGAAAAAGCTGAAACTATCCACTAGCTTGCCCTATACCAATGCCTACTGGCTTGATCAGAACTGGGCGCTCGGCATGTACACGGTACCGGATCAAGGGCTGCGAGGTTTACCCGAAACTCCCAAGCCTTTTAAAGTGGAGTTCGTTTTTTTGGTGGAAAACCAACCATTTACTCTTGAAAGAGAGGTAGCCTACAAAAAAGATGACGATGTGAAAGGTGAGGTCTATCGCCCGTTCGAGGTGGTGCCTCCTGTCTTCGTCAACTTTGCAGAGGAGGCGCTTTTGTTCGCTGACGCAAAGCCCCGTACCGTGGCAGTGGTGGTAAAGTCCGGCGCAGCAAAAGTGTCCGGCAGCCTCTCCCTCGACCTACCCAAGGGCTGGCGGGCCGAGCCATCGAGCGCTGATTTTAGCCTTAAACTCAAAGGCGAGGAGCAGGCCGTGAACTTCCAGGTTTACCCGCCCGCCAATGTTTCTGAAGGCACAATCACCCCCAAGGCAATGGTAAGTAGTCACAGCTACTCCAAGTCCTTGACCAGCATTGAGTACGACCACATCCCTGCCCAAACGGTGCTGCGCAATGCCGAGCTTAAGGTAGCCCGCACCGACCTCAAGCGTGGCGGCGACCGTATCGGCTATATCATGGGTGCTGGCGACAAAGTGCCCGACGGCCTCCGGCAAGCTGGCTACACTGTTGACCTACTGTCCGACCAAGACATTACGCTTGAAAATTTGAAAAAATACAACGCCGTGGTCATTGGTATTCGAGCCTACAATACGTTGGAGCGATTGAAATTTCACCAGGCCAAACTCTTCGATTACGCCAAGCAGGGCGGCACGGTGGTGGTGCAGTACAACACCAACGGCACCCTCATTCCCGATGCGGAGATTACGCCTTACAAGTTGAAAATCAGCCGTGACCGCACGACCGTGGAAGAAGCTGAGGTTCGCTTGCTCGCTCCTGACCACCCCGTGCTCAATACACCCAACAAAATCACCGCCAAGGATTTCGAGGGTTGGGTGCAGGAGCGGGGACTGTATTTCCCAAGTGAGTGGGGCCCTGAGTTCACACCAATTTTAAGCTGTAGCGACCCCGGTGAGCCTGCTCGTGATGGCAGCCTGCTAGTGGCTAAGTACGGCGAAGGCTGGTACGTTTACACTGGGCTGTCGTTCTTTCGGGAATTGCCATCTGGTGTACCCGGGGCATACCGGTTATTTGCGAATTTGGTTGGCCTAAGTACTAAGAAATAAACTCTTTTTGGGAAGGGGCGGCTACCTCTTCCCAACTTTTTTCTTCCCAACACTTGACAAGCGTAACCTTTGCCATTAACTTTGTGCCTCGTTAGCAAGAAAGAATTATCCCATAGTTTGACTAATCCCTAGAAAGCATACCCTGCACATTTAGTTATTCCAATCCAAGAACGTATCCGAAACGAAGTGTCTTAAAATCATTTATTCGTTCACCACATACTTGAGGAAACCTACCGTTCTTCAAAAGAGGATACAAGCATGTTAAAACTTTTATCTAAAACTGGAAGTGTTTCAGCAGTGGAGCCTTTCGTTGAAAAGCTGGTTAACAGGTACAACCTAGACCCAAACAAGCAGTGCAACATTCTTATCAGTCTAACCGAGGCCGTCACGAACGCTATCGTTCATGGCAATGGTGAGGTGGAGGGCAAAACCGTTCACGTGCGGTCGAGAAAAGAGAAAAATTGCATCGCAGTCAGGGTATCGGACGAGGGCAACGGTTTTGACTTCGAGAGCGTTCCCGACCCAACCCGGCCTGAGAATCTCTGCAAATGTGGTGGTCGTGGCGTCTTCCTGATGCGCCAACTTTCCGACCAGATTAGCTTTTACGACAATGGCAGTACCGTAGAAATGCGGTTCAAACTATAGTTTCTATCGAATAATTTGACTTACCAACTTTAAATGACGCAACCGCCCTTTCCGCTTCCTTTTGAGGAAAATGAAACTATCGAGTTTTCTTCAGAAGCAATAGATTTTGAGCTGAAGGATGAACAAGCGGTAACAGAATGGCTGAATAAAATAATTGAGCAAGCGGGTAATCGGCTCCGCGTGCTCAATTTTATTTTCTGCTCCGACGAGTACCTTCACCGCATCAATGTAGAGTACCTCGACCACGATACCCTCACCGACATCATCACTTTTCCTTACGCCGAACCGCCCATCATCGAAGGGGATATCTTCATCAGCATTGACCGAGTACGGGACAATGCAGTGGACTTCAACGTGACCTTTGAACAGGAACTTTGCCGGGTGATGGCACATGGCGTATTGCACCTTTGCGGATACGGCGACAAGACGCCGGAAGAGCAGCGCATCATGCGCCAAAAAGAAGATGAAGCTTTGAAACTTCTTGGTTATGAAATATGAGAGGCTGAATCACAAGTCATTTTTTCGCCTTCGGCGCCACTGACACATGATACAGCCTCTCTCATGACTTTTTAAAACTCTGCTTGCCCTGCCGCCCGTGGGAAGGCAATCACGTCACGGATATTGCCCATGCCCGTGATGAACTGAACCATGCGCTCAAAGCCGAGGCCGAAGCCTGCATGGGGGCATCCACCGAATTTGCGCAGCTCCAAGTACCACCAAAGCTCTTCTTCGTGGATGCCTTGGGCGTGGATGCGCTCCAACAGCTTGCCGTGGCGCTCCTCCCGCTGCGAGCCGCCGATGACCTCGCCGATGTACGGGAAGAGGCAATCCATCGCAGCAACGGTTTCTTTGCCGGGCTCCGTCCCGTCGTTTTCCCGCATGTAAAATGCCTTGATGGCCTTCGGGTAGTCCCGCACGAAGACGGGCTTCTGGAAATGCTTCTCGACGAGGTAGCGCTCGTGCTCGCTTTGGAGGTCTTTGCCCCATTGCACGTCGAACTTGAACTTGCCTTTTTTGTAGGTATTCGATTTGCGCAGGATGTCCACTGCTTCGGTGTAGGTGATGCGTTCGAAATCGTTATCTACCACGAAGCGGAGCATGTCCACGAGGCCCATCGGGCGGCGGTCGTCCTGCTTCATGTTCTTTTCCTCGTCCTTGATGCGCTTGTCGAGGAAGGCGAGGTCGTCGGGATAGCTGTCGAGGATATGGCGGATGAGGAATTTAACGAAGTCTTCCGCCAGCTCCATGTTGTCGAAAATATCGTTAAAGGCGACCTCCGGCTCAATCATCCAGAATTCGGCCAAGTGGCGGGTCGTGAACGACTGCTCGGCTCGGAACGTGGGGCCGAAAGTGTAAATCTTGCCCAAGGCCAAGGCCGCTATTTCACCCTGCAACTGGCCTGAAACGGTCAGGTTGGTGCTTTTGCCAAAAAAATCCTGCTTGAAGTCAACCTCGCCTGACTCGGTGCGGGGCGGGTTTTCGAGGTTCAGGGTGGTTACCCGGAACATCTCGCCAGCGCCCTCGGCATCGCTGCCTGTAACGATAGGTGTGTGCATGTAGTAGTAGCCCCGGTCGTTGAAATACTTGTGGACGGCGTAGGCCACGGCGTGGCGGATGCGGAACACTGCACTGAAGGTCTGTGTGCGCATACGGAAATGCGCTTTTTCCCGCAGGTACTCCATCGTCATGTTCTTTGGCTGGAGGTGGTAGTCGTCGGGGATGCACTCGCCGAGCAGTTCAATGTTTTCGGCCATCAGCTCAACGGCTTGGCCTGCGCCCTGCGACTCGACGAGCTTGCCCGTTACCGAAATGCAGGCATGGAACTGGATTTTTTTCAAAAACTCCTCATCGAACTTCTCGAAGTCCACCACCACTTGCAGCGTGTTGAACGAGGAGCCATCGTAGAGGGCGATAAAGCGGTTGGAGCGAAAGGAGCGCACCCAGCCGGAGACTTTTACTTCGCTGCCAACCTGTGGCTGGCGCAATATTTCAGCAATTTCAGTTCTTTTCATGTTTCAGCTTGATTCAATTTTTTGGCAAATCGGGGTGCGAAAGTACAGCAAAAACTTGCGCCAAACGGTGCAGAAATGCCAGAATTAGAAAAAACGTGGGGTTGGCAAACTTGGTTTCAACAAAAAAGGCCCCGGTTGTTGCCGGAGCCTTTTTCCATCATAATTTTCCAAGACCTATTTCAAAAAAATTGCTGGGGGCGACATTAGTTCGCCCGTGTGTTCGATTCCAAATAAGCCATCGCACCTGGGTTCTGCATCAGGGTGTAGAGCATCTCCTTGGCCCTGAACAGCTGGGCCTTCACCGTGCCGAGCGGAATTTCCAGTTCGGTGGCGATTTCCTCGTAGCTCAGCTCCTCGTAGTAGCGCAGCTCAATCATGAGGCGGTACTTGCTGCTGAGTTGGCCGAGCACCTTGCGCACCATCTGGAGGCGCTGCTGGCGGATGAATTCCTCTTCCGGGTTGCGGGCATAGTTGCGGATAGTGCCCGTGAAGTCCTTGTCGCCGTTGGCTTCAATGGGCTGGTCAATGGACAAAAAGCGGAGGCGCTTCTTGCGGATGTGGTCAATGCAGTTGTTGACGGCAATCTTGAACAGCCAAGTGGAAAAGGCGTAGTGCGGTGCGTAGGTCGAAAGCTTGTTGAAAGCCTTGCCAAACGCCTCGAGGGTCAGGTCTTCCGCATCGTCGTGGTTGCGCACCATCTTCAAGAGGTGGTTGTACACGCTGGCACGGTAGCGTTCTAGTAGTGTGGAGTAGGCTTGTTGGTTACCGTTAATGGCCGCCTTGACGAGTTGGTAGTCTTCGGATGCCTTGGGTGAAAGCCTAGTTGCGCTGACTGGGTGTTTCGTAAGTGTTAATTCCATCGCTGGGTGTCGTCGTTGTTCATGAGAACTGACGGCGCGAACACGAGATAGTAAAGTATCAGCAAGCTATCAAGAACCGGAAGCCAAAAACGCAACGAACGGTGTTGCAACTTCCCCAAAATAACGCTGCCTACGGCTATTACCACACCCATTCTCACCGCATATCCCAATAGAGCAAACATTATGCTAATTTTGAATATCAGTAATGCGCCTCCCAAAAAATAGTGTAGTAAGTGGCTCATAGTCAGCAAACTAAGAATAAATTTATCCTTAAATTTATATTCAGAACCGGTCGAAAAATGCCTTGTCTTTTGGCGGTAGTATGCCCGCCAAGTGGTTTTGGGCTTAGAGTAAACGAACGTGCGAGGATTGAGCCGGATGCCGACCTTTCCACGCCTTGCCACTGCGTTGACGAACAAGTCGTCGTCGCCGCTGGCAAGGTGCTCGTGGCTGCGGAAGCCGCCGATACGCTCGTAAAGCTCCCTTCGGTAAGCCAGGTTCCGGCCGACACCCATGTAGGGGTGCCCGGCCAGGGCAAAGGACAAGTACTGCATCGCAGTGTAACAAGCCTCGTACCTGACAAATTTGTTCAGGGGACCAGGAGCTTCGTCGTAAGGCGCCACGCCCAGCACGATGTGGGTGTCCTCGTCCATGCCTGCCACCATTCCCTGAATCCAATCATGGCTAGCTGGCACGCAGTCGGCATCCGTTAGTAAAAGAACTTGGTGTTTAGCCTGCTCAATCCCTTTCGCAAGGGCGAATTTTTTTCCTGCTCTTTCATCATCACAAACGACTATGCGTAAATGATTGAACTTGCGTTGCAAAGATGATAATACATTAAAAGAATTGTCACATGATTTATGGAGCACTAGCACTATCTCTAGGGAACGGTAGGTTTGGTTTAGGATACGGTCAATGTGCCGTTTCAAATTCTCCTCCTCGTTGCGGGCACAGATGATGACGGAGACGGGTGGGGAGGGGGGGATTGACGATTGACGATTGACGATTGACGATTGTGGGGTGTCGGGGATTTCCTCCACGGGGTGCAAGGCCAGCCTTCCGAAGAAGAATAGCCAAAAATAGAGTTGTACCGCCGTGGCGGCCAAAAAGCCGTACAATAAAATGGATTCGAGCATGGCCAGTTGGCAGGCGTTTTTGGCACAGCCCCGGCAAAGTTAGTCAAACGAAGACGTGGGCGGAGGTTTCGCTGCATTTAAAGAACCCCTACCTTTGTCGCCTTCAAAACGCTCAACCACCAACACCAATGATTTATGACAAAAAGCGATTTCTTCGAAAAGACAAGCCAACAGGTAGAAAAACAAGGTTTTACCATTGTAAAAAAAGACGAAAAACGCCCTTGGGGCGGGTTCTTTGTCATTGACGAGGCGCAGGCCCACCGCTTCATCGAGACCTACTTCCCAGACGTGCCGCTTTCCGATTTTGAAGGTTTCGAGCGGCTAAGCCCTAAATTCTTGTTGGTTGGGCCCCATCATCGCCTGTCGTGGCAGTACCACCGCCGCCGCAGCGAAATTTGGCGGCTCATCGAGGGCGTGGCTGGCGTAGCTACCAGCCCCACCGACGAACAGGGCGAAGTGCAACCCATCGCCCTCGGCGAAGTCGTGCGGTTGGTGTGCGGCGAGCGCCACCGCCTCGTGGGTCTCGACGGTTGGGGCGTTGTCGCCGAAGTATGGCAGCACACCGACCCCGCACATCCCTCTGACGAGGAAGACATCGTGCGGTTGCAGGATGATTATGGAAGATGAGTTGTTTGATGTGTTTGATTCGTGCTAGACAACTCAAACCTATCAAACAACTCAAACCCCTCAAAAAAATCAGGCTATTCCTTCGCCTTCGTATCCATTACAATCGTCACTGGGCCGTCGTTGAGCAGGCTCACTTTCATGTCGGCACCGAACTCACCCGTGCCCACCTCCAGTCCCGATGTTTCCCGAAGGGCAAGCACAAATTTTTCATAAATGGGGATGGCCACCTCTGGCCTAGCCGCTCGGATGAACGAGGGGCGGTTGCCTTTCTTCGTGCTGGCGTGCAGCGTGAACTGGCTGACCACAATCATTTGCCCACCGATGTCCTGTACGGAAAGGTTCATCAGACCGTTTTCATCACCAAAAATCCTTAGCTGCGCAATTTTCTTGGTGAGCCAGTCGATGTCCTCATGCGTGTCCGCGTCCTCGATGCCGAGCAGAATGAGCAGGCCGGGGCCTATTTGCGATTTGATTTCGCCCTCAATGGTGACGGAGGCTTGGGAAACTCGTTGGATGACTGCTCGCATAATTTGTAAAGGATGGTTGATTATTCAGGTGCAATCATAAGCAATGCCTCGGGGAGTTCCATGTTTTTGGTTTCAAAACCCGCCAACCCAAATCCTGCAAACTCCCAACTTCCTTTCGTAGTTTTGCGCCTCAACCCACAGCTGGTGGCATAGAAAACTAGCAGCTTGCGGGCAAACACTGAATCAACACGATGTCCAACATCACTCCGCAAAGACTTCGAGAAATGAGGCTTCCGGTCTATCACCGCATCATCCGTTGGATGTGGCGGCTGGTGGCATTGGGCATAGGCGGCATTCTGCTGTCGCTGGTGCTGCTCTCCTTCTCCGACCTGCCAGACACGGAGGAGCTAGAAAACCCCCGCAGCGAGCTCGCCTCCGAGATCATCGCCGCTGACGGCTCCGTGCTGGGCCGATTTTTTATTGAGAACCGCGTGCCAGTTGACTTCAGCGAAATTTCCCCTTTTGTCGAGCAAGCGCTCGTGGCCACGGAAGACGAGCGCTACTACGAGCACTCCGGCATTGACTTTCGGGCGCTGGGCCGTGCCTTCGTCAAGACCTTCATGCTGGGCGACGAAAGCAGTGGTGGGGCAAGTACCATCACCCAGCAGTTGGCCAAGCTGTTGTTTACGGGCAAAAAAGCGAACAGCTTGCTCGGCCGGATACCGCAAAAGCTCAAGGAGTGGATTATCGCCGTGCGACTTGAGCGCAAATACACCAAGGAGGAAATCATGGCGATGTACCTCAACAAGTTTGACTTCCTTTACGACAGCTACGGCATAAAATCGGCAGCGGAGACCTATTTTGGCAAAAGCCAAGACTCGCTCAATATCCAAGAGGCGGCCATGCTGGTTGGCATGTTGAAAAACCCATCGCTTTTCAACCCAAAAAGGAAACTGGAAAAAGCTACGCAGCGCCGCTCGGTGGTGCTCGACCAAATGCGCAAGAACGGCATCCTCAGCCGAGAAGAATACGACTCGCTGAAAGTGCTGCCCGTTGACCTCTCCAAGTTCCGCCGCAAAACGCACACACAGGGCTTGGCCACCTACTTCCGCTCCTCGCTCGCCGAAGAGTTGATGAAGGTGATACTGCCCGGCGAAGATGCCCGCAAAAAAGCGGACGGCGTGCCGTACAACATCTGGAAGGACGGCCTGAAAATCTACACGACCATTGACCCCGTCATACAGGAGCATGCCGAAGCTGCAATGGCCAAACACATGGCACAGGTACAAAAGCGCTTTTGGTATCTTTGGAACAAGAACAAAAAAATGTCGCCTTGGGACTACAAGGACGACAAAACTACGGATGCCGAACTCGCCTACCGCAAGCGCAAACTGGCACAGCTGGTTCGCTACTCCGACCGCTACGTTATCATGCGTGACCAAGCTATCGGCTCGCTGGAGGCAGACTTGGAGGGTGAGGTAAGCGGCCTGCGCCTCGGCGATGCCATCATCGAAAAAATGCTCAAGGGCAAAGACCTGAGCGGCCCGCAACGGGATGCCATGCAGTCGGAGAAGTGGAACGAGCTCAAGCGCAAATGGCAGGCTTTTCAAAAAGACGTGGAGCGGGAATTTAACAAAAAGGTGAAAATGACCGTGTTCGACTACAACGACCGGATGGAAAAGGACACTACCATGTCGCCGCTCGACTCGCTGAAGTACCACCACATGTTCCTCCAAATCGGCTCGCTGGCCATTGACCCCAAAACTGGCCATGTAAAGGCATGGGTTGGCGGTATCAACCACAAATACTTCGCTTACGACCACACCCGTTCCAACAGGCAGGTCGGCTCGACGTTCAAGCCTTTCATTTATGCCACGGCCATTGCCCTTCAAGGCGTGTCGCCCTGCATGGAGATTGACGACGTGCCCCGCACCATTTCGGCAGGCACGGGCAATTTTCAACTTATCAAGGACTGGACGCCCAACAACTCAGACGGCAAATACAGCTACCGCAAAATGCGGCTGCGCACAGCCCTGCAAAAGTCGGTGAACACCGTCTCCGTGTTTTTGATGCAACAACTCGGCAGCACCGAGCCGGTCATCGAGTTGCTGGACAACATGGGAGTTGACACCAAAAAAATACCGAAACAACCCTCCATCTGCCTCGGTGCCGCCGACATGAGCGTGATGGACATGACGGGTGCCTACACCACTTTTGCCAACAACGGCTACTACAGCAAACCCATTTACATCACAAGGATTGAGGACAAAAACGGCCGCACCATCTACTCACAGGACGAGCAAGACAACCAAGCGCTGCAAGAAGAACCCAACTACGTGATGGTGGAAATGCTCAAGTACGCCAGTGGCGGCATGGGACTCAGCAGCGAGATTGGGGGCAAAACTGGTACCACCAACGACTACGTGGATGGCTGGTTCATGGGCATCACCCCGAGCCTGGTGGTGGGCACTTGGGTAGGTGGCGAAGACCGTTGGATTCGGTTCCTTTCGCTCGCCGAAGGACAGGGTAGCCGCATGGCCAAGCCATTTTGCAAAGAACTCATTACCCGCTTGGAAAAAGACCAAAATGCCAATGGCTACGATGCCAAGGCCCGCTTCCAGCGCCCTGGCGGCGACCTCAGCATCGGCCTCGACTGCCAAGACTACGACAACCGTGGCTCCGACGACGAAGGCTCCGGCTTTGGAGGCGACGATGGGGGTACTGCGCCAGCGGGTGGCGACGATTTTTACGAAGACCCCTTCGGCACCGGTAAGGTGATGAAACGGGATACTTCGACCAAGAAAAAAAGCGCGGACGATGGGTTTGAGGGCGGATAGTGTTTTTTTTAAAAATAGTGCTTCAACAACCCTGCATCCCAATCACAAAACACCGAACTGTAAAATAAAATGAGCAAATATTTACCCTTACTAATTGTTTTCACGGCGCTCTTCTCCCGATGTGTACCGCCTTCTGAGGAAAGAAGTACGGGCGTACACCTCGACTTTACCAATTCGACCTACCAAGCCGTTTACGACCTGAAAGACCGCAGCCAGACAGACAGCCTCATCCGTTACTTCAGGAACAAGGATGCAACGTTGCGCTACATGGCCGTCATCGCTTTTGCATCCATCAAGGACAGCACTGCCATTGACAGCTTGGCAGCCATGATGACCGACCCAGAAGAAGAAGTGCGTATCGCTGCTGCCTATTCTTTGGGCCAAATTGGCAGTGCCAAAGCCGAACAATTGCTGCTGAACGCCTTCGACCGCTACGACACGGTGGGGGTGTCAAAAAACGTGAACGCCGCCATCATGGAGGCCATCGGCAAATGCGGCACAAAGGAAATGCTCTCCGCACTTGCCAGCATCACCAGCTACCGCCTCACCGATACCACCCTGTTGGAAGGGCAGGCTTGGGGCATTTATCGGTTTGCGCTCCGCAACATCGTTTCGCCGGAAGGAACTGCCAAAATGCTGGAATTCGCCAGCAGCTCCAAGTACCCAACCAGTGTGCGGTACGTCGGTGCCAACTACCTTTCGAGGGCCAAAGACATCGAACTAGTGAACGGCGACAGCCTGCTTGGCCCTGCCCTGGCAAGGGAGGATGACTACCGCATACGCATGGCTATCGCCATTGCCCTTGGCAAAACCAAGAGCGAGCGGGCGGCCAATGCATTGCTTTACCAATACAATATTGAGCGGGATTACCGGGTGAAGTGCAACATCCTGCGGGCGCTCGGCAATTTTGCCTATGAAACGGTCAAAACAACAGCGTACAATGCCCTCTCAGACGCAAATTTGGCCGTGGCGCTCACGGCAGCCGATTTCTTCTTGGAGCACGGTGTGCCAGAAGAGGCCGGCACTTATTGGGAGATAGCCAAACAGCCCGGCCGCAAGTGGGAGACAGCGATGGCCATGTACGCCGCTGCTTCCAGGCACTTGCCCTACGGCTTTGAGGAAACCCGTAAATACCTCAACTGGGAAATCAAGCGCCGCTTCGAGGGCGCTGCTTCGCCCTACGAAAAGGCAGCTGCCTTGCGGGCGCTTGGCCAGTACGGCTGGAACTACCGCTACATCCGTGACGCTGGCTATCCCTCGGAGTTCATCGCAGTGCGCACCGCTAGCGTGGAGGCATTGGCCAACATCGCCCGAATGCCCAATTTCAGGGCCTTCTTCGGTGGGGGTGTCACTGCCAAACGTGAAATCGCAGAGTGCTTTCAGGACGCCATCACTTCTGGCGACGTGGGCATGATGGCCTTGGCGGCAGAAGTTTTGCGGGAGCCTGACCTCAATTTCAAGCCCTATTTTGACAGTACTTTGATACTGGACAATGCGCTGAAAAAACTGCGCTTGCCACAGGAAATCGAGACGTACAACGAGCTGAAAAAAACCATTGATTTTTTCAAGGGTGCTACGACCAGCAATCCTGTCAAGCCCAAGTACACCCACAAGATTGACTGGAAAATCATCACTGACTTCAAGCCCGGCACCGTGGCCGTCATCAAGACGAAAAAAGGAAGCATCAGCCTCGAACTCTTGGTGGATCAAGCACCTGGTACGGTTTCGAATTTCTTGGAACTGGTGAAGGACAAATACTACAACGGCAAGAATTTCCACCGGGTGGTGCCCAACTTCGTGGTGCAGGGCGGCTGCACCCGTGGCGATGGCTACGGAGGCCCCAGCTATGCCATCCGTTCGGAACTGCCCTACCTCCACTACGACCAAGAGGGCTACGTGGGCATGGCCTCGGCAGGCAACAACACCGAATCGGCGCAGTTTTTCATCACGCACAGTCCCACGCCACACCTTGACGGCAACTACACCATCTTCGCCAAAGTGGTGGAAGGCATGGACGTTGTGCACAAAATCAGCGTCGGCGACCTGATTGAAGAGGTGACACTCGTCGAGCCGAAGTCGTAAGTTGGCAGTTCGTCAGTTGGCAGTTTGCCAGTTTGCAGTTGTTTAGTCTTTTAGTCAATGCCTTACTTTTGACTAAAAGACTAATGGACTTCAAGACTGACTGTCAACCGCCAACTGCCAAACTGCCAACTAAAAATAGTCTAACCATTTCATAATCAAGATAAAATGAAAAATACACCATTAACAGAAAAGCACATTGCCCTTGGGGCGAAAATGGCCGAGTTTGCAGGCTACAACATGCCTATTTCCTATTCCGGCATCCGGGAAGAACACGAGGCTGTGCGCACGGCAGTTGGCGTGTTCGATGTGTCGCACATGGGCGAATTCATCGTGCGGGGCAAGCAAGCACTTGACCTCGTGCAAAAAGTAACTTCCAACGACGCCTCCAAGCTTGAAATCGGTGGAATACAGTATTCCTGCCTCCCCAACCTCCAGGGCGGCATTGTGGACGACTTGCTCGTGTACCGCTTGCCCGAAGACATGTGCGCCGAGGGCGAGCAAGCCTTCATGCTCGTGGTCAATGCCAGCAACATCGACAAAGACTGGAACTGGATTTCGAAGCACAACAGCTACGAAGCCCACAGGATCAACATCTCCGACGAAACCGGGCTGTTGGCCGTACAAGGCCCCAAGGCCGCCGAAGCGCTGCAACCACTCACCGATATTGACTTGGGCAGCATGAAATACTACACGTTTGCCAAGGGCCGGTTCGCTGGCATTGACAATGTGTTGGTGAGCGCCACGGGCTATACTGGCGCCGGTGGCTTCGAAATTTATGTACAAAACGAAGATTTGGAGCGCCTTTGGGACGCTGTTTTCGCAGCTGGCGCAAACTACGGCATCAAGCCCGTTGGCCTCGGTGCACGGGATACGCTGCGCCTCGAAATGGGCTTTGCCCTCTACGGAAACGATATTGACGACACTACCTCCCCGCTGGAAGCTGGCCTCGGTTGGATAACCAAGCTGAACAAGGGCGACTTCAACGACGCCGATTTTCTCCGCAACCAAAAAGAAGCAGGTCTCAGCCGCAAGCTCGTCGCCTTCGAAGTGCTCGACCGCCGCGTGCCCCGCCACGACTATCCCATCGAGGATTTGGCTGGCAACGTCATCGGCAAAGTGACCTCCGGCACACAGTCGCCCTCATTGGACAAACCCATTGGCATGGGCTACGTGACCACACCATTTGCGAAGGAAGGCACAGAAATACAGGTAGTTGCGGGTGGAAAGAAACTGGCAGCTAAAGTGGTGAAGCTACCTTTTTACAAGGGTTGAAGCCTGCGTCAGTAGTAGGGTTTTGATTGACGATTTTGATTAGCCCGTCTTGTGGGCTAATCAAAAATCGTCAGTCAAATCATCCCTTCATGTCATGAATTCCGCCACCAACCGATGAAAATGATGCACTCCCTGTTCCATCGTCGGTGAAAAGCGGCCCTGCCGATAAAACCTCGACTGAATGCCCCGCTGCACAGACTCCACCACGGCCTCGTCCTCGAATTCCGTTTTTTCCAATTGATTTTCACTGCGGTTAAATGGCTGATTTTCAAACCTGTAGGTGCGGAAACACACCCTCGTGCGCTCGTGGCTGAGCGGTTCGACAACATTGAGCGAAAGGCCCCACGGGTAGAAGTTGAGCATCAAGTTTGGGAAGAGCCAGAAGTACCAGGCGTAGATTTTTTTGCCAAAATCCGGCTGAGTGGGAGGTAGGTCGAAGTGCGGCTGCCCCTCGTCAGCGATGCCAATCTGGAGGTTGCAGTAACGGAATAGTTCGTAGTCGTACTGCCCGAAGTCTAACGCTTGGTTGAGTGCCGGATGCACGAACGGTATGTGAAAACCTTCCAGATAGTTGTCGCAGTAAAGTGCCCAATTGGCTTGCACGAGGTAGTCTTTCGTGCCTTCTTCCTCGAAAACCAGTGTGTTCGTTGGCAGAAAATCCACCCGCTCCCGCACGGGCCGGGTCGCTTCATCAAAGTCGAAAGTTGGTTTGAGCGACACGAAGACCATCCCTAACCACTCCCGCACGGGCACTTGTGCCAAGTCATCGGCAGGGGTGGGGAAACCCTCGGCCAGCCCAAATTCTGGCATGGACTTGAAAGAACCATCGAGTCGGAAGCAGCGCCCATGGTAGCCGCACCGCAGCATTGTGCCTACGCTGCCCGCCTCCTCCACTATCAGCTTGCCCCGGTGGGTACATACGTTGGAGAGGCACCGCAGCACACCATCACGGTCACGTACCAGTACCAGTGGCTCGTCGAGTACGCCCGGCAGCAGCGTGAATGGAAAAACGTCGCCGGGATTGGCCACCGCAATGGCATCGGCCACGTAAAGCCATGAGGCAGCAAATATGCGCTCCTTTGCCTCGTCAAAAATGGCTTGGTCTCGGTAAAAACGGGCTGGTAAGGTGGATGCCCGGCGGATGTTTTCGTCTATCTGCATGTGCTACTATGATTGCTTTTTATGTGTACTGCAACTGTCGAGACGGCTGTTGTCTGCTCAAATCTGAAGTTTAGCACCCTCTAACTAACATCGGTAAAGGTACAAGCCAACTCGATTCATTGCCAAAAGGAAAGTACTTCCCCTGTTCAGATTGCCCCGAGTGAACTGCATTTTAAAATAAGTCCTGTTTGTTATCTTATTAAAATTGAAATTTACAGCTGCAAAACAACCCAATGCGCAGCTTATGAAAGCCATCATTCCCGTTGCAGGAGCAGGAACACAGTTGCGGCCACTGACGTACACGCAGCCCAAACCGCTCATTCCGGTGGCAGGGAAGCCCATCATATCTTTCATCGTTGACCAGCTCAGGGCTGCTGGTGTTCAAGAATTCATCTTCGTAATTGGTTATTTGGGTGAAAAAATCCGGGACTATATCGAGCAGCAGTATCCTGATTTGGACAAAAAGTTCGTGAACCAAGAGCAGCGGCTCGGCTCCGGCCACGCCATTTGGTCGGCGAGGGAGCAGCTTCGGGGCACAGACGAGCTGATCATTTATTTTGGCGACACGATTTTGGAGATGGACTTCCAGCGGGTGATAAACTCTCCCACCTCTTGCCTTGCCGTAAAAAAAGTGCATGACCCCAAGGACTTCGGCATCGTCGAATTTGACCAACAACATCAAGTGAAGCGGGTGGTTGAAAAACCCAAAATCCCTATGTCGAACATGGCCCTTGTCGGATTGTACAAGATACGGGAGGTGGACCAATTGCTCGCTGCGCTAGCGCACAACATCGCCAACGACTTTCGCCCAGGTGGTGCTTTCCACCTCACCGACGGCCTGATGCGGCTAATCGAGCAGGGCGTGGTGTTCAGCACCTGCACCGTCAGCACTTGGTACGATTGCGGCAAAAAGGAAACCCTGCTCGAAACCAACGCCCTGCTCCTCGACAAAGAAGGCTACGCCAGTGACTACCTGCCGGAGTTTGACAATTCCATCATCATTCACCCAGTAAGTATCGGCAAGGGATGCAGCATCAGCAACTCCATCATTGGGCCACATGCCACCATCGGGAGCAACGCCGTTATTGAATCGTCCATCGTGCGGGATTCCATCATCGGCAATTACGCCTCCCTGCGGGAGGTGGTGATGAAAAAATCGGTCATAGGCAACGACACCTCCATCACCGGGTTTCGGCACAGCTTGAACATTGGGGACAATACCGAAATTGATTTTAGCTAAAACCGTGAAGCAATGAATGAGATTTTACAGCAATTCGCAGAACCTTGGGCCATCCGTGCACTAGTTGCTTCTGCCTTGGTAGGTATCATGTGCGGCATCTTAGGCTGTTTCATCGTGCTGCGCAACATGGCGCTCATTGGCGATGCATTGTCGCATGCGATACTGCCGGGGGTAGTGGTTGCATTCATCGTGGGGCAAGGGGCCAGCACCTTGGGATTCTTCACCGGAGCAGTGGTGGCAGGGTTGTTCACAGCCATCCTCATCACGTGGTTGCAGCGCAACGTGAAGACGAAGAACGACGCCGCCATTGGCATCGTGTTCACGGCGATGTTCTCGCTGGGGGTAATCGGCATTTCGTACATCAGCAGGCAGCCCGGCACTCACCTCGACCTGAAGGACTTCCTTTTCGGCAACGTGCTGGGAGTGACCAACGACGACCTGACCCTGACCTTCGGCGTGACGGCCTACGTGCTGGTGAGCATCGTGGTGTTTTACCGCTATCTTTTCATCACCACCTTTCAACCGGTGATTGCGCAGACGATGGGCATCTCGGTAAGCACGATGCACTATTTTCTGATGCTCCTGCTGTCGTTCGCAGTGGTGGCAGCCTTGCAAACGGTGGGGGTCATCCTCGTGGTGGCCATGCTGGTCACGCCTGCCTCCACGGCGCTGCTTCTCACCAACCGCCTGCATTTTGCGCTGATGATTGCGGCGCTGTTCGGTTTTTTGTCGGCATTGATGGGGCTGTTTTTTGCCATTTTGTTTGAAACGACGCCCGGCCCGGCCATGGCCGTCACAGCCACGGGCTTTTACCTACTGGCCGCATTTTTTTCTCCGAAAAAAGGGCTTGCATTCCGCTTTTTTCAAAAAAGAAAACTCCAAAACCGCATCCAGTTGGAAGACGTGCTAAAGGTGGCATTCCGGCAACAACAACTGGGCCCACTCACCGAAGAGGAACTGCTGAAGAACCTCGGGTTGTCAAAAGGTGGGTTGCAGGCGCAGTTGCAGATTTTGCGGAGCAAAAACCTGATTGAAAAAGACCGCCTAGCGCTTACGGAGACTGGCCGTGAGGAAGGCCGCCGCCTCTTGCGGGCGCACCGCCTTTGGGAGACCTACCTCGCCAACGAAATGGGGCTCACCGCCGAGCAAATCCACGACGATGCCGACAAGTACGAACACCTGCTCACCGACGAAATCCTCGACGATGTGGACAAGGTGCTAGGCTATCCAACCACCGACCCCCACGGTTCACCGATACCTGCACGGCGGGGCCTGCCTGAGTTTTCGCTGTTGCAACTACTGCCCGAAGAAAAGGGCACCATTGCTGCGAAACAACCTGGCGAGCACGTAACGGGCCGCTTGTGGCAACTCGGCCTCCTGCCAGACACCGCATTTTCCATTTCAAAAAAGGAAAGCGAGTTCATCGAGGTGGAACAATCCGGCAAGCTCGTGCAAGTCCCCAACGACTTGGCTCGCCGAGTGAAAATCTTGAAATAAGTTGAAATGGAAAATGGAAAATAGGCTCCACGTCATTTTCCATTTTCCATTTTCCATTTTCCATTTATGTTCTCCGTTTTTTCAGACGAAAATTTCATGCGCCAAGCCCTGCTGGAAGCAGAAGCTGCCTTCGAAAAGGACGAAGTACCGGTGGGTGCTGTGGTGGTTTGCCGCAACCGCATCATCGCACGGGCGCACAACCAAACTGAGCTGCTGACCGATGTGACTGCCCACGCCGAAATGTTGGCACTCACCGCCGCCGCCAACTCGCTCGGCAGCAAGTATCTCAACGAATGCACCCTGTACGTGACGCTGGAGCCCTGCGTGATGTGTGCCGGAGCATTGGCTTGGGCGCAGCTCGGCAAGTTGGTGTACGGGGCAAGCGACGAAAAGCGGGGCTTTGTTCGGATTGGGCGTGAGCTGCTGCACCCAAAAACACAAGTGGCCTACGGTGTGCTCGAGCACGAATGCGCCGACTTGATGAAGCGCTTTTTTCAAGGTAAGCGGGAAGGGTAGGCGGCGCTGAAATCGTTTGTTGAGAAAAGCGCTCTATATTTGCCAATGTTTTTCTGGCACCCTCGCTGTTAAACAGCACATGTCATGGCTCAGAAATTTCTATCTCACAAACTACTTCACTTGATGACTACCCTGCTTGTAGCGTTTGGTGTGTTTGTCTGCGTTTTTCCACATGTTTTCCCTGTATTTTCTTGGGCCGTCAATTATGCCGTTCAATTGATGGTAATTTATCTGGTGGGCGGCTTGGCTTTTTTGTTTTTCAAGCAACCAAGGCTTACGTTTGTTTGCTTTGGCGGCTGCTTGCTCATGTCTTTCTACCTGAAATTTTCCATCAAAAACAACTCGATAGACCGCTGGCGCAATTCCATTCTCGAGACTTACAAGCCTAGGGAGGTGGATGTGCAATTGAGGGCTGCGCAGTTCAACCTGACCAATAGCAGCACGCCCAGCGAGTTGGCTAAAGCCCTTCGGGCATCGGGAGCCGATGTGTTGTCCATTCACGAAGTGACGCCCGGCTGGAGCCAATGGCTGGAGGACTCGCTCAAAGTGGAGTACCCCTACCACCACACGATGGTAGACTTAGGTATTTTCGGCATGGCATTATTCAGCCGCTACCCATTGGTTGCCATTGACACATTTTACCACGAAGAGATGCCGAACCTCAGGGCTTATATTGAAAAAGATGGCGTGGACATCTGCCTTGTCAGTGTCCACACCGAGCCAGCGCTCAACGAATACTCGCTACGGAGATTAGAAGGGCACTTGGAAACGCTGTCGGCGCAGGTGAGCCAGATGGATGAAATGCCGCTGGTGGTACTTGGCGATTTCAATTCGGTTTCTTGGTCTAAGGAGCTTCAGCATTTCATGGAAAAAACCGGACTGCTCGAAAGCCGTTCGGGGTTCATGGACCGACAGCGTTCGTTTTGGGACGTACCGATTGAGCATATTTTCCATTCGCAGCGCTTGGGCTGTGCCGATTTTTACAGTTTCGGAGACCGTGGTGGGCAACACCTCGGTATCATGGCCACTTTCCACATCAACCCATTGGCAACCCATGTTAAAAAAACGGGTCAATAGCTTCCGCTATGCGATTGCCGGAATCGCCAGCCTGATCAGCTCGCAGGCCAACGCCAAAATTCATCTCTTGGCAGCGGTTCTCACCGTTGTTGCTGGTTTTTATTTTGAAATTGACCGGACTGAATGGTGCCTCGTGGTATTGGCCATCACTTCCGTGTTTGCGGCAGAGGGCTTCAATACTGCCTTGGAGCATTTGACCGACCTCGTTTCCCCAGCCCATCATCCCCTAGCGGGCAAAGCAAAAGACGTGGCAGCAGGTGCTGTGTTGTTCACAGCCATCGGTGCTGCTGTGGTGGGCATCCTCATTTTTTTACCCAAGATTTTAGGCATAATTTAGGCTAATAGCCTCTCCATTTGGGTTTTTGGCGCAATAATTTTCCCGCTCAGTACGTCTTCCCCTCATACTCGCCTAAGCCCAGTTTAGATTTTCCCCTCTCAGTTCATTCTGTGAACCAATTTTTGGAAGTATGAAGTACGTAACAATCGCATTGTGGGCGCTTATCTTTTTGTCGAAGCCTGCCCATGCCCAAGAACAGCTCGGCCTGCGCCTCGAAACCTATGCTGGGGTGAGCAGCCTCTCCATCAATCCCACTGGCAACCTAAACAACCCACTCAAATGGGACCTGAACTTAGTCGGCGGGGGGATTTTCTTCGAAAACAACTATGCCTTTTTGCGTGAAACAAGCTTGCGAAGGCTGCTGAAGCATCGCAATGATGCAACTTTCGTAGCAGCGGGTGATGTGGAAGGCCCCCAACCCGGCAACACTTTTGTCGTTGATTTCTTCAACGACGACTTCAATCGGTTCATTAACTTCAACGGCTTCGTGGCAGGGCCATCGCTGGCATTGAGGCTGGGGGAGAGCCATTCGGTAGGCATTTTCACCAACCTTCGCTCCGCTGCTGGTTCCGTTGACATCCCTACCCAGTTCAGCTACTACAAGTACGACGCACGGCCACTCTTGGAGCGTTTTCAAATACCAACGATGCAGGCTGCCCTGCTCAACTGGTCGGAAATCGGGCTGAACTATGCCCTTAAAGTGCCTACCATCGAAGGCTCGATGAACTTCGGCATCAGCTTAAAATACCTGCAAGGATACGAGGCGGGGTACATTGAAAACCAATCCGACTACGTCCACACCAAACTGCCTGACAACACCATCACGCTCGATAGACCGGATGGCCGCTACGGCTACGCAGCTCGGTCAACTTCGGCTGTTTTTGATGGCCGGAGCGGTCAAGGATTGGGGGCAGACCTTGGTTTTGCCTATATTTTCCAAGACCACGAGGAGGACTGGTACAAGCTCAAGCTCGGTGCTTCGCTGTTGGACGTTGGGCGTTTGAAATTCAACAAAAACGCTCAGGCCCATCGCCTTCAACTAGACTCGACCGTGACGGTTCATTTGGACGATTACGACAAATTTGACCTGCCAAAAGACATCGAAACCGTCATCCGTACCCTCAGCGAAAATGCACTGGCCGACTCGCTGGCCACCTATGAGGCCAACAACTTCAAAGTGGCACTACCCACCGCCATGAGTTTGCAGGCCGATTTTGGCTTCACCGAAAATATTTACGTGAACGCCCTGCTCGTGCAGCGCCTCCCAACTGTCACCGTCAATGCACAACGGGGCAGTCTCCTAGCCGTGACGCCACGGTGGCAACACCGCTGGTTTTCAGTTTCTGCGCCCTTGTCGGTGTACAATTGGAGCAGGATGCACGTTGGATTGGCCGCCCGGCTCGGCTGGTTGGTAATCGGCTCCGATGATTTGGCGGGCGTTTTTGCAAATAAAAACTACACTGGAGCCGACTTCTATTTTGCGCTGAAGGTCAATCCATTCGAGATTGGCGGTGGCAGGGAGCGAGGTTCAGGGAGGCCTCGTTTGGGTAGGAGCAGGGTGAAGTGCTACACGTTTTAATAAAATGCAGTTCAGCGCAGCAGCTTACCAAGCTGGGCCTTGCAATTTTCACAAACTGTTTTTTCCTCGCTATCCAAGGTTTTCACCTTGCCGCAGGCATCACGCATGAGGCAGTGCTTGGCATTGGGGCAGTGCGGAAGTCCGAAATTGTGTCCAAGTTCATGCAGCACCAGCTTGGAGTAGCGGTCGGCAACATGCGCCTTGTCCTTGGCGCCTTTTCCCACCCTAAACGTGGATACCACGCCGCTCCTACCAGGATTGTAGGCCAAGCCCATGATGCCGTAGTCGGCTATTTCACCCTTGGTATGAGAAATATCGGAGGCCGTCAAGCCCATGACGAAATCCACAGAAGCGGGCCGGGTTTCACGAAGCCAAGCGATGAGCTTATCGGCCCGGTAGCGGTTGCGAGGGGCATAGTAGGCGAGTTTTGGCAGGGGTTTTTCGCCCAAATCCACCACCTCGGCATTGTAGAACAGCTCGATTTCTTTTTTCGCTTGCGCAAAATGCGTTTCATCGAAATCGCCGAGCCGAAGCAGGCCGATTCGAGCAGGAAGGTCGTGCGAAGGTCGGCAAGCAAGGCCGACTAGGACGAGCAGCAGGCAAAATGCAGTTTTTTTCATAAAAAAAATTGGGCGGCCCGTGAAGAACGAGCCGCCCAATCCATTTATTATAGGCCGAGAATCCGTCGGTTCAGTTCCTCGTCCGGCTTGCCGCCAGCAAAGTCGTCGAAGGCCCGCTCCGTCACCTTGATGATATGGTTTTGGATGAACGGCGCACCCTCGGCAGCGCCCTGCTCGCTGTCCTTGATGCAGCATTCCCACTCCAGCACCGCCCAGCCATCGTAGTCGTACTGCGCCAATTTCGAGAAAATGGAAATGAAATCCACCTGCCCATCGCCGAGCGAACGGAAGCGGCCGGGGCGGTCAATCCAACCTTGGTAGCCGCCGTAAACGCCGCTGCGACCCGTGGCATTGAACTCGGCGTCCTTCACATGGAACATCTTGATGAACTCGTGGTAGATGTCGATATATGCCAGATAATCAAGCTGTTGCAGCACGAAGTGGCTGGGGTCGTAGAGAATGTTCACCCGCTTGTGGTTGCCCGTGGCCTCCCGAAACCGCTCGAAAGTGACACCGTCGTGCAGGTCTTCGCCGGGGTGGATTTCATAGCAGAGGTCAACGCCCACCTCGTCGAAAGCATTCAGGATGGGCAGCCAGCGCTTGGCCAGTTCCTTGAAGCCCGTTTCCACCAAACCTTGCGGGCGTTGCGGCCAAGGGTAAACGGTGTGCCAAAGCAATGCGCCGCTGAAAGTCACATGCACATCAATGCCGAGGTTGCGGCTGGCCTTGGCGGCCCATTTCAGTTGCTGCACGGCCCAAGCGGTACGTGCTGCGGGGTTGTTGCGGCATTCGGCGGGTGCGAACCCATCGAAGCTGAGGTCGTAGGCGGGATGGACGGCCACGAGCTGGCCTTGCAGGTGCGTGGAAAGTTCGGTGATTTGCACGCCACAAGCCTCGACCCGGCCCTTGAGGTCATCGCAGTAGGCTTGGCTGTTGGCGGCCTTTTCGAGGTCAATCAGGCGGCTGTCCCAAGTAGGTATCTGCACGCCGATGTAGCCGAGGCTGGCAGCCCAAGTGCAGATGCTTTCGAGGGAATTGAAAGGTGCGGTGTCGCCCATGAACTGTGCCAAGAAGATGGCAGGACCTTTAATGTTTTTCATGTCGTTGATTTGTTTTTGTTGAAATGGCTGTTTTGCGGAGCGCCAAAATAGGGAATTTCTATTTTGACGAACATGAAAATTGAATTGGCTAATGTGCCTGAAAAATCTGGTAATTTTCATTTTCAGCAACCAGCCTTATGTCGGGGCAAAGGCGGCCGGGCTTGCCAATCTTGTCAAGTTGGAGGAACCATATCGGAAGACCATGTCCATTTGCTTCTTTTGGCAAAACATTTTGGATTTATTGAAACTTAATTATTAGTTTTGATAAAATATTTGTTAGTGTTTGAATACTATTTGTTGTTTTTCAAATACTATTTGTTGAAAATAGAATAGTATTTGTTGAAACTTGAACAGTATTTGTTCTTTCTAGTAACTTAATTATTAGTTTTGGCAAACTATTTAGCATTTTACAAATACTATTTAGCAGTATTGACAAAAAAATCAATAATTTCTAAAACAATCATCATGTTATCGCTCAACTTGAAGCCAATTTTTGCAGCTCGTGGCATTGACAGACCCTACACATTCTTGGTAAAAGCAGGACTATCGTCACAAGCCGCACATACAATCTTGAACAGCAAGACAAGATCCTTCCGTTTGGACCACATCGAGGTGCTTTGCAGGACTTTGGTTTGCGAACCCAGTGACTTGGTTTTGTTCACACCCGACAAGGACCAACACTTATCGCCAGACCATCCCCTGAACAACCTAACTCAGAAAGAACCTGCAAAGGACATGAAAGAAACCTTGGCGACCATGCCATTTAAACAATTGAAAGAGATAACAAAACAAATCACCGGAGGCCAAAATCGGTAATGCAAAGCTTAATGCGATAAGAAAAACCCTTTTTTTGGCATTGGAAATACACCGTTTGTCTCTCGGAATCAACTACCTTTGCGAGCCCAAAAAAAAGCCTTTCACATCTATTCTTTACCAAAATCAAAATCGTAACATCATGGTTTTCGACCTCGATTTGATACAAAAGCTCTACGCCGAGCTGCCAGAGAAACTGAAGAAAGCCCGCAAAAAACTGGGCCGCCCGATGACCTTGGCCGACAAAATCCTCTATTCGCACCTGCACCCCGAATCGCCGCTGAAAGAATACAAGCGGGGCGCTGATTACGTCTTCTTTGCCCCCGACCGGGTGGCCATGCAGGACGCCACAGCGCAGATGGCCCTGCTCCAGTTCGACATGTGTGGCAAGACGAAGACCGCTGTGCCCAGCACCGTCCACTGTGACCACTTGATTCTGGCAAAAGACGGTGCCAAGACCGACCTCGCCGATTCACTGGACAAAAACAAGGAAGTGTTCGACTTCCTCGCCTCTATTTCCAACAAGTACGGCATCGGGTTCTGGAAGCCGGGCGCTGGTATCATCCACCAGATAGTGCTCGAAAACTACGCCTTCCCCGGTGCGATGATGATTGGCACGGACTCCCACACCCCCAATGCAGGCGGCCTCGGCATGGTAGCCATCGGCGTCGGCGGTGCCGATGCGGTGGACGTGATGGTGGGCATGCCTTGGGAACTAAAGATGCCTAAGCTCATCGGCGTGAAGCTCACGGGCAAGATGAGCGGTTGGACAAGCGCCAAGGACGTTATCCTGAAAGTGGCAGGTATCCTGACCGTGAAGGGCGGCACCGGGGCCATCGTCGAGTACTTCGGCGAGGGCGCACGGGGGCTCTCCTGCACAGGCAAAGGCACCATCTGCAACATGGGCGCTGAAATCGGTGCAACGACTTCCACATTTGGTTATGACGAGGCAATGGGCCGCTACCTCCGGGCCACTGGCCGTGCCGAAGTAGCTGCCTTGGCCGACGGCATTGCGAAGCACCTCACGGGAGACCCCGAGTGCTACGCCAACCCAGAGAAATACTTCGACCAAGTCATTGAGATTGACCTCTCGACGCTGGAGCCGCATGTGAACGGCCCTTACACGCCGGATTTGGCTTGGCCAATCTCCAAATTTGCGCAAGCTGTCAAGGACAACGGCTACCCGGCGAAGCTGGAAGTAGGCCTCATCGGCTCCTGCACCAACTCCAGCTACGAAGACCTCGATCGTGCAGCCTCGCTGGCTCGTCAGGCGGTTGCTAAGAAACTGAAGGTGAAATCGGAGTTCACCGTGACGCCGGGTTCGGAGCAGATCCGCTACACCGTGGCCCGTGACGGGCAGTTGGAGGCTTTCGAGCAAATGGGCGGCGTGGTGCTGGCCAATGCTTGCGGCCCCTGCATCGGCCAGTGGCAGCGCCACACCACCGACCCGAACCGGAAGAACAGCATCATCACGTCGTTCAACCGCAACTTCTCGAAGCGCAACGACGGCAACCCGAACACGCACGGCTTCGTGGCCAGTCCCGAGATCGTGACCGCGTTGGCAATAGCCGGAGACCTGACCTTCAACCCGTTGACCGATTCGCTCATCAACGAGGAAGGCCAAGCCGTGAAGCTCGACCCACCAACGGGCGTTGAGCTGCCACCAAAAGGTTTTGACGTAAAAGACGCTGGCTTCCAAGCCCCTGCTGCTGATGGCAGCAAGGTGCAGGTACACGTCAGCCCGACCTCAAACCGCCTGCAATTGCTGACGCCGTTCGAGCCGATCACGACGAAGCAGCTCCGCAACATGCGCATCCTCATCAAGGCGAAAGGCAAATGCACCACCGACCACATCTCGATGGCCGGGCCTTGGCTGGAGTTCCGTGGCCACTTGGAAAACATTTCCAACAACTGCCTCATCGGTGCCACGAACTACTTCAACGACCAAGCCAACAGCGTGGCCAACTACGGCAAGCGTGGCACGAAGGCAAAGTTCATGGCTGTGCCAGACAGCGCCCGTGCATACAAGGCGGCTGGTGTGAGCACCATCGTTTTTGGTGAAGAAAACTACGGAGAAGGCAGCAGCCGGGAACATGCTGCGATGGAGCCTCGCTACCTCGGCGTGAAGGCGGTCATCGTGAAGTCGTTCGCCCGCATCCACGAGACGAACCTGAAAAAACAGGGTATGTTGGCGCTCACGTTTGTGAACAATGCCGACTACGACAAAATCCGTCAGGACGACAAAATTGACATCAAAGGAACACTGTCACCGGGCAAGAACCTGACCATCGTGCTGAAACACGCCGACGGAACGGAAGAGAGCTTCGAGGTGAAGCACACCTACAACAAGCAGCAGATTGCCTGGGTGAAAGCGGGTTCTGCACTGAACAAGATTCGGAAAGACAGGAGCGCTGCTTAATTTAGCTTGAGCTTTCCAGTGAAAAAGGCCGCATCAGGACACCAGTTGTTCTGTTGCGGCCTTTTCATGTTAAGGAGCCTTTTCTAGTTCTACAAAAGTGGATTTGTCAGCTAAGCCCCTTCGGGTAACACAGATAGAACTTCCTTGAAACGTTAGTTTGAAGTCCAAAATCCGTCACCTGCGAAATGGGTAGCACCGAACCGTCTTTGTACAAGATTTTGATTTCGTCCTTGGCGGTGTTGTAGGCGTGGTTGGTTTGGTCGCCCTCCATCACGAGGTAGTCGAGGTAGCCTTCGGGGAAGTGCTGGAAATGTTGCAGTACCCGACCTTTCACCTGCTCCACGTATTCCCGCTCGAAGGGCAGGTTTTTTAGTTCAATCTTGAAAATACGGCGACCGATGATGCTCTCGGCAAGGTAGGCCAGTAGTGGGTCGGAGTGGTCGGAGAAGCTCTTCAGCGCAGCGAAGATGTCGTAGTCGTCGAGGCGGGCGAAGTGGCCAAGCATCTCCTCCAGGTTGGCGTCGAATTTTTCCAATGAAATATCTTGGTAGAGGAAAAAAGCGAGGCTTTTTGGCACGTCTAGTTGCTCGCCCTGCATGGCGAGGTACTTGGCCCGTTGTAGGGTTTTTATCAACATTTGCTCAGCTGCTAGCACAGTTTTGTGCAGATAAACCTGCCAGTACATCAGCCGACGTGCGATTAGGAATTTTTCGATGGAATAAACGCCCTTTTCTTCTACCACCAACTCGCCGTCGTGTACGGCCAGCATCTTGATGATGCGGTCGAAGCCAATGACGCCCTCGGCCACGCCCGTGAAATAGCTGTCCCGGTTGAGGTAGTCCATGCGGTCCATGTCGAGCTGGCCGGACACGAGCTGGTGCAAGAACTGTTTCGGGTGTTCGTCCTTGAAGATGCGGATGGCCAGCGTCAGTTTTCCATCAAAAACCTGGTTGAGTCGTTCCATGAAGCGCAGCGAAAGCTCCTCGTGGTGTACGTTGATGAGCGTATGCTCCAGCGTATGCGAGAACGGCCCGTGACCGATGTCGTGCAGCAGGATGGCGATACTGACGGCTTCGGCCTCCTCATCAGTGATGTCCACACCCTTTGAGCGCAGCACTTCGATGGCCTCGCCCATGAGGTGCAGCGCCCCCAACGCATGGTGGAAGCGGGTGTGCAGCGCCCCTGGGTACACGTAGTGGGTGAGGCTCACCTGCTTGATGCGCCGCAGCCGCTGGAAATATGGATGGTCAACGAGGTCGAGCACAATGCCGTATGGCAGGCTCGTGAAGCCGTACACGGGGTCGTTGAAGATTTTTCTCTTGGACATTCTGAAGGATTGAATGGTTGGAGCAATGAAGGACTGAAGGAAGACCCTTGGCCCGTCAAACCTCCACCGCTTCTGCTGTTTGGCAGGCTATTTGGGCAAAATTGCACCAAACTGCTGGGAATACGTTTCCTCTGTGCAATCATTTTCAAAAAAATGCGTCTTTACGAATCGGTGGTTAAAACGCCGTTAAAAACAGCCCCCTAGCCCGTTCAGGCACAAACATTTCATCGTCAAAATTGTAAAGTTGTAGGTCAAATTGGGATTCTGGGCATAGCCCCGTAACTTTGAAGCCTCGTTTTGGTACAACAATTTCAAAAGATGAATGACCACCCGCAATCAGTTTCATTTTTAAACCGCTTAAAAGAAGTGATTATGAAAAACAAAGGTCTCCTGCTCACCCTCGTGGCGGCCGCAGGCTTGTTCTTGGCGTTCTATTTCCCCGTGAACACAGCCCAGAAGGAGGCGACGCTCATGCAGTCCATCCTCACTGACTTGAACTACTACCACTACCAGCCGCTGGAGGTGAACGACAACCTGTCGGAGAAGGTCTATGGCCTCTTCTTGGAGCGCCTTGATGGTAGTCGCCGTTGGCTCACACAGGCGGATGTGAAGCAGCTGGAAACTTGGAAGCTCAAGCTGGACAACGAGGCCAATGAGGGTACTTTTGCGTTTCTCGACCTTGCCACCCAACTCCAGATAGCGGGCATCAAAAAGACCCAGACTTGGTACCGTGAATTGCTCGACAAGCCTTTTGACTTCAAGCAAAATGAGACCATAGAAACAAATGGCGAGAAAAAACCATTTGCCAAAAACGACCAAGAACTCAAAGAATACTGGCGCAAGCAGATGAAGTGGGAGGTTCTAAGCCGTTTGACTGAAAAATTGGAGAAGAAAGAAAAGGGCGATGCCGACTTCAAGGACAAAACCTACGAAGAACTGGAAGCTGAAGCTCGCAAAGACGTACTCAAAGTTTATGATGACTGGTACGTGCGCCTCGAAAAGCGCAAGCGCAACGACTTCCTGAGCATGTACCTCAATGCCTTCACCAATATTTTTGATCCGCACACCGAGTACTACGAACCCATTGACAAGCAGAATTTCGACATCGGCATGTCGGGCCGCTTGGAGGGCATCGGTGCTAGGTTGCAGACCGATGGCGAGAACACCAAAGTGAGCGAAATCATCGTGGGTGGGCCAGCTTGGAAGCAAGGCGCATTGAAAGAGAACGACAAAATCTTGAAGGTGAAACAAGAGGGCGACACCGAATGGACCGACCTCACGGGCATGGTCATCAACGACGTGGTGCAACTCATCCGAGGCAAACCGGGCTCGAAAGTGACACTCTTCATCAAGAAGGCAGAAGGAGCTGCCACGGAAGAAATTACCATTGAACGTGACATCGTAATAATGGAGGAGGGCTTCGCAAAATCGTTGCTCATTGAGTCCTCGCAGAACGAAAAAATCGGCTACATCCGCCTGCCCAAATTCTACGCCGACTTCAACAACAAGGACGGTCGGCGCTGTGCCGACGACATCGCCGTGGAGTTGGAAAAACTCAAGCAGGCCAACGTGCAGGGCATCATCCTCGACCTGCGTGGCAATGGCGGTGGCTCGCTGCGTGATGTGGTGAAAATGGGCGGTTTCTTCGTGGAAGAAGGCCCCATCGTGCAGGTGAAGTCAAGGTCACGCACCCCAGAGGTGCTCACTGACGACGACCCTGCCGTGCAGTACACGGGTGCTCTCATCGTGATGGTGGACCAGTTCAGCGCCTCAGCCTCTGAAATTTTGGCAGCAGCACTACAAGATTACGGACGTGCCGTAATCGTGGGTACGGGCACTTCCACTTTCGGGAAGGGCACGGTGCAGCGTTTCTTCGACCTCGATGCTGTGGTACGTGGCAACCCAGAAGTGAAGCCACTCGGCGAAGTAAAACTCACGGTGCAAAAATTCTTCCGGGTAAACGGTGGCTCTACGCAGCTGAAGGGCGTGACGCCGGACATCGTGCTCCCTGACAACTGGCTCTACGTAGAAACTGGCGAGAAGGAAGAGGAATTTCCGATGGAATGGACGCAGATAGACCCAGTGCCTTTTGGTCAAAAGGTCTATTCGCTGAATGGTCTCTCGAAAATCAAGGAGAATGCGAATGCCCGGATTCGTGGCAATGAGGTTTTCCAGATGATTGACCAACGTGCAAGGCGCATCAAGGAACTGCGTGACGACTCCGAGCATACCTTAAACCTCGACACCTATCTCGCCGAGAACAAAAAGCTGGACGAGGAGGATGATAGCTACGACAAGCTCTTCGACAAAGAAGTGCTCACCAGCATCCAGAACCTCTCGGCAGACATGGCCAGCATCAATGCTGACGAGAGCAAAAAAGCCCGCAACGACGAGTGGCTGAAAGGCGTGAAGAAGGACGTTTATCTCCTCGAAACGCTGAACATCATGCACGATTTGCTGACAATAAAATAAGCTGGCATATTTTGCCAATAAACATGAGTCATCCCAAATTTTGAGCAACAGGCTGGTTCAAGAATTGGGTTTTCGGCTTAGTCAAAGCCTTGCGATTTAACGATGGTAAG